>NZ_JBIASS010000003.1:462487-522915 GCF_042890955.1 Streptomyces sp. NPDC001933 | reverse complement strand
GGGACACACAACCCCATCTTGTTGTGGTGCGTGGGGGGGGGGGGCCCGGCCGGGGGGGGCCCGTGCGGGGGAAAAAGCCGGAGCGGGGGGGGGGCGGGGGGGGCGGCCCGCCCCCCCCCTCGGGATCACGCCTTGGCGTAGAGCTTGGTGATCGCGATGCCGTTGTTCCCGCCGTCGTAGACCACGCCGCCGACCTTGGACCCGTACAGCCAGTTGCGGATCGGCCAGTAGTCCGGCACGCACGCGGCCAGCTCCATGATCTGCCGGTCGATCGCCCCCCAGGCCTTGTTGGCCTCTTCCGTGTCGGTGATCTTGGCCGCCGCGTCGATGGCCTTGTTGACGCCCGCGTCGTTCAGCTGCGGCCAGTTGGACGCGCCGTCGGCGATCACCCGGCCGTCGAAGGTCGGCTGGAGGGCCGTGTAGCCGCCCGGCCAGTCGGCGGACCAGCCGGCCGCGAACATGTCGTAGTGGTTGTCGATCTGGGCGATCTGGCTGTAGAAGGAGGTCTTGTCGACCTGCTTCGTCACCACGTCGAAGCCCGCCTTGGTGAGCGCGTTCTTGATGGCGACCGCCTGCTTGACCGCGTTGTCGGACTGCTGGAAGGCGATGATGATCTTCTGGCCTTCCTTGCCGGCCTCCTTCAGCAGCTGCTTGGCCTTGTCCGGGTCACCGGCGGGCTTCTTCTTCTTGCCGTAGAGGTCGAAGTCGATGTGGCCCGGGGTGAGCGGGCTGATGATCGTGGTGGCGATCTCGGAGGAGGAGGCGCCGCCGCGGATCAGCTGGGTCTGCTGCGAGGGCCAGGCGTGGTTGAGCGCCTGACGGACCTTCACGTCGGGGATCCGCTTGGTGTTGATCGCGTAGTAGTACGTCGCCGCGTCGAGGTGCGTCATGATGCGCTTCTTCAGCGCCGGGTCACCGAGGGCCTTCTGGATGCGCTCGGCCGCGACCTCGTTGAAGATCGACACCGTGTGCTGGTCGTTGCCCTGGTCCGCGATGTAGCGGTCCGTGGACGCCAGCCACTGGAAGCCGAACTGCATCTGGAACTTGTCCGGGTACGCGTTGCGGATCGGGTCCGTCTTCGGGTCCCAGTGCGGGTTGCGCGACAGCGACATCGACTTGCCGACCTGCCGGGCGTCGATCTTGTACGGGCCGCAGGAGAACGGCTTCTTGTCGTAGTCCTCCTTGTTGTCGTGCTTCTTCGGCACCAGGGAGAAGGAACGCATGCCCAGCGTGAAGTTGAAGTCGGCGCGGGCCTCCTTGAGATGGAAGGTGACGGTCTTGCCGTCGATCTCGATGGAGTCCAGGTGCTTGCCCTCGTAGGGGCCCTTGTACTTCTCGCCGCCGACGAGCCACTCCTGCGGGTAACGCGGGCCGAACGTCACGAACTTGGCGAAGAGCCGCTCGAAGGTGTGGCGGACATCCTCCATCGTGATGTCCGAGCCGTCCTCCCACTTCCCGCCGTCCTTCAGGGTGAAGGACCAGGTCTTGCCGCCGTCCTTGGTGGTGCCGGCGTCGGTGGCGAGGTCGCCCACGAGGGTGGTGGTGCCGTCGTTGGCCACCTTGTAGCCGACCAGGCCACGCATGAACAGCGGGGTGAGGAGACTCTCGTAGGACGACCAGATCTGTGCCGGGTCCAGGTGGTCGCAGTCCATCGTCTCCATCGTGTAGAGCGTGCCGCCCTTGACCGCGCCCGGGACCTCGGGGGCGGGACCGGTGGAGTCGGCCTTGGTGCCGACCAGGATCTCGGCGCCCTTGTTGCCGGTGACCTTCTTGGGGCCGTCGCCGCTCCCCTTGCCGCCGCCCGCGTCACCGCTGCTGCACGCGGTCAGTACGGTGGAGCTCGCGGCCGCCACACCGGTGGCGATGAGGAAGTTTCTGCGGGAGAAAGACATGCGTATCGGTCCTTGAGGTCGGTGGACGAAGCAGGAACGGCAGGCCGGACCACGGAGGCCGGGCTGTGCGGAACGAAGGCTCAGCCCTTGGACTTCGGGTCGAGCGCGTCGCGTACGGAGTCGCCGAGCAGGTTGAAGGCGAGCACGAAGATGATCATCGAGATGCCCGGGAAGAGCATGAAGGTGATGTCGTCCGTGTAGAACGACGCCCCGCGCTGGATCATCACGCCCCAGTCGGGAGTCGGGTCGATGATGCCGACACCGAGGAAGGCCAGACCCGCCTCGGCCGTCACGAAGGCCGGCAGGGCGAGGGTGGACTGGATCAGGATCGGCGTCCAGAGGTTCGGCAGCAGTTCCTTGAAGATGATCCGCGCGGGCGAGGCCCCGGTCACCTTCGCGGCCTCGACGAACTCCCTTTCGCGCAGGGCCAGTACCTGGCCGCGCAGCAGACGGGCCATCGAGGCCCAGCCGAAGCCGGTGAGGGCGAGGATCAGACAGGTGGCCCGCAGCGACGTCGGGATCTCGTCGTCCGGCGAGACGAACAGCCCGTAGACGACCGGCATGAAGGCGATGAAGAAGAGCGTCGACGGGAACGACAGCAGGATGTCGATGACCCGGCCGATGAAGTAGTCCGTCTTGCCGCCCAGGTAGCCGGCGGTGACACCGATGACCACGCCGATGACCGTGACGAGAATGGTGGCCGCCGCCGCGATGAGCAGCGAGGTGCGGATCCCGTACAGCAGGAACGTGAAGACGTCCCGGCCCAGCTGGGGCTCGATACCGAACCAGAAGTCGCCGCTGATACCGCCGTTGGGCAGGGCCGGATAGCCGAAGCCGTTGAGCAGTTCAGGGTTGTCCTGGCCGTACGTGGTGTACGGATCCTTGCCGTAGAGCTTGGCGATCAGTGGTGCGCAGATGGCCAACAGGAAGAAGGCAATGACCACATAGGCCGAAATCACGCCGGTGCGGTCGCGCTTGAAGCGCCGCCAGGCCAGCTTTCCCGGCGAGCGCCCTTCGGCGCCCTTGGGTGTCGAAGTGCCCGGTATCTGCGACTTCGCGGCCACCGCTTCAACTGTCTTGGCTGCGTTCGTGGTTGGACTTGTCATGGTGCTCCTGGCCCGGAGGGTCGAAGGACTCCGCAGGGCAACACCTACGGGCTACCCGGACTTTTTCAACGCAATTCATGCAGGGTCAATGAATGTCCGACGCCCTTGGCACGCTCTTTGGAAATTTGACCAATTCATGACCTGAATTAGGGGGTGTCTTTGATTCCGCTTAGCTATAGCGAAGATGCATTCGCGACTTAACGGGTGAAGTCCGGCAATGAATCCGATATGCGGGCGTGGATGTCTCGGAATTCGTACGGCCGGTCGCCCGCGGTCGCGGTCGATGCGCATTCGATGCGTGGCCGTTATCGCTCCGCCGTCTGTCGGGGGTCGCGTCCGGAGCTCCTCCGGTCGCGAGGTGCCACTCGGGTGGGCTCCGGCGCGCCCGAATGGGTGGAGTAAATGTGCGTGATGTCCGTGATGCGGTGATATTTGACCGTACGTGAGACGGAGCACTACGAGGAGGCACTCCATGCGCGGAGCCACACAGGCCAGGTGGGCCGCATGTGCGGTCGTCGTCGCCCTGGCGGCGACGGCATGTGGCGGCGGGGGCAGCAGCAGTGGCGGCGGCGGTGGGGCGAACGGAATCGTGAGCTCTTCGTGGGGTGACCCGCAGAACCCGCTGGAACCCGCGAACACCAACGAGGTGCAGGGCGGCAAGGTCCTCGACATGATCTTCCGCGGGCTCAAGCGGTACGACCCGAAGACCGGCGCGGCCGACAACATGCTCGCCGAGAAGATCGACACCAAGGACAGCCAGAACTTCACGATCACCTTGAAGGGCGGCTGGACCTTCAGCAACGGAGAGAAGATCACCGCCAAGTCGTTCGTGGACGCCTGGAACTACGGCGCCCTGCTGAAGAACAATCAGAAGAACGCCTACTTCTTCGGCTACATCGACGGCTACAAGGACGTCCACCCGGACACCGGCAGCTCCACCGCGAAAACCCTCTCCGGCCTCAAGGTCGTCGACGACAAGACGTTCACCGTCAAGCTGTCGCAGAAGTTCTCCCTCTGGCCGGACACCCTCGGCTACCCGGCCTTCGCCCCACTGCCCAAGGCGTTCTACACCGACCACGCCGCCTGGGTGGCCAAGCCGATCGGCAACGGGCCGTACACCGTCGACAAGTACACCAAGGGCTCCTCGATGAGCCTGCGCAAGTGGGACAAGTACCCCGGGGACGACAAGGCCCAGAACGGCGGCATCGACCTCAAGGTCTACACCGACAACAACACCGCCTACACGGACCTGACGGCCGGCAACCTCGACCTCGTCGACGACGTGCCCGCCTCGCAGCTGAAGAACGTCAAGGCCGACCTCGGCGACCGGTACATCAACACCCCGGCCGGCATCATCCAGACCCTCGCCTTCCCCTTCTACGACAAGAAGTGGGACACCCCGAACGGCGCCAAGGTCCGGCAGGGCCTGTCGATGGCGATCAACCGCCAGCAGATCACCGATCAGATCTTCCAGAAGACCCGCACCCCCGCCTCCGACTGGACCTCCCCGGTCCTCGGCGTGGACGGCGGCTTCAAGGAGGGGCTGTGCGGAGCGCCCTGCGAGTACAACGCGGCGAACGCCAAGAAGCTGATCCAGGAGGGCGGCGGCATCCCCGGCGGCCAGCTCAAGATCTCGTACAACGGTGACACCGGCTCCCACAAGGAGTGGGTCGACGCCGTCTGCAACAGCATCAACAAGGTGATGGGCAACAACAAGGCGTGCGTCGGCGCCCCGGTCGGCACCTTCGCCGACTTCCGCAACCAGGTCACCCAGCAGAAGCTGACCGGTGCCTGGCGGGCCGGCTGGCAGATGGACTACCCGCTCATCCAGAACTTCCTCCAGCCCCTGTACTACACCGACGCCTCGTCCAACGACGGCAAGTGGAGCAACAAGGAGTTCGACGGGCTCGTCGACAAGGCCAACGCCGAGTCCGACCGAGCGAAGGCCGTGGCGACCTTCCAGGACGCGGAGAAGGTCCTGGTCGCCCAGATGCCCGTCATCCCGCTCTGGTACCAGAACGGCAGCGCCGGCTACTCGGACCGGATCTCCAACGTGTCGCTGAACCAGTTCAGCGTCCCGGTCTACGAGCAGATCAAGGTCAAGTGACCCGTTGAGGCCGGGTGGCCGGTGCGCTCCTGGCACCGGCCACCCGGCCTGCCCGTCCCCGACGCGTCACTCCCCAGCCCCGAGCCCCTGACCCCGCGACCCCCGGAGCCCTGCATGGGACGTTATGTGATCCGGCGGCTGCTGCAGATGATCCCGGTCTTCTTCGGCACCACGCTGTTGATCTTCCTCATGGTGAACGTGATGGGCGACCCCATCGCGGGTCTCTGCGGCGACCGCGCGTGCGACCCCGCGACCGAGGCCCAGCTCCGCGCGGAGTTCGGCCTCGACAAGCCGGTCTGGCAGCAATACCTCACCTACATGGGCAATGTCTTCACCGGCGACTTCGGCACCGCGTTCAACGGGCAGAAGGTCACCGAGCTGATGGCCACCGCCTTCCCCATCACGATCCGGCTCACCGTCGTCGCGATCGTCTTCGAGATCGTCATCGGCATCAGCCTCGGCGTCGTCACCGGCCTGCGCCGCGGCCGCCCCGTCGACACCACCGTGCTCATCCTGACCCTGGTCGTCATCTCCATTCCGACCTTCGTCACCGGCCTGCTGCTCCAGCTCCTCCTCGGAGTCGAGTGGGGCATCATCAAACCCTCCGTCTCGCCGGAGGCCCCCTTCAACGAGCTGCTCGTGCCCGGCCTCGTCCTCGCCTCGGTCTCCCTGGCGTACGTCACCCGGCTCACCCGGACCTCCATCGCGGAGAACGCCCGCGCCGACTACGTCCGTACCGCCGTCGCCAAGGGCCTGCCCAGACGCCGCGTCGTCATCCGGCACCTGCTGCGCAACTCACTGATCCCGGTCGTCACCTTCATCGGCACCGACGTGGGCGCGCTGATGGGCGGGGCGATCGTCACGGAGCGGATCTTCAACATCCACGGCGTCGGCTTCCAGCTCTACCAGGGCATCCTGCGCCAGAACTCCCAGACGGTCGTCGGCTTCGTCACCATCCTCGTCCTCGTCTTCCTGGCGGCGAACCTGATCGTCGACCTGCTGTACGCCGTACTCGACCCGAGGATCCGCTATGCCTGAGCAGACACCGGACGAGTCGATCTCACCGGCCGGAGCGGGAGGCGTGATGGACCTCGCCCTGGAAGAGGGCACGACCCTCGAAAAGACACCCGGCGGCCCCGAGGGCACCGGCCCGGCCGAGAAGCCGCGCAGCCTGTGGTCCGACGCCTGGCGGGACCTGCGCCGCAACCCGGTCTTCATCATCTCCGCCCTGATCATCCTCTTCCTGGTGATCATCTCGATCTGGCCGTCGCTGATCGCCGACCAGGACCCCCTCAACTGCGACCTGGCCAAGGCTCAGCAGGGCTCCCAGCCCGGCCACCCCTTCGGCTTCGACGGACAGGGCTGCGACGTGTACACCCGTACCGTCTACGGGGCCAGGAACTCGGTGACCGTCGGCGTCTGCGCCACCCTCGGCGTCACCCTGCTCGGCGGTGTCCTCGGCGGCCTGGCCGGGTTCTTCGGCGGCTGGTGGGACTCGATCCTCTCCCGCCTCACCGACGTCTTCTTCGGTATCCCCGTGGTCCTCGGCGGCCTGGTCTTCCTCTCCGTGGTCACCAGCTCCACCGTCTGGCCGGTGATCGGCTTCATCGTGCTGCTGGGCTGGCCGCAGATCGCCCGCATCGCCCGCGGCTCCGTGATCACCGCCAAACAGAACGACTACGTACAGGCGGCACGGGCGCTCGGCGCCTCCAACTCGCGGATGATGCTGCGCCACATCACCCCGAACGCCATCGCGCCGGTCATCGTCGTGGCGACCATCGCGCTCGGTACGTACATCTCGCTGGAGGCGACCCTCTCGTTCCTCGGCGTCGGCCTGAAACCGCCGGCCGTCTCCTGGGGCATCGACATCTCCGCCGCCTCCCAGTACATCCGCAACGCCCCGCACATGCTGCTCTGGCCCGCCGGAGCCCTGGCGGTCACCGTGCTCGCCTTCATCATGCTCGGCGACGCGGTGCGCGACGCCCTCGACCCCAAGCTGCGCTGAGGAGCCCGCTGCCATGTTGCTCGAAGTGCGCGATCTGCACGTGGAGTTCCACACCCGCGACGGAGTGGCCAAGGCCGTCAACGGGGTCAACTACTCGGTGGCCGAGGGCGAGACGCTGGCCGTCCTCGGCGAGTCGGGCTCCGGCAAGTCGGTCACCGCCCAGGCCATCATGGGCATCCTCGACATGCCCCCGGGAAAGATCAGCGGCGGCGAGATCCTCTTCAAGGACCGCGACCTGCTGAAGATGAAGAAGGACGAACGCCGGAAGATCCGCGGCCAGGAGATGGCCATGATCTTCCAGGACGCGCTCTCCTCCCTCAACCCCGTGCTCAGCGTCGGGGAGCAGCTCGGCGAGATGTTCGTCGTGCACCGGGGGATGTCCCACAAGGACGCGAAGCTGAAGGCCGTCGAACTGATGGACCGGGTCCGCATCCCGGCGGCGAAGGAACGTGTCGGGAACTTCCCGCACCAGTTCTCCGGCGGCATGCGACAGCGCATCATGATCGCCATGGCGATGGCGCTGGAACCGTCGCTGATCATCGCGGACGAACCCACCACCGCCCTCGACGTGACCGTCCAGGCCCAGGTGATGGACCTGCTCGCCGAGCTCCAGCGCGAGCTGAACATGGGCCTGATCCTGATCACCCACGACCTGGGCGTGGTCGCGGACGTCGCCGACAAGATCGCCGTGATGTACGCGGGCCGGATCGTCGAGTCCGCCCCGGTCCACGAGATCTACCGGGCGCCCGCCCACCCGTACACCAAGGGCCTGCTCCGGTCGATCCCGCGCCTGGACCAGAAGGGCCGGGAGCTGTACGCGATCAAGGGCCTGCCGCCCAACCTGCTGCACATCCCGCCCGGCTGCGCCTTCAACCCGCGCTGCCCGATGGCCCAGGAGATCTGCCGGGGCGAGGTGCCGCCGCTGTTCGAGGTGGCCGAGCACCGCGAGAGCGCCTGCTACTTCTGGAAGGAGACGCTCGATGCACGCTGAAGCGCGCGAAGGCGGCGAACCGATCCTGGAGGTCCGCGATCTGGTCAAGTACTACCCGCTGACCCAGGGCATCCTGATCAAGAAGCAGATCGGCGCCGTCAAGGCGGTCGACGGGGTCTCCTTCGACCTCGCGGCGGGCGAGACGCTCGGCATCGTGGGGGAGTCCGGCTGCGGCAAGTCGACCGTGGCGAAGATGCTGGTCCATCTGGAACAGCCGACGGCCGGCGCGATCAAGTACAAGGGCGAGGACATCACCAAGCTGTCCGGCCGTGCCCTGAAGGCCGTACGCCGGAACATCCAGATGGTGTTCCAGGACCCGTACACCTCGCTGAACCCGCGCATGACGGTCGGCGACATCATCGGGGAGCCGTACGAGATCCACCCCGAGGTGGCCCCGAAGGGGGAGCGGCGCCGCAAGGTGCAGGACCTGCTGGACGTCGTCGGCCTCAACCCGGAGTACATCAACCGCTACCCGCACCAGTTCTCCGGCGGCCAGCGCCAGCGCATCGGCATCGCCCGCGGTCTCGCGCTGAACCCCGAGATCATCGTCGCCGACGAACCCGTCTCCGCCCTCGACGTCTCCGTGCAGGCGCAGGTCGTCAACCTGCTGGACCGGCTCCAGGCGGAGTTCGGGCTCGCTTACGTCTTCATCGCGCACGACCTGTCGATCGTCCGGCACATCTCCGACCGGGTCGGGGTGATGTATCTGGGCCGGATCGTCGAGATCGGCTCCGACGAGCAGATCTACGACCACCCCACGCACCCGTACACCCAGGCGCTGCTGTCCGCCGTCCCGGTGCCGGACCCGGCGGCCCGGGAGCACCGGGAGCGGATCATCCTGCACGGCGACGTCCCCTCGCCCGCCAACCCGCCCTCCGGCTGCCGCTTCCGCACCCGGTGCTGGAAGGCGCAGGAGCGGTGCGAACTGGAGGTGCCGCTGCTGGCGGTCCCGGCCGTCTTCCGGCTGGCGGACACCCCGGCCGGGCACGACTCGGCCTGCCACTTCGCGGAGGAGAAGCAGGTGGTGCCGCCTGAGGGGCTGCTGGAGACGCCGGGTGAGGCGGCGGAGGAGGCGCCGGGTGAGGCGGCGGAGGAGACGCCGGGGGAGACGGCGCAGGAGGACGGTCCGCCGGAGGGCTCGGAGGGCTCGGAGGGTGCAGACGGTTCGGAGGGTTCGGACGGAGAGAACGGGGAGAACGGGGCGGCTCCGTCCGGGTCCGCCCGGGGCGGCTGACGCGGGCGCGTTAACGCGTGGGCAACCCGGGCGTCTCACGTCCGGTATACGGACCGGCCAGCATGTCCGGGTACGGCCGTGCGGGTGCCGTGTACCGGCCGGGAGGCCGCCAAGTCCTCCCGGCCGGCTGCCCGTTGACGCACCACGCCGACGAACCCCTTGTCCGGCGGGCGGGGACGGTGAAGTATCGCTCGGGTGATACTCACTCGGGGGGCAAGGGTCACAGGTGCCGTTCTCTGCGCCGCGCTCGCGTTGATCGTCGCGGGCTGGGTCGTACGGGACGTCAGGGCGGCCGACGGCATCGAGCGGTTGTGGCACTACTGGGCCGGCTATCGCGACGCGCAGATTACGCTGAGCCCGGCCACTTCACCGTACGACGTGGTGCTGTTCGTGGTGTACGTCGCCGCGGCCGTCGCGTCCCTGCGGTCCTCGGTGGCCGCCGCCGCGCTGGTCGCCACGGGCGTGCTCACGATCGTGGTACGGCTGCCCGGACTCTGGAACATCGGCGAGCCCCGGATGGACGGCCGGTTCGTCGACGACCTCCGCACCCGCGCCCTGCTCTGCGCCTTCGCGTCGCTCGCGGCGGGCATCGCGCTGATCATCACCGCGGCGGCCGGCCGCCGGGCACCGCACGACTTCTCCGAAGGCGCCCCGGCCCGGCCGGGGCAGGGCGCGGGGGTGATCGCCTTCCTCTGCCTCGGCGCGGCGGGAGCGGTCACGATCGCCTGGGAGATCCGTCAGGCGGTGCGGATCCCGTACATCTACCCCGACTGGTTCCTGGGCGGGGACAAGATCTTCCAGGGACTGACCGACCCGCCGCCCGGCTGGTTCACGGCCGTCCTGGCGCTGCTCTGCCTGTTCGCGGGGGTGAGCGGGCTGCCGCGCGCCGTGCACGCGCGCCCGTTCGGCCTGATCGCCGCCGCGCTGCTGCTGGGCGGCGGCGGGGTGGGCGTGGCCCGGTCGGTGCACGAAGAGCTGCTGGAGCACTTCGCCGATCTGCCGGTCGAGGCCCAGCTCACCGTGGCGACCGGGTTCTTCGAGGTGTTCGTCGGCGTCGTGGTGCTGCTGGCGCTGGCCCGGCCGGGCCCGGCCGCACCCCCGCCGCTGCCCGACCAGGGCTACGGGCAGGGGTACGGCTATCCGCGCCCCGGCGTCTTCGGGCCGCCGCCCCCGTCCCAGCCGCCGCCCGGCTGGTGACGGGGAGGGCGGTGGCTCGGAGCCTGTCGGGTGACCGCCCGGTCGGAGGTCACCCGACAGGATCTCAGTCCAGCAGCCCCAACGACCGCTTCAGGAAGTCGACCTGGAGCAGCAGCAGATTCTCCGCCACCTGCTCCTGCGGGGTCATGTGCGTCACCCCGCTGAGCGGCAGCACCTCGTGCGGGCGCCCGGCCGAGAGCAGCGCCGATGAGAACCTGAGCGAGTGCGCGACCACCACGTTGTCGTCCGCGAGGCCGTGGACGATCATCATCGGCCGCACCTGCTCGGCGGCCTCCGAGAGCCCCTCGTCGGTGACCACCGAGTTGTGCGCGTACACCTCGGGCTGCTTCGCCGGGTCGCCGAGATAACGCTCGGTGTAGTGGGTGTCGTACAGCCGCTGGTCGGTCACCGGGGCGCCGACCACGGCCGCGTGGAAGACGTCGGGCCGACGGGTCACGGCCAGGGCCGCCAGATATCCGCCGAACGACCAGCCGCGGATCGCGACCTTGCCGAGGTCCAGCGGGAACCGGTCCGCGAGGGCGTGCAGGGCCTCGACCTGGTCGTCCAAGGAGAGCACCAGGTTGTTCTTGACCGCCTTCTCCCAGCCGGGCGAACGCCCCGGTGTGCCCCGGCCGTCCGCGACGACGACCGCGAAGCCCTGGTTCGCGAACCACTGCGACGTCAGATGCGGATTGTGCGCGGCGACCACCCGGCGGCCGTGCGGTCCGCCGTACGGATCCATCAGTACCGGAAGCGGACCGTCCGACTCCTTGTACCCCTCGGGGAGCAGCACGGCGCACGGAATTCGCCGTGCGCCCCCCTCGGTGAGGTGGACCCGGGCGGAGAGAACCGGCTCCTGCGCATGGCTCGTCACGGTCGCGATCCGCTTGCCGTCCCGGACCACCTGGACCAGGGCCCCCGACCGGTCCGGGGAGTGGGTGACCAGCACCGTCACCCCGCCCGCGCGGACCGCCGAGTGCATCCCGGCCCCTTCGGAAATCCGTTCCACGCCCAGTTCGTTGACCCGGTAGACATGGGTCTCGCCGAGCTCCGGCTCGGCCGCCTCCTCACCGGCCGTGGCCGAGATCAGGATGTCCGACTCGCCGATGTCCAGCACCGCCTGGAGCTGCAACTGCGCCCCGGTCAGCAGCCGGTCGCCGACTGCGAGCACCCGCGCCCCGCCCTCGTCCGCGATCCGCACGAGCCGGCCGTCCGGCGCCCAGGCCGGCACCCCGGGGAAGATTTCCAGCCAAATCGGGTCCTCGTCGGCATGCACCGTCCGCGTCGAACCGGTCTCCGGGTCCACCGCGAGGAAGAGGTGACTCTGCTGGTCGCGGGACTGCACCAGCAGCAGCGGCGCCCCCTGTGACGACCAGTGCACCTGAGCCAGATAGGGGTGGCGCGCCCGGTCCCAGACCACTTCGGTGCGGGCGCCGTCCAGGCCCAGCACGAAGAGCCGCACGTCGGCGTTGGGCGTTCCGGCCGCCGGGTAGGCGACCTCGGCGGGCCTGCGGTCCGGGTGCGCGGGGTCCGCGATCCACCACCGCTGCACGGGGGCGTTGTCGACCCGGGCGACCAGCAGCCGGTCCGAATCCGGCGACCACCAGAAGCCGCGCGAGCGCTGCATCTCCTCGGCCGCGATGAACTCCGCGAGACCGTACGAGACATCGTCCCCGTCCGGCTCGGCGAGCGCCCGGTCGCCGTCGCCCTCCGCGCCCACGACCCGCAGAGCACCCTTGGACACATATGCGATGTGTCGTCCGTCCGGTGACGGCCGGGGGTCGATCACCGGGCCCGGCACCGGCAGCGCGCGGGCCGTACCCGCCCGCAGTTCGGCGACGTACACCTTCCCGGAGAGCGCGAAGGCGGCCAACTCGGCCGCCGCGTCCACCGCGTAGCCGACGATCCCCGACGACCCCTCGCGGCTGCGCTCGCGCCGGGCCCGCTCCTGCGCCGACAGCCGCTCCGCCGAACCCCCCAGCAGGGCCTGGGGATCGGCGACCACGCGCTCCCGGGGCGCTCCGTCCTTCGGCAGGTCGAGGACCCACAACTGGCCCGAACGGTCCGTCCCGGAGCCCGAGCGCAGGAAGATCACCCGCTCCCCGTCGGGTGAAACGGTGAACGACCGAGGGGCGCCGAGGGTG
Organism: Streptomyces sp. NPDC001933; assembly: GCF_042890955.1. Taxonomy (NCBI): domain Bacteria; kingdom Bacillati; phylum Actinomycetota; class Actinomycetes; order Kitasatosporales; family Streptomycetaceae; genus Streptomyces; species Streptomyces sp. NPDC001933. The sequence continues at coordinate 510,239 of NZ_JBIASS010000003.1, read as the reverse complement.
AACCGCATCGTCCTGGCGTGCTGACGGGGAAAGGAGATCTTCTGCGAAGTCATGCACCGAACCTAGTCCCCGACCGCCCGGTCGTGCGCCCCTCGTGCTGCTGTGCCCCGATCAATGCGTTACGACGGATAGTTATGATCCGTAGCGCTCGGTGGGTATGAACCTGCTGGCTCCATGTGTGCTGCCCGTCCCGACCGTACTGATGGAGGTGAACCGCCGTGGCACTCTCGATTTCGGCGGTGGTGCTGCTGGCGATCGTCGTCTTCCTGCTGATCCGGAAATCCGGACTGAAGGGCGGACATGCGGTGGTCTGCGCACTGCTCGGTTTCTATCTCGCCAGCTCGTCGATCGCGCCGAGCATCTCGAACCTGACCACGAATGTGGCGGGCATGATCGGAAGCCTCAAGTTCTGAGGCCCGGCCCGTCGGCGGTCGGTGCGCGGTGGTGGGTGTGCGGGGTGCGGTGGTGACGCGGGCGGTGATCGGTGCGCCCGGCTCGTAGGGTGGTCCCCATGACGGACCATCCCGCCCGGCGCCTCCTCCTGGTGCACGCGCACCCCGACGACGAGTCGATCAACAACGGCGCCACCATGGCCAAGTACGCGGCCGAGGGTGCCCAGGTCACCCTGGTGACCTGCACGCTCGGCGAGGAGGGCGAGGTCATCCCGCCCTCCCTCGCCCATCTCGCGGCCGACCGGGACGACACCCTGGGCCCGTACCGCCGGGGCGAGCTCGACGCGGCGATGAAGGAGCTGGGGGTCACCGACCACCGGCTCCTGGGCGGGCCCGGACGCTTCCGTGACTCCGGAATGATGGGCGCCGAGCAGAACCACCGCCCCGGCGCCTTCTGGGCCGCCGACGTGGACGACGCCGCCGGGCACCTGGTGGAGGTGATCCGCTCGGTGCGCCCGCAGGTCCTGATCACCTACGACCCCGACGGCGGCTACGGACACCCCGACCACATCCAGGCCCACCGCGTCGCGATGCGCGCAGCCGAGCTCGCCGCCGATCCCGGGTACCGCGCCGGGTCCGGCGCCCCGCACACCATCGCCAAGATCTACTGGAACCGGGTGCCCCGCACGGTCGCCGAGGAGGGCTTCGCCCGCCTCCGGGAGACGGCGCCGGACGCCTTCCCCGCCATCGCCGCCATCGACGACGTACCGGGCGTGGTCGACGACGCCAGGATCACCGCGCGGATCGACGGCACGGCACACGCCGCCGCCAAGAGCGCCGCGATGCGGGCCCACGCCACCCAGATCTCCGTGGACGGCCCCTTCTTCGCCCTCTCCAACGACCTCGGCCAGCCCCTCTTCACCACCGAGTACTACGAGTTGGTGCACGGCGATTCCGGAGCCCCCCGGGGGGCCCGCGAGGACGACCTGTTCGCGGGCGTGGCGGGAGCGGAGCGATGAGCGGCGGCAAGCAGCGCGCACCGCGCCCCTCGAACGCCGCCGGGGGCGGCGCGCCCACCGGTCTCGCCGCGCCCCTCGACCCCGGGCGGATCGCCTCCTATGTGGGCCTCGCCGTGCTGGGCGCGCTAGTGGGGCTCGCCGGGGCACTCGTCCAAGCCGCCTGGTTCCCCGCCGGATTGCTGCTCGCGCTGCTGGCCGTGGCCGGGCTCTTCCACGGCGGACGCCTCCTCTTCGGCACCCAGCTCGGCGCCCTGGCGCCCGCCGCGGGATGGCTGATTTCGATCGTCGTTCTGCTGGGTGGGCGCCCGGAAGGCGACTATGTCTTCGGCGATGAACTGGGCCTGACTCTTTTCATGCTGGGCGGGATGGCTGTCGCTGTGATCTGTGCCACCATGTCGCGGTCGCCCCAACAGGGCGCCGACAGTGGCCGACCTGGCAAGTAATGTGCCACGTCCGATCCCGTAATGCCCCTTGTCCGTCCGGTGTCCGCGCGGCCGTTTCCCCCGGTCGCGGGGTGTGCGCCGGCGGCGCCCAGTATGGTGGTTCGCGCGCCGAGCCGTCCCCTGGACTGCGGCATGGGGGAAGTACGGGCGGCGGAGCCAATCGGGAGAACCTGCTTTGAGTCGTGAAACTGACAGTTCGTCCTCCGGGCCCCAGGGGCGCGGAGGAGCCGCGTACCCCTCGGGGACGCCGCCGTACGGATCCCGCCAGTATCCGTCGCTGCACCCCTCGCAGGATGCCCCGGCGGGGGCCCCGGAGCCTGCGGACCAGTCCCAGTCCGAGGAGCCGAGGACCGAGACGACCCTGACGACGCGTATCCGGATCAACATTCCGGGCTCGCGTCCCATCCCGCCCGTCGTCATGCGCACGCCCGTGGGCGACACCGACAACCCCGACGCCGAGCGCACCGGCAGCATTCCGCGCCCCGGTTCGCCCGCGGCGGACGGTGCGCCGGGCGTGTCCGACGCCCCGTCGGCGGCCGAGGCCCGGACCGATTCCGCGAGCGCGGAACCGGCTGCCGAGAAGCCGGCCAGGGAGAAGAGCGGCAGCGACTGGTTCGCCCCGCGCAAGGCCCCGACGAACACCTCGGTCGCCGGTGGCGGTGCGCCCGGCGGCGGTACGGCCGGTGGCGCCGAAGGCATCGGAGGTGCCGGAGGTGCCGCACCCCAGCCGCCCCGTGCCGATCTGCCGTACTTCTCGGACGGTCCGCAGCGCGGCGGCGACCAGGGCGCCCCCCGCCCCGACGACTTCGGGACCGGTGGCCCCGCGTCCGGCGGCTCGCGTCCGACGCCGAACCTAGGCGTGCGCACCCCCGGCCCCGCCGGACCCACCACGGGCCCGGTCACCGGTACTTCGTCCCTCACGCCGAACCTCGGCGGACCGGGCGGCCAAGGCCCCATGGGTTCCGGTCCGATGGGTTCCGGCCCCGACAGCCCGCCGCGGATGTCCGACGACACCGCGGTGCTGACGCCGCAGTTCGCGGCCCCGGCCCCGGCCCCGGCCGCCTCCGGTCCCGGCGGCAACGTCTCCGGTGACACGCTCACCAGCGGCATCCCCGTCGTTCCGCCGGAGTTCCGGGCGCCGTCCCTGTTCCCGGGCACGCCCGGTGCGGACGGCCCCGAAGCGGCGCCCCGCGGCCCGGCCGACCCGATGGGCACCGGACCCGGCGGTCCCGCCGGGCCGCAGGCTCCCGCCCCGCGTCCCGAACCGGCGCCCGCGCCCGCCAAGAAGCAGGGCCGCTCCAAGCTGGTCCTCCTCGGCGCCGGTGTCGTCGTGCTGCTCGGTGTCGCGTACGGCGCCGGGCTGCTGATGAACCACTCCGACGTGCCCAAGGGCACCACCGTCCTCGGCGTCGACATCGGCGGCGGCACGAAGGAAGAGGGCGTCACCAAGCTGGACGCCGCCCTCGGCAAGCGTGCCGCGACCCCGCTCCAGCTCTCGGTGGACGGCAGGAAGACCGAGCTCGCGCCGGACAAGGCCGGGCTCGCCCTGGACAGCCAGGAGACCGTGCGCGAGGCGGCGGGCAGCGACTACAACCCGGTCTCCGTCATCGGCTCGCTCTTCGGCGGCAAGCGCGCCGTCGACCCGGTGATCCCGGTCGACAAGGAGAAGCTCGGCGTCGCACTGACGGACCTGGCGGGCGTCTCGGGCTCGGCCAACGACGGCACGATCAAGTTCGAGCCGGGCAAGGCCGTCGCCGTACCCGGGAAGTCGGGCAAGACGCTGGACGTCAACCAGTCGATGACCTCGGTGCGCGACGCGTACCGCGCCCAGGTGCAGACCGGCCGGACGAAGGTCGTCCAACTGCCCGTCACCACCAGCGAACCCACCATCACCCAGGCCGAACTGGACCGGGCGATGAAGGAGTTCGCGAAGCCCGCGATGTCCGGCCTGATCACCATCAAGGCCGGTGCCAAGCAGATCCAGTTCGGCCCGGCCAGGTCGCTGCCGCAGATCCTCTCGATGGTGCCCGTCGAGGGCAAGCTGGTCCCGCACTACGACAAGAAGGCCATCGACACCCTCTGCGACGGCGTCTTCGACGGCATCATGGTCACCAAGGGCGACGGCAAGAAGCACCAGCTCAGCGCGGACGACGTGGCACACGCCATGCAGAGCGCGCTGCTCGGCAAGACCCCTGCCGAGCGGACCGTGGTCATCGACCTCGGCGGCAACGGCTGACCGCAGGACCCGGAGCACCGCACCGCACACCCGCCCCCGACCGGACCCCCGGCCGGGGGCGGCGCCGTATCCGCAGCGCCCCGCCCGACGACATCGGCGTCACGGACACGGCATGACATCTGTCATCCCGTTTCCACGACCGGCGGCCCTGCCGCGGCCACCCCCTCCTCGGCCACGCTTGACGCATGACAACGACAACCGCCGGGGCCACCGGGGCGAAGACCGCCGCGGTCCGCTTCGATCAGGTCAGCAAGGCGTACGGAGCGGTACGCGCCGTCGACAAACTCAGCCTCGACCTGCACCCCGGCGAGACCGTGGCACTCCTCGGCCCCAACGGCGCCGGGAAGTCCTCCACCCTGGATCTGCTGCTGGGCCTGCGCACCGCCGACTCCGGTTCGGTCCGGGTGTTCGACACGACCCCGCAGAACGCCATCGCCGCGGGCCGGGTCGGCGCGATGCTCCAGACCGGCGGCCTGATGGAGGACGTCACTGTCAAGGAACTGGTCGGCCTCGCCTGCGACCTGCACCCCAAGCCGTTCCCGGTGGCGGAGGTGCTGTCCCGCGCAGGTATCGCGCAGATCGCCGACCGGATGGTCAACAAGCTCTCCGGCGGCCAGGAACAGCGCGTCCGCTTCGCGCTCGCCACCGTCGGCGCCAACGACCTGATCGTCCTCGACGAGCCGACCACCGGCATGGACGTCACCGCCCGGCAGGCCTTCTGGGCCACCATGCGCGAGCAGGCCGAGCAGGGCCGTACCGTCCTGTTCGCCACCCACTACCTCGAAGAGGCCGACGCGATCGCCGACCGAGTCCTCGTCCTCCACAAGGGCCGGCTCCTCGCCGACGGCACCGCCGCCGAGATCAAGGCGAAGGCCGGGGCCCGCCGGATCTCCTTCGAGCTGGAGGGCCCGGTCGACGAGGCGGCCCTGCGCGGCCTGCCGTTCCTTGCCGTGCTCGACATCACCGGCAACCGGGTCCGGATCCAGTCGCACGACGCCGACGCGACCGTCCACGCCGTGTACGGACTCGGCCTCTACCCGCGCGAACTCGAAGTCGCCGGACTCGGCCTGGAGCAGGCCTTCGTCGCCATCACCGAGGCCGAGGAGGCCAGGACCGCATGCTGAGCTTCTTTTCCTGGGCACTGATCAGGCTCGAAGTCACCCGCACCCTGCGGAACAAGAAGTTCATGTTCTTCTCGGTCATCTACCCCTCGGTTATCTACCTCCTCATCTCGGGCACCCGGAACACCACCGACCGGATCCCGCACACCGAGCTCACCTTCCAGGCCTTCTTCATGGTCTCGATGGCCTCCTTCGGGGCGCTGACCGCCGTCCTCATGGGCAACAGCGAACGCATCGCCAAGGAGCGCGAGAAGGGCTGGGTCCGCCAGTTGCGGCTGACCGCGCTGCCCAGCCGCGGCTACATCCTGGCGAAGATCGCCAGCGCGGCGACGGTCACCCTGCCCTGCATCGTCGTGGTCTTCCTGGTCGCCGCCACCGTCAAGCACGTACGGGTCGAGACCTGGCAGTGGTTCGCGCTGGCCGGGGTCATCTGGGCCGGTTCGCTGGTCTTCGCGGCGCTCGGCGTCGCCATCGGCTACCTCGCCAGCGGGGACGCGGTCCGCCCGCTCACCATGATCATCTACTTCGGTCTCTCCATACTCGGCGGCCTGTGGATGCCCAGCGCGACCTTCCCGCAGTGGCTCCAGAACATCTCCGAGTGGCTGCCCACACACGCGTACGCTTCTCTCGGCCAGGCGATCGAGATGGGCGGATCGCCGCACGCCAAGGACGTCGCCGTCCTCTGCGCCTACTTCCTGGTCTTCGCGGGCGGCGCGGCCTGGCTCTACCGGAAGGACACCCTGAAGGCGTGAACGACGACGAGACGTCCGTGGGCATCGGGCGCCCGCCCACCAACCGCAAGCAGTTCTGGATCAAACTGCTGTGGATCGGCATCTGGCTCGCGTTCATGAGCGCCCCGGTCAAGGACCTGGCCGACGGCAACCACACCCCCTGGGCGACGGCGCTCGGCTCGCTCGGCCTGCTGACCTTCGTCGGGGCCTACCTGCTCCTGGTCTTCCGCCACACGTCCGAACCCCTGGACCGCCGGCTCGTACACACCGCGATCGCCTTCCTCGGTGCCCTCGCCCTCCTCCTCACCCTGACGCTCGGCACCTCGTGGCTGGTCCTCTTCGTGTACGTGTCGGTCTCCGTCGGCGCCACCCTGCCGCTGCGGACGGCCCGTTGGCTCATCCCCGCAGTCACGGCAGTCCTGGTCACCGTCGGCCTGACCGGCGACCACCCCCGCGAGATCATCACCGCACTGATCTTCCCCGCGCTGCTCGGCGGATTCTCGATGACCGGGGTACGGCAGCTGATCCGTACGACGATCGAGCTGCGCGAGGCCCGCGCCACCGTCGCCCAGCTCGCCGCCAACGAGGAACGGCTCAGGCTCGCCCGCGATCTGCACGACCTGCTCGGCCACTCGCTCTCCCTGATCACGCTCAAGAGCGAACTCGCCGGCCGGATGCTCCCCGACCACCCGGAACAGGCGGCCGCCCAGGTCGCGGACATCGAACAGGTCAGCCGCCAGGCCCTGATCGACGTACGCAGCGCGGTCACCGGCTACCGCCGCCCGACCCTCCCCGGCGAACTCGCGGGCGCCCGCACGGCCCTGGCCGCCGCGGGCATCACCGCCGACATCCCGGCCGAGGCCCCCGACGACCTCCCCGAGAAGCCGGAGGAGGTGCTGGCCTGGGCGCTGCGGGAAGCCGTCACCAACGTCGTACGGCACAGCGGGGCCCGCCGCTGCACGGTCAACCTCGTCCCGCGCCAGACCCTGGACGGCAGACTCCTCGAACTCACCGTCCGCGACGACGGAGTCGGCCCCTCGGGCAGCAAGCCAGGCAACGGCCTCACCGGCATCGGTGAACGCCTCGCCACGGTCGACGGCACGCTGCTGACCTCGGCCGGCGACGCCGTCTCCGGTTCCGGTAAAGGCTTCACCCTGACCTTGAGTGTTCCGCTCGATTCCGGCCTAGGATCCACGGAATGAGCATGATCAGACTTCTCCTGGCCGAGGACCAGTCCATGGTGCGCGAGGCCCTCGCGGCGCTTCTCGGCCTGGAACCCGACATCGAGGTGGTGGCCCAGGTCGCCCGCGGGGACGAGGTGCTGGCCGCCGCCCACGCACACGACATCGACGTGGCGCTCCTGGACATCGAGATGCCGGGCATGACGGGCATCGACGCGGCGGCCGCCCTGCACCGCGAACTCCCGGCCGTGAAGGTCGTCGTCGTCACCACCTTCGGCCGCCCCGGCTATCTGCGCCGGGCGATGGAGTCGGGCGCCGACGCCTTCCTGGTGAAGGACGCCCCGGCCTCCCAACTGGCCGAGGCGGTACGGAAGGTGCTCGCCGGCGAACGAGTCATCGACCCCACCCTCGCGGCAGCGGCCCTCGCCGACGGGGCGAGCCCCCTCACCGACCGCGAACGCGACGTACTGCGCACGGCGGCCGACGGCTCCACCAACGCGGAGATCGCCGCCGCTCTCCACCTCTCGCAGGGAACGGTCCGCAACTACCTCTCCATGGCCATCCAGAAAATGGCGGCCCGCAACCGCGCGGAGGCCGTCCGTATCGCCCGCGAGAAGGGCTGGCTGTAGAGCGCCACGGCTGTGACGCGCCACGCATCGTCAGTCCGCGTCCGGGTACTGCCAGTCGAGCGCAGCCGTGGCAGTCGGCACGAGCGCGTGGCCCCGTTCGCGGAAAGCGGCTTCGAAGTGCGGCCGCCATGCGCAGAAGCGGCTGACGCCGATGGGACAGTCGGTTGTGCGGGGCCCTGTGGCCCCCGCAGCCTGCCGCGCAGCCCGTCAGCCCGTCAGTGCGTCAGCGTCTCGCTGAAGCGGGACGGGCCGGTCGGGGCGCCGATCGTGGCGGCGCCGAACGAGACGGAACCCTTCGCGATGATGCCGGAGGCATCCGTACCGAAGATCCACAGCGCGCCCCTGCCGCTGTTCTCCGTCGGGGCGCCGACCACCATCTCCGTGCGGCCCTTGCCGTCGTAGTCGCCCAGCGAGAGTGCCGCGCCGAACTGGTCGCCCGCCTCGGTGGCGCCCGGCACGCCTGCCGTGTACTGGCCGAACTCCTTGGAGCCCGCACCGCTCACACCGTTCGGGCCGCCCTTGAGTACCAGGACCCGGCCGGCGTCGGCGATGCCCTTGATCTTCTCGTTCGGCAGGCCCACGGCGATGTCGGGGTAGCTGTCGCCGTTCGTGTCGCCCAGCGCCAGGCTGTAGCCCATCCGGTCGTGGTACTCGGCCGTGCCCGAGACGCCTTCGGTGTCCTGGTTGATCCAGACGGGCTTGCGGCCGGTGCTCTGCCCCGCCGGGCCGCCGTACGAGATGAAGAGCGCGCCGCCCTTCTTCACCGGGGTGTCCTCGTTCGCCCACTCGTCGCCGCGCCCGATGACGATGTCCCCGTGGCCGTCCTTGTCCAGGTCGGCGATGCCCACGGCGTTACCACCGACGCCCGCACCGTCCGCGTCCTTGATCTCGACCGGGGCGGCCAAACCGGTGCGGCCGCCCTTCAGCAGGTACGTGTGCTGCTGCCACGGGTCGCCCGGACCGAAGCCGAGGATCACCAGATCGCCCACGCCGTCGCCGGTCACGTCACCCACCGCGATCTCCGAGGTGTCGAGGACGTCCGTGCCGTCGACCGTGAAGGAGCTGACCCTGCTCCACTGGCCGGTGCGGCTGACCGGGCCGTGCAGGACGTGGCCGCCGCGCCGTACGTCGCCCACCGCGATGTCGGGGACGTCGTCACCGTCCACGTCGCCCACATCGAGGTCGCCGGTGGCGTCCTTCTGCTCGCCGGGGACGGGCTCCAGGATCGTGACGTTCTTCGAAAGGCCGGACGCGCCACCCCAGTTGACGGCCAGCACCGTGCCCTTGTCGCCGTCCGTCGACGTCCCCCAGAGACGGCCGACGAGATCCGCGTAACCGTCGTCGTCCAGATCGGCGCTGCGCAGGTTCGTGCCGTAGCGCGCGTCCCCCGGGTTGTTGATGCCCGAGCGGTTCGGCCAGGTCAGCACCTGCTTGCGGGTGGAGGACAGGCCGCCGGGGCCGCCGAGGAGGACGCTCACGGCGCCCGCGCCCTCCGAGTTGCCGACGGTGGCCATGGGGGCACCCACGGCCACGTCCGGGTAGCCGTCGCCGTTGAAGTCGTCGCGCAGCCGCTTGCTGCTCGGCGCGCTCGCCGCCTGGGCGGGCGGCTGTGCCGCCGGGGCGGACGACCGCGCGGCGGCATGGCCGACGGGAGCGGCCACGGCTCCGGCGACCAGGGCGATCCCGGTCGCGATCGCCAGCCGGCGGCGTTGGGAAAGGACGGGCACGTCGATCAACTCCGGTGCTCGGTACGTGAGTCGGGGCAGTGCGGAATCAGCTTCCGTACTGCTCCGTACGACCTCGCGGCCCGGTGGATGGTTGTGCCGCACCGCCGATGAGCGCCGGTGGTCAGCCCTTCTTGAAGGTGTCCAGGTGGGCGAAGGCCACCACATTGTCCTCGTAGTCCTTCGCGGTCTTGTTGTACGTGCCGCCACAGGTGATCAGGCGGAGCTGGGCGGAGTCGGTGCCGGCGTAGACCCGGTCGTCCGGGAACTTCGCCTTGCTGAACTGCTCGACGGAGTCGACCTTGAAGGTGGCCACCGAGCCGTCGGCGCGGGTGATGTCGACCTTGGCGCCGGGCTTGAGGTACCGGAGCTGGAGGAAGACGGCCGGGCCGGTCATCGTGTCGACGTGGCCCGCCACGATCGCGGCGCCGCGCTCGCCGGGGGTGATGCCGTCCTTGTACCAGCCGGCCAGGTTGTTGTCGTTGGCGGGCGGCGCGTTCAGCTGGCCGGTGGGGCCGAGGGACAGGTCGGTGAACGGCGCGTCGACGCCGATGGTCGCGATCCGCAGCCGCTTCGGGGCGGAAGCCGACATCGCCGGGCCGACGGTGGCCTTGGACGAGGTGACGGGGTCGGGCGCGGCATGGGAGCCGAGGACTTCGGGGACCTCGGGGACGGCGGGCGCGACGGCTGCGGGCGGGGCCGGCGGCTTGTCGTCGGCCGAGGTGCCGAAGGAGTTGTAGATGAGGACCATGCCGAGCCCGGCTGTCACGGCGGGCCACATCAGGGCGCGGCCCAGTGTGGTTCGGGGGGCAGTCCGGGTGGGGGTGGAGCCGGTCGACTGCGGGGCGGCCATGGGACGTGCCTTTCGGTCGTGCGGTGTCGAGGAGGAGAGCGGGGGCGGAGCCGGGCTTATCCGGGGCTTATCGGGAGGTAAAAGCAGTCGCCGCGGCCGCCGCCCCGAAGGGCAGCGACCGCGACAACCGAACTACTGGCTGGAGGGTTGGCCCGGTCAGGCCATCGCGCCACCGGTCGACTGGCGACGGCGCAGCTTGTACGCACCGACGCCGACACCGCCGAGCAGCAGAGCCGAGCCGGCGGCCAGGCCGCCACCGGTCATCGCCATGCCGCCGCCGCCGGCGTGGACGCCGCCACGGGGCTGGTCGCCGCCGCGACCGCCGTAGCCGCCCTCGTCGCCGCCACGGCCGCCGTAGCCGCCGCCACGACCGCCCTCGTCGCCGCCGCGACCGCCGTAGCCGCCGCCACGACCGCCCTCGTCGCCGCCACGACCGCCCTCGCCGCCGCGGCCACCCTCGTCGCCGCCGCGACCGCCCTCGTCGCCGCCACGGCCGCCGCCGCGACCGCCTTCGTCGTCACTGGCGATCACGGAGGCCATGAAGCCGCCGCCGGCGCTGACGCCGCCACGGGGGCCATCGCCGCCGCGGCCGCCTTCGTTGCCGCCGCGGCCACCTTCGTTGCCGCCACGGCCACCCTCGTCGCCGCCGCGGCCACCTTCGTTGCCGCCACGGCCACCCTCGTCGCCGCCACGGCCTCCACCGCGGCCGCCTTCGTCGCCGCCGCGGCCGCCCTCGTCGCCGCCGCGGCCGCCTTCGTTGCCGCCACGGCCGCCTTCGTCGCCGCCGCGACCGCCTTCGTCGCCGCCACGGCCGCCGCCGCGACCGCCTTCGTCGTCACTGGCGATCACGGAGGCCATGAAGCCGCCGCCGGCGCTGACGCCGCCACGGGGGCCATCGCCGCCGCGGCCACCTTCGTTGCCGCCGCGGCCACCTTCGTCGCCGCCACGGCCGCCGCCGCGGCCACCTTCGTCGCCGCCGCGACCGCCGTAGCCGCCGCCGCGGCCACCCTCGTCGCCGCCGCGGCCACCCTCATCTCCACCGCGGCCTCCACCGCGGCCTCCCTCGTCGCCGCCGCGGCCCTCACCGCGGTCGGAGTTTTCGTGGTCGTCGCCGCGCGAGGACGAGTAACCGTTGTCGTGGCCCGAGTCGCCCGACGCGGCCATGGCGTAGGCGGACGGGCCGGTGATGGCGAGGACCGCTGTGACAGCGGCCGAAGCGAACAGCGTGCGGGCAGAGCGCATCTGAACACATTCCTTCCGGCGCAACTGCGAAGAGTGACTGGGTGTCGACTCATTGTGGCGCAGTAGCGACGTGATCCACCGTCAGCCGGAATGTGAATTCGCGCCAATGCAAAACGCCGCATTGGGGCTACGCCGTGGGCTCTTCGGGTGGAGTGCGGCCGATAATCACCCGTTGGACTGCACGCAGCGGCGCGTGAGGTTTGGGCGAAGGGGTTCCACTCGTTTGCCGACCCCGCCACGTGGTGGAGCCGTCCGCTGCCCGCCCCTCGGGCCTCCTCGAATCGCCATCAACAGCGCCTGTGGGCAGGTGAGTTGAAAAATGGTCCGAGCGGTGTGCCGGTCCGGACGGCGCGGCCTTTGTGACCTGCTGGGTTGCCGTGCGTGCGTCTTTGGGTCCGCGTCGGTGACGGACCCGAATCCGGCGACGCGCCGTTACATCGACCTGCTTGCCTTCGAGTGTTAAATCGGTTGTCCGGGGTCCGGATCCCCTGCTGTACTCACCCACGGAATTCGATCGACGAAGGAGCGGGTCATGCGAGGAACTCACATGTTCATTCAGGCGGGAATTGCCACCGATCTTGAGGACATGGAGTTTCGTGCACACGCTGAATCTGGGAATCCTGGCGCATGTCGACGCCGGTAAGACGAGCCTGACCGAGCGGCTGCTCCACACCGCCGGCGTCATCGACGAGATCGGCAGCGTCGACAAGGGCAGCACCCGGACCGATTCCCTGGCGCTCGAACGGCAACGCGGCATCACGATCAAGTCCGCCGTCGTCTCGTTCGCCGTCGACGGCACCACGGTCAATCTGATCGACACCCCCGGGCACCCGGATTTCATCGCCGAGGTGGAACGGGTACTGAGCGTGCTCGACGGCGCGGTGCTGGTCGTCTCCGCGGTGGAGGGCGTACAGGCGCAGACCCGCGTACTGATGCGGACGCTGCGACGCCTGCGCATTCCCACGCTCATCTTCGTGAACAAGGTCGACCGCGGCGGTGCGCGGTGCGACTCCGTCCTGCGGGACATCTCCGAGAAGCTCACCCCGGCCGTCGTCGCCATGGGGTCGGTCGACGCTCCCGGCGGCCGCGACGCCCGCTGCACGCCGTACACCCACGCCGACGCCGGCTTCACCGACCGGCTGACCGAGCTGCTCGCCGATCACGACGACGCGCTTCTGGCCGCGTACGTCGAGAACGCCGTGGCGCTCCCGTACGACAGGCTCCGCGAGGAGCTGTCGACGCAGACCGGGCGGGCGGCGGTGCATCCGGTGTACTTCGGCTCGGCGATCACCGGGGCCGGGGTGGACGCCCTGATCCACGGGGTCACGGAGCTGCTCCCGGCGAGCCGGGGCGATGCCGACGGGCCGGTCTCGGGCACCGTCTTCAAGGTGGAGCGCGGACCGGGCGGCGAGCGGACGGCGTACGTCCGGATGTTCTCCGGCACGGTACGGATCCGCGACCGGCTGCCGTTCGGACGGGGCGACGGGCGCGCCGAGGGCAGGGTGACCGGGATCAGCGTCTTCGACCAGGGCTCGGCCGTCCGAGGGGCGGCGGTCCCGGCAGGCCGGATCGCGAAGCTCCAGGGGCTCGACGGCATCCGGATCGGTGATCCGGTCGGCGAACCGGGCGCGGCCCCGCCGGGCCGGTGGTTCGCCCCGCCGACGCTGGAATCGGTGGTGGTCCCCAGCCCTCCGGCGAGCCGGGGCGAACTGCTCTTCGCGCTCGCGCAACTCGCCGAACAGGACCCGCTGATCGATCTGCGGCAGGACGACATCCGTGAAGAGGTGTCCGTCTCGCTCTACGGCGAAGTGCAGAAGGAGGTCGTCCAGGCGACGCTGGCCGACGAATACGGAATCGGCGTCACCTTCCGCGAGACCACGACGATCTGCCTGGAGCGGCCGAAGGGCAGCGGAGCGGCGTACGAGATCATCGATCAGGGCGGGAATCCGTTTCTGGCGACCGTCGGGCTGAGGGTCGACCCCGCCCCGGTCGGCAGCGGTATCGCCTACCGGCTGGAGGTGGAGCTCGGATCGATGCCCTTCTCCCTGATGAGGGCGGTGGAGGAGACGGTGGGGGAGACCCTGCGGCAGGGCATTCACGGCTGGCAGGTCACCGACTGTGTCGTCACCATGACGCATTCCGGTTACTGGCCCCGCCAGAGCCATTCCCACGCCGTTTTCGACAAGAGCATGTCGAGCACCGCGGGGGACTTCCGGAATCTGACCCCGCTGGTCCTGATGAGCGCTCTGACGGAGGCCGGCACCACGGTGCACGAGCCGATCCACCGGTTCCGTCTGGAACTCCCGGCGGAGCTGCTCGGCCCGGTCCTGCCCGTACTCGCCCAGCTGCGCGCCGTCCCCGGGACACCGGCCGTGCACGGCTCCCTCTGTGTGCTGGAGGGCGAGATCCCGGCGGCCCGCGTCCATGAACTCCAGCAGCAGCTGCCGGCCCTGACGCGTGGCGAAGGGGTCCTGGAGTCCGAGTTCGCCTCCTACCGGGCGGTCGCCGGAACGGCCCCGGACCGGCCGCGCACCGACCGCGACCCGCTCAACCGCAAGGAGTACCTGCTGCGCACGGCACGCAGGGTCGGCTGAGGGCCGGTCCGCAGGGCTGCAGGGCGACGGGGCACGCGGCGGTCCCGCGCCGCCCCGTCGCCCTGCGGACCGCCCTCAGTTCAGCAGCGACCGGGCGGCCCGCGCCCGGCGGCGGATCGCCTCCGCGGCCGCGGGCTCCACCTCGTCGACCACGTCCGCGTACTCCTCCATCTCCGCCGCACCGCGCAGGAACTGCCCGCTCTGTACGAGCAGCTGGGCGCGCTCGTACCGCAGCCTGGCGGGGTGCGAGGGGAGCAGCAGCGACAGGTCCACCGCCCACAGCGCCACGTCCGTGCGCTCCGGACGGGCCGCCGCCCAGGCCCTGATGTTGTTCAGGATCCGCAGCACGATCTCCAGCGGCCGGGCGGGCACCAGCATCGACTCCTCCAACGGCTCCCCGGTGGCCCCGGCCACCAGCAGCTCCGCGTCCTGCCCGGTCATCGGCCGGCCGCCGTCGAACGGATCGGCCAGCACCCGCTCGGCCGGATCGCCGAACCCGACGACGAAATGACCGGGCAGCGCCACCCCGTACACCGGGGCGCCCGCCCGCCGCGCGACCTCGATCCACACCACCGACAGCAGGATCGGCAGCCCGCGACGCCTGCGCAGCACCTCGTGCAGCAGTGACGACTCCAGCCGCTGGTAGTCCGCCGACGAGCCCGCGAAGCCGTACCGTTCCCCGAGCAGCTCGGCCAGCGCCGAGGCCCACGCCCGGCCGCCCCGCACCCCGTACGGAAGCCGGCCCGCCAGCTCGTCCAGCTCGATCTGCGCCGCGTCGATCCCGTTCGCGTCCAGCGCCGGATCGGCCACCGCTCCCAGCAGCAGGCAGAGCAGCGCCAGGTCCGGCCGTTCGGCGCGCGCCTCCTCTGCGAACCGGCGGCGCAGCTCGTCCGGGTCCGGGCGCCCGGCGGGTTCAGGGTTCATCGGGTCCGTCCGTCCCCGTCACGCCGACCGGAAGTGGTGGTAGAGGTGGTGGACCGCGAACCCCATGCCCTCGTACATCGCCCGCGCCCCCTCGTTGTCCGTCTCCACCTGGAGCCAGGCCGCGGAGGCACCCTCCTCCAGGGCCCTGCGGGCGAGCGCGGCCATCACGGCGGAGGCGAGCCCCCGGCGCCGGTGCGCCGGATCGACCTCGACGGCCATGAAGCCGGCCCAGCGCCCGTCCACCACGCACCGCCCGATCGCGGCGGGCGCCGCGCCCTCCTCGTCGCCGGGCACCGAGGCGAACCACACCGAGGGGCCACCGCGCAGCACCGCCAGGACGTGCGGTCCCGGGGTCTCGAAGCGCTGGTAGCGGGAGAGCCAGGTCTCGTCGAGGTCCCGGCTCAGCCGCACCCGGGACACGTCCGCGTCCAGATCGCCGACCGGGGCGAGCCCGGCGGTGCGTACCTCCGCCGTCACCTCGCGGTGCCAGCCGTGCTCCTCCAGCTCCGCGCAGAGCAGCTCCTGGGTGCCCTCGGCGCCGGTCGAGGTCTGGATGTACGCGGGCAGCTCCCGTTCCCCGTACCACTGCCGGACGCGCCCGAGCGCCTCGTCGAGCGGGACGCCGGGATCGCCGAGCGGCAGTACGGAGTTGGCGCGCCGGGTGAACCCCCGCGCGGCGCGCAGCCGCCAGTCGCCGAGCGGTTCGCTCTCCACCGGCTGCCAGGCTCGGGCGAGGACGGGCGCGAGCTCTTCGAAGGAGGCCGCCGGACCGCGCCGCCGGGCCGGAGCGGCGGGCACGACCTTGCCCGCCACCAGAAACGATTCCGGGATGCGGACCGATTCACCGCTCTTCGGTGTGATCGAGAGCACACCGTCGTCCCACGATGTGAGAACCCCTACCGTGTCGGCAAACGTCGCTCCTTGTGGGGCCGTCTCGCACACACGCCGGACTGATACCCGTTTGCCCACGTCAGCCGGTGTGATTCGGACCTTGAGCTGTCCGCCGATGGTGAATTCCACAGCTCTGTACGCCCCTCCTGTTCGGTTCGTGCCCCGGAACGGAGATACTAGGTGCGGGCATCGACGACGCCGCGCTCCCGCGCGAGAGCCAACGCCCTACCGAGGAGGAACGACAGCGTGACCTACGTCATCGCGCAGCCTTGTGTCGACGTAAAGGACAAGGCCTGCATCGAAGAGTGCCCCGTCGACTGCATCTATGAGGGCCAGCGGTCCTTGTACATCCACCCGGACGAATGCGTCGACTGCGGAGCCTGTGAGCCGGTGTGCCCGGTCGAGGCGATCTTCTACGAGGACGACACCCCGGAGGAGTGGAAGGACTACTACAAGGCGAATGTCGAGTTCTTCGACGACCTCGGGTCGCCCGGTGGTGCCTCCAAGCTGGGCCTGATCGAGCGCGACCACGCGTTCATCGCCGCGCTGCCGCCGCAGAACCAGTAGCCGGCGGCCGGCACGTGCGCCGCCCCGGTCCCGTACGGCTCGTCACCGTGCGGGACCGAGGCGTTTCCACGCCCGGGTGACGAGCGGCCCGAGCCCCCTCGCGTGTCCCGCGTGACCCCCGTACGAGAAAGCAGAGTTCCTTGTCCGCAGTCTCCTCCCGTCTCCCGGTCTTCCCCTGGGACAAGCTCGCGCCCTACAAGTCGACGGCCGGGGCCCACCCCGACGGCATCGTGGACCTGTCCGTCGGCACGCCCGTCGACCCGGTGCCCGAGCTGGTCCGGCAGGCGCTCGTCGCCGCCGCGGACAGCCCCGGCTATCCGACGGTGTGGGGGACCACCGAGCTGCGTGACGCGATCACCGGGTGGGTGGAGCGGCGGCTCGGCGCGGTCGGGGTGACGCACCACAACGTCCTGCCGGTCGTCGGCTCCAAGGAGCTGGTGGCCTGGCTGCCGACCCAGCTCGGTCTCGGCGCGGGCGACAAGGTGGCCTACCCGCGCCTCGCCTACCCGACGTACGAGGTGGGCGCCCGGCTCTGCGGCGCCGAGCCCGTGGTCTACGACGACCCGGCGGAGCTGGACCCGGCCGGGCTCAAGCTGCTCTGGCTCAACTCGCCGTCCAACCCGACCGGCCGCGTCCTGGCCAAGGACGAGCTGATCCGGATCGTCGCCTGGGCCCGCGAGCACGACGTGCTGGTCTTCAGCGACGAGTGCTACCTGGAGCTGGGCTGGGAGGCCGAACCGGTCTCCGTGCTGCACCCGGACGTCTGCGGCGGTACGTACGAGGGCATCGTCGCCGTCCACTCGCTCTCCAAGCGCTCCAACCTGGCCGGCTACCGCGCGGCCTTCATCGCGGGCGACGCGGCGGTCCTCGGCGAGCTGCTGCTGATCCGCAAGCACGGCGGCATGATGACGCCCGCCCCGGTCCAGGCCGCGACGGTCGTGGCGCTCGGCGACGACGAGCACGTGGCCGAGCAGCGGACCCGGTACGCGCAGCGGCGCGCGGCCCTGCGCACCGCGCTGGAGGCGCACGGCTTCCGGATCGAGCACAGCGAAGCGAGCCTCTACCTGTGGGCGACGCGCGACGAGCCGTGCTGGGAGACCGTGGCGTACCTGGCGGAGCTCGGCATCCTGGTGGCGCCGGGCGACTTCTACGGACCGGCCGGCGACCACTTCGTACGGGTGGCGTTCACTGCGACGGACGAGCGGGTGGCGGCCGCGGTCAAGCGGCTGGGCTGAGACACCGGCGGCATGTACGCGAGGGGCCTCGGGAGTGCGCACTCCCGAGGCCCCTCGCGTATGTGATGTGCCGGCCGGCGGCCGGTGCGGGTCAGCCGCCGATCGGCAGGCCCTGGGTGGGCAGGCCGCCCTGGGTGGCGGTACCGGCGGCCTCGCCGACGAGCCGGCCCGCGCTGCCCGCGGCGCCGCCCGCGGCCTTCTGCACGGCGGGGGTGGTCTCGGCACCGGCCTTGCCCGCGGTCCTGGTCGCGGCAGGGAGGGTCGTCCCGACGATCCTGCCGCCGGTGTCGCCCGCCACCTGGGCGCCCTGCTGGGAGGCGCCGTCGACCGTCTTGCCGAGACCGGCACCGTCGACGGTGGTCAGACCGCCGAGCTCCGGGGCCTGCGGGAGCCCCGCGGCACCCGCGGCTCCGGCCGCACCGACCACGGGAGCGGTACCGGCGGCGATCAGCAGCGCGGCACGGGCGATCCGGCGGGTCAGGGGGAGGGACATGATGCTCCTTCGACAGGATGAGAAATGGGTCTGTCCGTTGACCGGACGCAATGACAACCGTCGGAAGGGCAGGGGAGGTTGCGGTGTGCCGAGGTAAAGAGTCGGTAATGCGTCACATGATGTGCAATGGAGGAATCCGGGCAAACGCAGCATTCCCGGGAGGGCCGGTGAACCGTCGCTTCCCTTCTGCGGGAAGGGAACCGAGGTGCGGGGAGGGGATTGCGGGAGGTGTTGTCCGAGGGGGTGTCCGGAGGGGTTCGGACGACACCTCCGGGTGATCGCGCGAACTAGCGAGCGAGCTTGATCCGCACCTCGGTGGTGCCCGATTCATTGCGCTCCGTCCGCCAGCCCGACCCGGCCTCCCACACCTGGCCCGCGTACGAGACCTCGCCCAGGCGGAGCGCCTCGGACTGCGCGACCGCCCAGTGCGCCAGCTCCCAGCCGCGCCGGGCCGAGCCGTCGTCCTCGGACGCCCGGGGTGCCGGCACCGGCACCGAGACCGTGCTCGTCGCCGCCGCGCCGGCGGCGCCCCCGCCGCCCCCGGGAGCCGTCCGCGCCGCGGGCAGCACGTCCTTGCCGAAGGCGCGCACCAGCTCCGCCCGCACCTTCTCCGCGTCGGCGCTCGCCGCCGTCGCCCGCGGCGGCGCGCAGTTCAGCGCGGCGGGGGTACGACCGGTCAGCGCGGCCGCCAGCAGGGCCGCGTCCGGCTCGTGCTTCGCGTACGCCTGCGGGAAACCGCTGCGCTGGACCCGCTGCGCGGCGACCGTCAGCGGCAGCCGCGAGTAACCGGGGACCTCGGCGAGATGCCGGTAGAACTGCCCGGCGGAGTAGACCGGGTCCAGGATCTGCTCCTCGGTGCCCCAGCCCTGCGAGGGGCGCTGCTGGAACAGCCCCAGCGAATCCCGGTCACCGTGCTCGATGTTGCGCAGCCCGGACTCCTGGAGCGCGGTCGCCAGCGCGATCGTCACGGCGCGCTCCGGCATCCCGCGCGAGGTGCCGACCGCGGAGATCGTCGCGGCGTTGACCGCCTGCTCCGGGCTCATCCGGTACGTACGGCCCTTGCCGTCCGAACCGTCAGCGGACCGCACGACGCATCCTTCGACGACCTGGCTGCCGGTTATGTACTGAACGGTCAGATAGCCGCCGAGCGCGGCGAGCACGACGAGGGCCGCCACGATGCGCAAGGGGCGGCTGCGGCCGGTGTGTCGGCGGGCGGGGGAGACGGTCCGGGGCACGGGCCCACCGTACTGGAGTGCCCGCCCGGGGCCGAGGGCCCAGTCCCTTAGGGTCGGTCCCATGCCCGAAACCACACTTGACCTCACCCTGGACGGCCCGGAGCTCACCGCCCGGCTCGTCGACTTCCCGTCGGTCAGCGGTCAGGAGAAGGACCTCGCCGACGCGATCGAGACGGCGCTGCGCACCCTCCCGCACCTGACCGTCGACCGGTACGGCAACAACGTCGTGGCCAGGACGAACCTGGGCCGCGCCGAGCGGGTGGTGCTCGCCGGGCACATCGACACCGTCCCGATCGCCGACAATGTGCCGTCCCGGCTCGACGAGAACGGGGTGCTGTGGGGCTGCGGCACCACCGACATGAAGTCGGGCGTCGCCGTCCAGCTGCGGATCGCCGCGACCGTGCCCGAGCCCAACCGCGACCTGACCTTCGTCTTCTACGACAACGAGGAGGTCGCCGCGCACCTCAACGGGCTCGGCCACATCGCCGACGCCCACCCCGACTGGCTGGCGGGCGACTTCGCGATCCTGCTGGAGGGCACCGACGCCGAGGTCGAGGGCGGCTGCCAGGGCACCCTGCGGGTCTTCCTTCGCACGGAGGGGGAGCGGGCCCACTCCGCGCGCGGCTGGATGGGGTCCAACGCCATCCACTCCGCCGCCCCGATCCTGGCCCGCCTCGCCGCGTACGAACCGCGCCGCCCGGTCATCGAGGGCCTCGAATACCGCGAGGGCCTGAACGCGGTACGGATCGAGGGGGGCGTCGCCAACAACGTCATCCCGGACGCCTGCACCGTCGTGGTCAATTTCCGGTACGCGCCCGACCGGACCGCCGAGGAGGCGCTGGCCCACGTCCACGAGGTCTTCGCGGACTGCGGCGTCGCCGAATTCGTCGTGGACGACCACTCGGGCGCGGCCATGCCCGGCCTCTCGCACCCGGCGGCCAAGGCGTTCATGGCGGCGGTGGGCGGCACCGCCCGGCCCAAGTTCGGCTGGACGGACGTCTCCCGCTTCGGTTCCCTCGGCGTCCCCGCGGTGAACTACGGACCGGGCGACCCGCTCTTCGCCCACAAGCGGGACGAGCACGTGGTGGTCGAGCGGATCACCCGGTGCGAGGAGCGGCTCCGCTCCTGGCTCACCTCCTGACCCATGGCATTCCCCTCTCCGTAACCTCCGTCGATCTACCCTGACCTGACAACGGATGGTCATCGGCAGATGGCCGTCGATCGTCGTCGGAGGGAGCAGGTCATGGGCAACCCCGAGGGAGCACACGTACCCGAGGAGCAGCGGGTCGGGCCGGTACTGCGCCGCAGGGAACAGGTGCAGCCCGGTACCACCGACCAGCGGCTGCTGGACACCGAGGGCGACTCCGAGTGGGTGCACACCGATCCCTGGCGGGTGATGCGCATCCAGTCGGAGTTCGTCGAGGGATTCGGCGCGCTGGCCGAACTGCCGAGCGCGATCAGCGTCTTCGGTTCGGCCCGCACCCCGGCCGGCGGGCCCGACTACGAGGCGGGCGTACGGATCGGCAAGGCCCTGGTGGAGGCCGGCTTCGCGGTGATCACCGGAGGCGGGCCGGGCGCGATGGAGGCGGCGAACAAGGGGGCGCGGGAGGCGAAGGGCGTCTCGGTCGGACTCGGCATCGAGCTGCCCTTCGAGTCCGGCCTCAACCCGCACGTCGACATCGGCGTGAACTTCCGCTACTTCTTCGTCCGCAAGACGATGTTCGTGAAGTACGCGCAGGGCTTCGTCGTACTGCCCGGCGGGCTCGGCACCCTGGACGAACTCTTCGAGGCGCTCACCCTCGTCCAGACGGGCAAGGTCACCCGCTTCCCGATCGTGCTGTTCGGCACCGCGTACTGGAGCGGTCTCGTGGACTGGCTGCGGAACACGGTGGTGGCGCAGGGCAAGGCGTCCGAGCACGACCTGCTGCTGTTCCACGTCACCGACGACGTGGACGAGGCGGTCGACCTCGTGACGAAGGAGGTCGGCCGGTAGGGGGGCGTCCGGGTTGCGGGGCCCGTCGCAGGGCCCCGCACCGCTCCGCTCAGGCCAGTCCGCGCCGTGCCACGGCCGGCTCCCGGTGTCCCGCGATCGACGCCACCATGTCCAGCACCTGCCGGGTCTCCGCCACCTCGTGCACCCGGTACACCTGCGCCCCCAGCCACGCGGAGACGGCCGTGGTCGCCAGCGTCCCGATGACCCGCTCCTTCACCGGACGGTCGAGCGTCTCGCCGACGAAATCCTTGTTGGACAGCGAGACGAGCACCGGCCAGCCGGTCTGCGTCATCTCACCGAGCCGCCGCGTCGCCTCCAGGGAATGCCGGGTGTTCTTCCCGAAGTCATGACCGGGGTCGATCATGATCCCGTCGGGCCGCACCCCGAGCTCCACCGCCCGCTCGGCCAGCCCCACCGTCACCCGCAGGATGTCCGCCATCACGTCCTCGTACGCGATCCGGTGCGGCCGGGTCCGGGGCTCGGCGCCTCCCGCGTGCGTGCACACCAGACCGGCGCCGTACCGCGCGGCGACCTCCGCGAGCTTCGGGTCGACGCCGCCCCACGCGTCGTTCAGCACATCGGCGCCGGCCTCGCAGACCGCTTTGCCCACGTCGTGGCGCCAGGTGTCGACACTGATCACCACGTCCGGATGGCGGCGGCGCACCTCCGCGACGAACCCCACCGTGCGGCGCGCCTCCTCCTCGGCGGTGACCTCCTCGCCCGGTCCCGCCTTCACGCCCCCGATGTCGACGATCGCCGCACCCTCCGCGATCGCCTGCTCGACCCGGGCGAGCGCCGGTTCGTCCCGGAAGGTCGCACCCTGGTCGTAGAAGGAGTCCGGGGTACGGTTCACGATCGCCATGATCACCGGCTCGTGCGCACCGAATTCGCGCCGTCCCAGCCTGAGCGCACCGCTTCGCATACCGCGTTTCTCCTTTGCCGGATCGCCATGTGAGTCACCTGCGACCCTAAGGGCTGTCCCGGCCCTGTCCGGGCGGCCACCGGTTGTCGGTGGCGCATGGCACGATCGGACCCGGACAGGTTTCCGCTCTTGGGGAGATGCGCGTGTTCTGGTTCTTGCTGGCGACGATGGTCGTGGTCGTGGCCGTGGTCACCCTGGCGGTGGTCGGTGGGGGGAAGAGTGCCGTCCTGCAGGACGTGGCTCCCGAGCAGCTGACCGACCCGCTGCCCGAGACGAGACCGGTCGGCCGCGCGGACGTCGACGCGCTGCGCCTGCCGGTGGCCGTGCGCGGCTACCGCATGGCGGACGTCGATGTCGCGCTCAGCCGGCTCGGTGCCGAGCTCGCCGAGCGGGACGCGCGGATCGCGGAGCTGGAGTCGGCGCTGGCCGGTGCCCAGGCGACCGCGGTCGGCGGCCCCGATCTGATCAAGCCGCCGAAGGAACAGCCGCCACAGGCGTGGGAGCTGCCCGAGGACCGCCCGAGAGCGCCGTGGGAGGCGCCAGGACCGGACCCGCGGCGGACCGGGCACCCCGGAGAGGAGCCCCGGGAATGAGCGGAGCCGAGGCGGCCCCGGACGGCGGCCTGCGCTGCCCGTGGGGGCTCTCCACCGAGGACTACCTCGCGTACCACGACACCGAATGGGGCCGCCCCGTCCACGGCGACGACGCCCTCTTCGAACGGCTCTGCCTGGAGGCCTTCCAGTCGGGCCTGTCCTGGCTGACGATCCTGCGCCGCCGGGAGGGCTTCCGCTCCGCCTTCGCCGGGTTCAAGATCCCCGCCGTCGCGGAGTTCACCGACGCCGACAAGGAGCGCCTCCTCGCCGACGCCGGCATCATCCGCAACCGCGCGAAGATCGAGGCGACCCTCGCCAACGCCAAGGTGCTGGCGGGCTGGGCGGACGGCGAGCTGGACGAGGTGATCTGGTCCCACGCCCCCGACCCGGCCGACCGCCCGGTCCCGCGCACCACCGAGGACATCCCCGCGGTCACCCCGGAGTCCACCGCACTCGCCAAGGACCTCAAGAAGCGCGGCCTGCGCTTCGTCGGGCCCACCACGGCCTACGCGCTGATGCAGGCGTGCGGCCTGGTCGACGACCACCTGGCCGACTGCGTGGCACGCGGTACGGGGGCGTAGCCCGGGGGTTACCGGCCGAGGTACTTCGGCCGCTCCTTGTTCAGGAACGCCTGCACCGCGATCGTGTGGTCCTCGGACGCGCCCGCCCGGGTCTGGAGCTCGTCCTCCTTCTCCAGCGCCTCGCCCAGCGTGTGACCGGCGCCGTACGCCAGGGACTCCTTGAGCGCGGCGTACGCCACCGTGGGGCCGGACGCCAGGGTGCGGGCCACGGCGGCGGCCTCGGCGGCCAGGTCGGCGGCGGGCACCAGCTTGTTCACGATGCCCAGCTCATGGGCGTCCTGTGCGGAGATCGAGCGCGGGAAGAGCAGCAGATCGGCGGCGCGGCTCTGCCCGATCAGGCGCGGCAGCGTCCACGAGACGCCCGAGTCGGCGGTGAGGGCCACGCCGGCGAAGGAGGTGTTGAACGAGGCGGTGTCGGCGACCACCCGGTAGTCGCAGGCGAGCGCGAAGCCGAAACCGGCACCGGCGGCGACGCCGTTGACCCCGGCTACGACCGGCTTGGGCATCTCGGTGATGGCCCGCACGATCGGGTTGTAGTGCTCCTGCACGGTGCTCAGCGCGTTGCCGCTGCCCGACTCGCGGGTGCTTTCGAGCGTGGCCACGTGCTCCTTCAGATCCTGGCCGACGCAGAACGCCCGCCCGGTCGCGGTGAGCAGCACGGCGCGTACGGCGGTGTCGGCCGCCGCGGACCGCAGCGCGTCCCGGAGCGCCACCTTGGCCGCGGTGTTCATGGCGTTCATCGCGTCGGGACGGTTGATCGTGATCGTCGCGAGCCCGTCGCTCACTTCGTAGAGCACGCTGTCCGCCATGTGGTCGGCCATTTCGTTGTCCCCTTCGCACCTCGGGCAATGCCTGTCCAGGCAAGCATGGCCGACTCGGGCGGGAGCCGATATGTGACCTGCGTCTAACAATTGCGCTCCGATGCGGGGGTGCGGGTGGCGGAGTATCGCAGGCCGATCGCCGAATTGGGTGGTTTTGAGAGAGCGCGTTGCGCAAGCGATGCAGACCGATGTTGGTCATTGGGGTCTGTGATGCGGGATAATGGCCTGGAAGCAATGTGTTCGATGCCGGTGACACAGCGCCTGTCATGGGGCCGCCGGTTGCGATGAGCTGGTTTCAGGAAGGGGAACGAGCATGGCGGCCATGAAGCCGCGGACGGGCGACGGCCCGCTCGAGGTGACAAAGGAGGGGCGGGGCATCGTCATGCGCGTTCCGCTCGAAGGCGGCGGTCGGCTTGTCGTGGAGCTGACTCCGGACGAGGCCGATGCACTCGGCGATGCCCTCAAGAAGGTCGTCGGCTGAGCAGAGGCGCCCACACTTCAGCACTGCCCCGGCACGGAGTCCGTGCCGGGGCAGTGCTGCGTCCATGACCGTTCACGACTGTTCCCGGCCCTTCGAGGCCGTCCACGGCCCGGACGGCCGGGCGGGCCGTGGACGGCCTTGAGAGCCTCAGCCCCTGCGCACCGCGCACAGCAGCCCGTCGCCCACCGGCAGCAGCGTCGACAGCAGCTCCTGGCTCTCCCGCACCGCACGCAGCAGCTCCCGCAGCCGTAGCACCTCCGCGGGCTGGGCCGCGGAATCGACCGTACGGCCGTCCGCGAAGACGCCCTCGAAGCAGACCAGGCCGCCGGGGCGCAGCAGGCGCAACGATTCAGCGAGGCAGTCCAGGCTCTCCAGCCGGTCGCCGTCGCAGAACACGAGGTCGTATCCGCCGTCCGCGAGCCGGGGCAGTACGTCCAGGGCGCGGCCGGGAATGAAGCGGGCACGGTTGGCGGCGAACCCGGCGGCCCGGAACGCCTCGCGGGCGAACTGCTGGCGCTCGGGCTCCGGGTCGACCGTGGTCAGCACGCCGTCGGGCCGCATTCCGTGCAGCAGATAGAGACCGGACACGCCGGTCCCGGTACCGATTTCGGCCACCGCTTTCGCGTCCGTCGTGGCAGCGAGCAAGCGCAGCGCGGCGCCGGTACCTGGCGACACCGAGCGGAGCCCCGCCTCCTGGGCCCGGTCCCGGGCCCAGTGCAGTGCTTCGTCCTCGGCGACAAAGGCGTCGGCGAACGCCCAGCTCGTCTGCCGGTTGGCGGTAATGACCCTCTCCTGTCCCCGTAGTTGGCGCAACGGTGACTGTATCCGCTGCACCCGGGAACCCGCAGATGGGACCGGGCGTTATGGAGAGGCAGGGGAGAGCCTGTGGAATCGGCCCGCGGATCGGGTCCGGGAGCCACGGGCCGGCGGTTCCGGGGCGATCCCCGGCCCCAGCAGGAAAAAGGCTTATCCGGAGCTAACGGGCGAGGTGGCTATGGTAGGGGCTCCACTGGACACCACCAGAGCCGATAGGGGAGGTGCGGCTGCGCCTGTGGATCGGAGAGGAGCGCTGCGGCGCTTTCTCAGGTCGGCGGGTGAGCCGAAATCCGTGACCTACATTGCTGACCGTTCTTCCAACGACTCCGCACCGACCGCGACCTTCGCCTCAGACGCGGACTCCCAGGCGTGGACGCCACCCTCATGGGAAGAGATCGTCAGCACGCACAGCGGCCGGGTCTACCGCCTGGCCTACCGTCTGACGGGCAACCAGCACGATGCCGAGGACCTCACCCAGGAGGTCTTCGTCCGAGTGTTCCGGTCACTGTCGACCTACACGCCGGGCACTTTCGAGGGCTGGCTGCACCGCATCACGACCAACCTGTTCCTGGACATGGTCCGTCGTAAGCAGCGGATCCGCTTCGACTCCCTCGGCGACGACGCCGCCGAGCGGCTGCCGAGCCGTGAGCCGTCCCCGCAGCAGGTCTTCAACGACACCCACTTCGACGCGGACGTCCAGCAGGCGCTGGACACCCTCGCGCCCGAATTCCGTGCCGCCGTCGTGCTCTGCGACATCGAGGGTCTTTCGTACGAGGAGATCGCCGCGACGCTGGGCGTGAAGCTCGGCACCGTGCGCAGCCGCATCCACCGTGGCCGTTCGCACCTGCGCAAGGCCCTGAAGCACCGCTCGCCCGAGGCCCGTGCCGAGCAGCGCTCGCTGGCGGGCGCGATCCTGGCAGGGGAGGGCGGAACGGCGTGAGTGGCACAGGTCCGACCCCCGCGGAACAACACCTGGGGGACCGCCTCGCCGCGCTTGTCGACGGCGAGCTGAAACACGACGCCCGTGAGCGGGTGCTCGCCCACCTCGCGACCTGCGCCAAGTGCAAGGCCGAGGCCGCGGCGCAGCGTCGCCTGAAGAGTGTCTTCGCCCAGTCCGCCCCGCCGTCGCCGTCCGAGGGCTTCCTTGCCCGGCTGCAGGGCCTTCCCGGGGGGCCGGGGGGTGACGACGACGGCCCGGACAGACCATTCGGCGGCTCCGGGCGCTTCGGCGGCGGGCTCTTCCCCGTGATCCAGCCGTCCGGCAGCCGCCCGGACTCGCCGGGGAGCCGGCCGCTCGGCGGCTTCGGCTTCCTCCCGACCTCGCACGGCTCGACGGCCGTACTGCCGGGCGGGCCCTCCCGTTCCGGTTTCCGGATCCATGAGGTGGGCCGGGAGGGCGAGCGGTCGCCCTGGCGCGGCCGGAGATTCGCCTTCGCGGCGGCGAGCGCCGTCTCGCTGGCGGCCATCGCCCTCGGCGGTGCCCTGCCTACGGGTGCGGGCCCCAGCTCCGCGGCCCGGGCCACGGGCGGCGGAAACGCGGTGACCCCGCTCGACGCGCCTTCGCGCGGCGAGAGCGGCAGCCCGGCCGGCCGCCGCTCCACCGGCGGCCACGGCACGCTCGCCACCCGGGGATCGGGGGAGCGCTCGATCGCCGTCGCCCCGTCGACCGCGCCGAGCGTCGCACCGGCGGCGCCCTCCGCGACTCCCGTGGTGCTCTCCACCGCGAGCCTTGAGGGGAACCCCTACGCCACACCCGTCCTGGCCAATATGTCCGCGCCACCGCTGATACGACCGACCGGCACCACCCCGCTCTTCGCCCAGGTGTTCGGGCGGCTCGCCGCGCAGTCCCCGGTGCCCTCCGCGCCACCGTCCGGGACGCAGTCGTCACCACCGCCCTGGGAGCAGTCGTCGGCCTCGGCCCTCCCCACCCCCGACGATCTTGGTCTGCCGCTTTCCGTCCGGCGCTGACCGGGGTCTGCGCAAGCATTCGCAAACCTGGTTGAATTCCGGGAGCAGTTCCGGGAGGGACGCCCCCGCCGGGGCGTGCAGAGGCCAGTTGCGGCAGTTGCGGGGAGAGCATGGAAGACGGGAAGTCCACCGGGCCGAAGGCGAAGTGGTGGAGCCGGCCGACGCCGGGACGAACCTCCCGCACAGCACCGGAGGAGCCGTCCCCCGTAGCGGACGCGGCGCCCACGGCCGACCCGGCGGACGCGGCTCCGGCGACGGACGCGACGCGGGCGGCGCAATCGACGGAAGCGACGGACACGACGGCTGAGAACGGCACGGCGGAGCCCGGGACGCACACGGCCGACGTCCCGGCCCCGGTTCCCGACGTACCGGCCGCGAGGCCCGCGACGCCGCTGCACCAGCCCGACGAGTACAGCACCCCGCCCTACGGCGGACCCGGCCCCTGGGCGCCCGCACCACCCGTGCAGCGGCCGGTACCGACCCCGGCGCACGGCACCCCCGTACCCCCGCAGTACGCGGGGACGAACGGCGCGGGCATTCCCACGTCGCCCATCCCCGCACCGTCGGCCCCGGCCTCACCCGCCCCCGCCGGCTTCACGCCCCCGCCGCCCCACACACCTCAGCAGCCCCAGCTCCAGCCGCAGCCGCACGGGGCGTCGACGCAGTGGCTCCAGTACGACCCCTGGGGCGCCCCCAGGCAGCCGCTCACCCACCCGGGCCCGCCGCTCGGGGCCGACACCGGCCGCAAGAAGAACCGGCGCGGCTCGCTCCTGATCGGCGCGGTACTGCTCGCGCTGGTGGCGGGCGGCATCGGCGGCGGCATCGGGGCCTACATAGAGCGCAACGGCGGCCTCACCCAGGTCGAGCTCCCGCAGGCAGGACGCAGCAGCGGCGGCCGCGCCCCGGACAGCGTCGCGGGCATCGCCGCCAGCGCCCTGCCCAGCGTGGTCACCCTCCACGTCAGCGGCTCCGCCGAGTCCGGCACCGGCACCGGCTTCGTCCTCGACGGCTCCGGCCACATCCTCACCAACAACCACGTCGTCGCCCCGGCCGGCCAGGCCGGCGAGATCACCGTCACGTTCAGCGGCGGCGAGACCGCGCGCGCCGAGGTCGTCGGCAAGGACAGCGGCTACGACCTGGCCGTGGTCAAGGTCACCGGTGTCTCCGGCCTCAAGCCGCTGCCGCTGGGCAACTCCGACAACGTGCAGGTCGGCGACCCCGTGGTGGCGATCGGTGCCCCCTTCGACCTGTCCAACACCGTGACCTCCGGCATCATCAGCGCCAAGGACCGGCCGATCACCGCGGGCGGCGAGAAGGGCGACGGCAGCGATATCAGCTACGTCGACGCGCTGCAGACCGACGCGCCGATCAACCCCGGCAACTCCGGCGGTCCGCTGGTCGACACCGACGCCCATGTCATAGGCATCAACAGCGCCATCCGGGCCGCCGACAGCGGTGCGTCCGAGGAGGGCGGGCAGGCGGGCTCCATCGGCCTCGGCTTCGCCATCCCGATCAACCAGGGCAAGCGGGTCGCCGAGGAACTGATCAACACCGGCAGGGCCACCCACCCGGTGATCGGTGTCACCCTCGACATGAAGTACGCCGGGGACGGCGCCAGGGTCGGGGAGAAGGGCACGGCCGGAAAGTCCGCGGTGACGCCGGGCGGGCCCGGGGCCAAGGCCGGGATCAGGCCCGGAGACATCATCACCGAGGTCGGTGGCCGGCGCGTGCACAGCGGCGAGGAACTCATCGTGAAGATCCGCGCACACCGTCCGGGAGACCGTCTGGACCTCAAGCTGACCCGCGGTGGTAAAGACCTGTCCATCTCTTTGACGCTCGGCTCCGCAAGCGGCACGTGACGGGCCCGGCACGCTACCGCGCGGACAGTTCCGACGGGTACCGTGGGCCGGGTCCGGACCTCGACCGACATGGTCTCGGAGAACACGAAGGGCAACAGGGTGTTCAATGACATAGGCGCACTCGAGCTGGTGACGCTCGCGGTTCTGGGCGTGCTGATCTTCGGTCCGGACAAGCTGCCGAAGGTTATCCAGGACGCCTCGCGCTTCATCCGCAAGATCCGTGAGTTCTCGGAGAGCGCCAAGGAGGACATCCGTACGGAGCTCGGCCCGGAGTTCAAGGACTTCGAGTTCGAGGACCTCAACCCCAAGACGTTCGTCCGCAAGCAGCTCATGGACGGCAAGGACGACCTGGGGCTGAAGGAGATCCGCGAGAGCTTCGACCTCCGCAAGGATCTGGCCGAGGTCACCGACGCGGTGAACGGCCGGGAGAGCAAGGAAGCGGAGTCCGAGGACTCCCGGAGCAGCGTGTCGAGCGGCGCCGCGATCACCGCCGCCAATGGTTCCGCCGGTGCTCCGGACCTGCTCAAGAAGCGTGACCAGCCCGCGAAGGACGACCGGCCGCCGTTCGACGCCGACGCCACCTGACCCCCCGCCAATCCCGGCCCGTCCGGAGGGTATGGCTATTCTCCATCTGTCCGGTTGTGAGTACGCCCGTTGGGGGGCGGGCCGCTCCGGACCCAACGGATCGAGGAGGCGGCCGGGCAGATGGAGACGACAAGTCGGGTGGGCGCGGAAGACGTGCCGAGCACAGGCACGGCAGAGGGGATGCCGGCGGCCCGGCGTACTGTCGACGGCTATCTGGCGGCCACGTTCCCCTGGTACGGACTGGACGAGGCCTTCACCGGCCCGCGCCGGCTGATGCAGGTGGGCACCGCGGCGGACGGCACGGTGCAGCACGGTTCCATCGGTCATGGTGACGAGCCGTCGGTCCGGGCCGACGCCGGTGCCGAGAAGCAACGGTTCGCCGTCGTCGTGTCGATGGCCAGCAGCCCGGTGCGGCACAGCGGTGACGGCACGGGGGTGCTGGACGCGACCACGGTGTCCTCCGCGGCCTGGCTGGCCGGGTCCGGTCTGCTCGCCTGCACCTGGCCGCCGCAGATGGACCACGCGCTGCGCGACGACTGGCTGGACCAGCAGACGGAGACGGCGTTCGAACTCGCCGACGACCTGGACGGCCCCGCGTGGTCGGTGCTGTCACTGCCGGTGGACGGGGTCCCCGTCCCGTTCCACTACCGCGAGTCCGAGTTCGGCTGGGTGCTGGCGGGATCGGCGCCCGGCGGGGCGCACATCGGCGCGTACGGGCGTGGGTTGAGCGCGTACGGGCTGGGCTTCTCGGTGATCGGCGACATCACGGCGTACGCGTAGCACGGGGACGTACGCGGAACACGGAGCGGTGACCGGCCCAGGGGCCGGTCACCGCTCGCCGTTTCAGAACTTGTTGCGCGGGGTGATGCCCAGCGACATGCCCGACAGGCCGCGCTGACGGCCGCCCAGCTTGTCCGCGATGGTGCGCAGCGCCTTGCCGGCCGGGGAGTCGGGGTCGGACAGGACGACCGGCTTGCCCTCGTCGCCGCCCTCGCGCAGCCGTACGTCGATCGGGATGGAGCCGAGCACCGGCACCTCCGCGCCGACCGTCTTCGTCAGGCCCTCGGCGACCTTCGCGCCACCGCCGGTACCGAACACGTCGACCATCTCGTCGCAGTGCGGGCACGGCATGCCCGACATGTTCTCGACGACACCGACGATCTTCTGGTGGGTCTGCACGGCGATCGAACCGGCCCGCTCGGCGACCTCGGCCGCCGCCTGCTGCGGGGTCGTGACGACCAGGATCTCGGCGTTCGGCACGAGTTGCGCCACCGAGATCGCGATGTCGCCGGTGCCCGGCGGCAGGTCGAGCAGCAGGACGTCGAGGTCGCCCCAGTACACGTCGGCGAGGAACTGCTGGAGCGCGCGGTGCAGCATCGGCCCGCGCCACACCACCGGGGCGTTGCCCGGGGTGAACATCCCGATGGAGATGACCTTCACGCCGTGCGAGGACGGCGGCATGATCATGTTCTCGACCTGGGTCGGCTTGCCGTCCGCGCCGAGCATCCGCGGCACGCTGTGCCCGTAGATGTCCGCGTCCACGACGCCGACCTTGAGGCCGTCGGCCGCCATCGCCGCCGCCAGGTTCACCGTCACCGACGACTTGCCGACGCCGCCCTTGCCGGACGCGACCGCGTAGACCCGGGTCAGCGAGCCGGGCTTGGCGAACGGCACCTCGCGCTCCGCCGTGCCGCCGCGCAGCGAGGACGCGAGCTCCTTGCGCTGCTCGTCGCTCATCACGTCGAGCGTGACGTCGACCCGCGAGACACCCTCGACGCGGGCGACCGCGTCCGTCACGTTCTTGGTGATCGTCTCGCGCATGGGGCAGCCTGAGACCGTGAGATAGACCGTGACAGCGACCACACCGTCAGCATCGATCTCGACCGATTTCACCATGCCGAGCTCGGTGATCGGGCGGTGGATCTCCGGGTCGTTCACTGTCGCCAGTGCTTCAAGCACCGCGTCTTCCGTAGCCATATGGACGATGTTACGGCGCCTGCCGCTACGCGTGAGTAGCCCCCGTCAGCGGTCTTCGTCACTCTCGGCCGGGAACAGGGCCTGCCGGTCGTCCAGGTCCTTCACGAGGTCCTCCAGTTCGGAGCGGATCCAGTCGCGGGTGGCGACCTCGCCGAGCCCCATCCGCAGCGACGCGATCTCCCGGGTGAGGTACTCGGTGTCCGCGATGGAGCGCTCGTTCTGCTTGCGGTCCTGCTCGTGGGTGACCCGGTCGCGGTCGTCCTGCCGGTTCTGCGCGAGCAGGATCAGCGGCGCCGCGTAGGAGGCCTGGAGCGACAGCATCAGGGTCAGGAAGATGAACGGGTACTGGTCGAACCGCAACGGCTGGGGCGCGAAGACGTTCCACACCACCCAGACGATGATGACCAGAGTCATCCAGACGATGAACCGCCCGGTGCCCAGGAAGCGGGCGATCCGCTCGGAGAACCGGCCGAACGCCTCGGGGTCGTAGTCGGGCAGCATCCGGCGGCGCGGGTCCTTCGGCTGGTCCAGCCGGGAACGGGGCGGGCGCACGATGCCCGAGGCCCCCACCGGCGCGGCCCTCGAACGGTCCTCAGCGGCCATCGGCCACCCCCTCCGCGCCGTGGAAATCCGTCTCCCGCCAGTCCTCGGGCAGCAGGTGGTCGAGCACGTCGTCGACCGTCACCGCGCCGAGCAGCGACCCGCTCTCGTCCACGACGGGCACCGAGACCAGGTTGTACGCGGCCAGATAGCTCGTCACGGCCGGCAGCGGGGTGTCCGGCGTGAGGGGGACGAGATCGCTGTCGACGATCGAGCTGACCAGGGCGTACGGCGGATCCCGCAGCAGCCGTTGGAAATGCACGGTGCCCAGGTACTTGCCGGTCGGCGTCTCGTCGGGCGACCGGCACACGTACACCTGGGCGGCGAGCGCCGGGGACAGGTCCGCCTGCCGGACCCGGGCGAGCGCGTCGGCGACCGTCGCGTCCGGCCGCAGGATGATCGGCTCGGTGGTCATCAGCCCGCCCGCGGTCCGCTCCTCGTACGACATCAGGCGCCGCACATCGGCCGCGTCGTCCGGCCGCATCAGCGTCAGCAGCCGCTCCTTGTCCTCCTCGGGCAGCTCGGACAGCAGGTCGGCCGCGTCGTCCGGGTCCATCGCCTCCAGGACGTCGGCGGCGCGTTCCTCCTGGAGCTTGCCGATGATCTCCACCTGGTCGTCCTCGGGCAGCTCCTCCAGGACGTCGGCAAGCCGGTCGTCGTCGAGCGCGGCGGCGACCTCGGCCCGCCGCTTCGGCGACAGATGGTGCAGCGCGTTGGCCACGTCCGTCGGGCGCAGCCGCTCGAACGTGGCGACCAGGGTCTCGGCGCCCTGCCCGACCTCCTCCAGCGAGAACCCGCTGACCGCCGACCACTCGACCGTCAGGGTCTCGCCCTTGCGGCGCAGCGCCCCGCCCTTGCCCTTGCGCACGAAGTACTTGTCGATCTCCCAGTCGCGGCGGGCCGGGAGCTGCTGGATGGAGACGTCGAGGACGGTGACCTCCTCGCCGGTCTCCACCAGGCGGACCCGCCGGTCCAGGAACTCACCGAGCACCAGGCGTTCGGTGGGCCGCTGTTCGAAGCGCCGCATGTTGACCACGCCGGTGGTGATGACCTGGCCGGACTCGATCCCGGTGACCCGGGTCATCGGGAGGAAGATCCGGCGGCGGCTGAGCACTTCGACGACGAGCCCGAGCAGCCGGGGCGGCCTGCCGCCGACCCGGAGCATCGCGACCAGATCGCGGACGCGGCCCACCTGGTCGCCGTTGGGGTCGAAGACCGGGACACCGGCGAGGTGGGAGACGAACACCCGGGGGGCGCCTGCCGCCATGGTGCGCCTCCTTCTTCCGTGTACGACTTCGCCGACCGGTCCGTTTGGCAGTCAATCAACCGTTATGACGGGATCAGGCTAGCCCGTACCGCTCCGGGTTGCCCCGGTGGAGCCGCCCGTACGGCTCCCTGCCGGAAGGCGTGTACGGCACAGGTACGCTGCCGTCTGTCACCCCCGCGATGCAGATGAGAGGCAGTGCGCCCGTGACCTCTTCCGTTCCGCCCGTCCGGGCCCGACGCCGGACCGCTCTCGCCGCTCTGCTCTGTGCGGGGCTGGCCACCGCCCTCACGGCGTGCGGCGAGGATCCGGACCAGGGGACCAATGGCGTCGGCAAGCTGAGCGCCACGGAGATCGAGAAGAAGGCACAGAGCGCGGCGGACTCAGCCGACGCGGTGCGCCTCGCCGGGACGCTGGTCAGCAAGGGCGGCACGTACAAGCTCAACATGCAGCTCAAGGAGAAGGGCGGCACCGGCTCCGTCGTCTCGAAGGACAGCACCTTCGAACTGCTGCGGATCGGTGACGAGCTCTATCTGAAGGCGGACTCCGGGTTCTGGAACCACGAGGAGGAGTCCGGCACCGACAGCGCCGCGGGCGGCGCCGCCGCGGACAAGCTCCAGAACAAGTACGTGAAGGTGCCCGAGGACGACCCGACGTACAAGCAGCTGCGCGGCTTCACGGACAAGAAGACCCTGCTCGACGGCATGCTCACGCTGCACGGCACCCTCAACAAGGGGGACCGCGAGGAGGTCGGCGCGACCCGGACCGTCCAGATCATGGGCGGCAAGGGCGAGGGCGGCACGCTCGACGTCTCGCTGGAGGGCAAGGCGTATCCGCTGCGCTTCGCGCGCGGCGGTGGCGGGGGCACCGTCACCCTCTCGGACTGGGGCAAGGACTTCGCTCTCCAGGCCCCGTCGCAGGTGGACACGGTCGACTACGGGAAGCAGCTGCCCAAGACCTCGTCCTGAGCGCGGACCGGGCCGCTGGACACCAAGCCCGGCCCGGTCAGCCCTTCTTCCCGCGCCCCTGCCTCAGCAGCCGCGGAAGCCCCGCAGGCACCGGCCGTCGCGTGGTCGCGGACGTCGGCAGCGGCGCCGCGGCCAGCGAGCCGTCCGGCAGCTCGGTACGGAACTCGCCGGGCGTCAGCCGCAGCACCCGGCACTCGCGCGCCCACCGCTCCGTCATCTGCTCGGCGTCCGGTGCGTTCAGCCGCTTGCCCTTGAGCTCGGCGACCGCGGCCTCCCACTCCTCGGAGTGCGGGGCCAGTTCCGTCACGGCGGCGGTCCAGGCGATCAGCCGGCCGCCCTTGTCCTTGCTGCGCACGGTCACCTCGGCGGCGGACCCGTCGGCGAGCCCGGCCGGCAGCGGCTGCTCGCCGGGGCCGTCCCCGACCAGGTGCGCCGCGCCCTCGTGCCATACGTGCCACAGCGCCCGTGCGGGCCCGGTGCCCCGTACCCAGATCAGGCCCGACTTCTTGGTGGCCTCCTCGACGAGGGCCCGGCCCAGTGGCACGTCAGGTGCAGCAGCAGTCATGCCCAAACTCTATGGGAGGCGCACAAGGGCCGGCATCAGAGCCAGCCGTTGCGCTTGAGCATGCGGTGGATGGAGAAGCAGACCACCCCGATGACGCCCAGCACCATCGGGTAGCCGTACCGCCAGCGCAGCTCCGGCATGTGGTCGAAGTTCATGCCGTAGACGCCGCAGATCATCGTCGGTACGGCGACGATGGCCGCCCAGGACGTGATCTTGCGCATGTCCTCGTTCTGCGCGACGGTCGCCTGCGCCAGGTTGGCCTGGAGGATCGAGTTCAGCAGCTCGTCGAAGCCGACGACCTCCTCGTGCACCCGCGCCAGGTGGTCGGCGACGTCACGGAAGTACTTCTGGATGTCGGGATCGATCAGCCGCATGGGCCGCTCGCTCAGCAGCTGCATCGGCCGCAGCAGCGGCGACACCGCCCGCTTGAACTCCAGGACCTCACGCTTCAGTTGGTAGATCCGGCCCGCCTCCGAGCCGCGCGAGCTGCCCTTCGCCGGGGTGGAGAAGACCTCGATCTCCACCTCGTCGATGTCGTCCTGGACGGCGCCGGCCACCGCGATGTAGCCGTCGACGACATGGTCGGCGATGGAGTGCAGCACCGCGGACGGGCCCTTGGCGAGCAGCTCGGGGTCGTCCTGCAGCCGGTGCCGCAGCGCGCGCAGCGAGCCGTGGCCGCCGTGCCGCACGGTGATGACGAAGTCCCGGCCGGTGAAGCACATCACCTCGCCGGTCTCGACCACCTCGCTGGTGGCGGTGAGTTCGGTGTGCTCGACGTAGTGGATGGTCTTGAAGACGGTGAAGAGCGTGTCGTCGTACCGCTCCAGCTTCGGCCGCTGGTGGGCGTGGACGGCGTCCTCGACGGCCAGCGGGTGCAGCCCGAACTCCCGGGCGATACCGGCGAATTCCTCCTCGGTCGGCTCGTGCAGGCCGATCCAGGCGAACCCGCCCTCCTCCCGCACCTGGAGCATCGCCTCGTGCGGCGTGCGGCAGGTGCCGCTCTCCAGGCGCCGGCCGTCGCGGTAGACCGCGCAGTCGACGACCGCGCTGGAGGCGGAGGGGTCACGGGTGGTGTCGTAGGCGTTGTGCAGGGCGGTGCTCTTGCGCAGGGACGGGCGCACGACGGCGCGCAGGTCACGGATCATCGACATGGCTGGCTCCTTCACGGAGGGCCGTCGTCGGGCACGTGGAACAGCCCGGAATGGGGACGTGTGCTCACGTCCGCAAAGCGGGCGGCACCGCGGCGGCGCGATGACGGCGTTCGCTACAGACAGGCAAAGAAAGGAGTGCTCTTCCGTCGTGCGCAAAGCCATGGGCCTCGGCCAGGAGGCTCGGGAGGCTTCAGATCACCGAGAGAGGTGGAGGGCGGAAGAGCGGTTGGTACTGCACGATCGACTTCGATCCATTGCAGCCCCACCTCCTCCAGCCGGTCCCCCTTGGGGGATGACGTGTCGTCGGGGCTGAGAGCGACGCTTCTGCGTGCTGCCCCGACCAGCGGCCAAGACTATCAGCCGACTGACGGCCAATCCCTTACTTTGCCCATTCCATACGCGCCCTATGCTCGCGGGATGGGAGAAATTCTTGCTCTGGTCGAAGCCCGGCTGCGGACGGCCCTCGGTGAACCGGACGCGCGCGCGGCGGTGACGTTCCTCGGCACGGACCGGATCGAGGTGCTCCGCTTCGTCGACGGCGATGTGGTGCGCTACGCCACGCTCGGCATGTCCGCGCAGCCGATGGCCGATCCGACCGCGGTCCTGGCGGACCCGGTGAAGGGGCCGCGCGCCGAACTGGTGCTCTCCGTGCGCGCCGGGCTCGCCGACACCGACAAGGTGCTCCGCCCGCTCGCCGTGCTCGCCGCCTCCCCGCAGGTCGAGGGGGTGATCGTGGCGCCGGGTGGATCGCTGGAGGTCGGCGAACCGCTGTGGCCCGGGGCACCGTTCAGCTCGGTGCTGGTCGCGGAGCCGGGCGGCCTGGTGGAGGACCTGGAGCTGGACGAGCCCATGGACCCGGTGCGGTTCCTGCCGCTGCTGCCGATGACGCACAACGAGGCCGCGTGGAAGCGGGTCAGGGGTGCGCAGGAGCTCCAGGAGCGGTGGCTCTCCAACGGCACGGATCTGCGCGATCCGCTGCGCGGCTCCGTATCCCTGGACTGATCCGCCGGACCGGTCCGCACCGCCGCAGGCGCGGGTCCCCTGGACCGGTCCACGCCCGCCGCAGGTACGGGAAAGCCCCGCCGCGCGGCCAGGAGGGGGAGCCGCGGGCGGGGCGGTGCGGGGGTGGGGCAGGTCAGTCGGCGAAGACCGTGACGCCGTCCTCGGTCGCGTGGACCGGCTCCAGCTCGGCCGCTTCGTGGGTCAGCGCCGACCGCCGGATCCAGACGACGACCGCACCGGCCACGGCCGTGACCGCGGCGACCACGAACGGGATGTGGATGTTGCTCCACTCCTCGATCTTCGGCGCGAGGTACGGGGCGGCGGCCGCGGCGAACCAGCGGACGAAGTTGTAGCCGGCGCTCGCCACCGGGCGCGGGGCGTCGGAGACACCGAGCGCCAGCT
This sequence comes from Streptomyces sp. NPDC001933, assembly GCF_042890955.1. Classification (NCBI taxonomy): domain Bacteria; kingdom Bacillati; phylum Actinomycetota; class Actinomycetes; order Kitasatosporales; family Streptomycetaceae; genus Streptomyces; species Streptomyces sp. NPDC001933. Next base: position 472,181 of record NZ_JBIASS010000003.1, on the reverse strand, counting down.
CCGTGTAGACGGTGTTGTTCATGCCGATGAAGGCGCCGGAGACGATCGTGCAGACGATGGCGGTGGTGTGGTTGCCGTAGCCCAGGACCAGGAGGTCGGCGGCGAGCAGCACCAGCGAGGCGCCGAGCACCTTCAGCGAGCCGAAGCGCTCCTGGAGCCGCGGGGCGACCAGCACCGAGAAGACCGCGAGCAGCAGGCCCCAGGCGAAGAACACCGCGCCCGACTTGTACGGCGTCATGTTCAGCACGAACGGGGTGAACGCCAGGATCGTGAAGAACGAGTAGTTGTAGAAGAACGCCGAGGTCGCCACCGAGGCCAGACCGCCGTGGCCGAGCGCCTTGATCGGGTCGAGCAGCGAGGTCTTCCTGGCCGGCCTGGGCTGCTCCTTCAGGAACGCCGTGATGCAGATGAAGCCGATGGCCATCAGCGCGGCCGTGCCGAAGAACGGGTAGCGCCAGCTGGCGTCGCCGAGCAGGGCGCCGACCAGCGGCCCGCAGGCCATGCCGAGGCCGAGTGCCGACTCGTAGAGCAGGATCGCCGCCGAGCTGCCTCCGGCCGCGGCGCCGACGATCACGGCCAGCGCGGTCGACACGAAGAGTGCGTTGCCCAGCCCCCAGCCGGCCCGGAAGCCGACGAGCTCGCCGACGGACGACGAGGTGCCGGAGAGCGCGGCGAAGACGACGACGAGCGCGAGGCCGGCCAGCAGCGTCTTGCGGCCGCCGATCCGGCTCGACACGAAGCCGGTGACGAGCATCGCCACGGCGGTGATCAGGAAGTACGAGGTGAAGAGCAGCGACACCTGGCTCGGCGTCGCCTCCAGGCCCTTGGCGATGGACGGCAGAATCGGGTCCACCAGGCCGATTCCCATGAACGCGACGACAGAGGCGCCCGCCGTGGCCCAGACGGCCTTCGGTTGGCGCAGGATGCTGCCCGCGCCCTGATCGAACGGATCCTCTCCCTGCATGGGTCTTCTCGCTCTCCACTAGATAGTTGCGATATGCATAGAATAAGTTAGAGAAGCTAATGAGTGCAAGTTACATCTATTTCTGCAGGTGAAGCCGCACTGCGGACGGGTGATCTTCCTTGACGCGGCGACGGTCGTGGAGGACCGTTGGTCGCTATGAGGGGCGAAGCCAGTTGCCCGAAGTGCGGAGGCCGGGTCAGGGCGCCCGGTCTGTTCGCCGACACCTGGCAGTGTGCCGTGCACGGCAGCGTGCAACCGCTCCAGCCTGTCGTCCCGCCCAGCGTCGAAGCGCTGGGAGTGGTGGTGCGCCGGGCCGAGGTCCCGGTGTGGATGCCCTGGCCGCTCCCGGTGGGCTGGCTGTTCACCGGAGTGGCGAGCGCGGGCGACGACCGCAGCGGCGGCCGGGCCACCGCCGTCGCCTGCTCCGGCCCCGGTCCCGTCGGCGGCATCGGTGAACTGCTGCTCGTCACCGAGGACCTGGGCGTCGGGCTGGGTGCGCGCTACGCGGGGATCGACGGCCCCGACCCCGGCCCGCATCTGGACGTCGGCGGCCCGCCGGACGTCAAGATGCTCGCCGCCGGACGCCCCACCCCGCTGTGGCACGTCAAGGGCGCCCCCGCGGACCGGGCGGTCTTCGCGGGCGAGGCGCGCGGGCTCTGGCTCTGGGCGATCGTCTGGCCCGAGCAGTCGGGGCTCCTGATGTACGACGAGCTGGTGCTCGCCGATCTGCGCGAGGCCGGGGGCGAGATGGAGCTCGTACCCTGCGGGGCACTCACCCCGCGCCTGCTCAACTGAGGGCTGTCCCGTAATCCCTGGCGGGCGTGCGACGACAGCCACTTCCCCAAGCTCTCGGCTGCGCTCGAGCAGGGGAGACCCCATCCCTCGCCGTGTTGTCGGAACGCCCGAACACATCCAGTATTCGGGCGTCCCTCCGCCTTGCGATGCACCGCGTCCGACGCCGCACGCTGATCCGCCAGGGATTACGGGACAGCCCTCAGGGCCTCGCCGACCTGAGGGGCCCGGCGCACCGGCCGGGCGGCGGACGAAGGGCGGTTATCCTAGAACGTCCCCTTGTCCGGCCCCGAGCACTGGAGTACGCGTCGTGCGCATCGACCTGCACACCCACTCCACCGCATCGGACGGCACGGACACCCCCGCGGAGCTGGTGGCGAACGCCGCCGCCGCGGGCCTGGACGTCGTCGCGCTCACCGACCACGACACCGTGCGCGGCCACGCCGCTGCGGTCGCAGCCCTTCCCGAGGGGCTCACCCTCGTCACCGGCGCCGAGCTCTCCTGCCGGGTCGACGGCGTGGGCCTGCACATGCTGGCCTACCTCTTCGACCCCGACGAGCCCGAGTTCGCCCGCGAACGCGAGCTCGTACGGGACGACCGGGTGCCGCGCGCCCGCACCATGGTGCGCAAGCTCCAGGAGCTCGGCGTGCCCGTCGAGTGGGAGCAGGTCGCCAGGATCGCCGGGGACGGATCGGTCGGCCGGCCGCACATCGCCACCGCGCTCGTCGAGCTCGGCGTCGTCGGGACCGTCTCCGACGCCTTCACGCCCGAATGGCTCGCCGACGGCGGACGCGCCTACGCCGAGAAGCACGAACTCGACCCCTTCGACGCGATACGGCTGGTCAAGGCCGCCGGAGGCGTCACCGTCTTCGCGCACCCGGCCGCCGTCAAGCGCGGCGAAGTGGTGCCCGAGTCCTCGATCGCGCTCCTCGCCGCCGCGGGGCTCGACGGCATCGAGGTCGACCACATGGACCACGACGAGCCGACCCGGGCCAGGCTGCGCGGGCTCGCCGGCGATCTGGGGCTGCTGACGACCGGATCCAGCGACTACCACGGCAGTCGCAAGACCGTCGGGCTCGGTGAGTACACCACCGACCCCGAGATCTACGGCGAGATCACCCGGCGCGCCACGGGAGCCTTCCCGGTGCCGGGCGCCGGCGGGCGGGGCCCCGCGTAACGACGCACGCGTCGGGGCCGGAGCACGGACCCGTACACGTACCGCCGTCCCTCCACCTTCACGTTCCACTTCCGCGCACCCGGCCGTCGGGCCGCCGTCATGGCTTCGGGGTGCGCTCCTTCAGGCCGTTTCTCTCTCGCAAGGCTCACTGTGTTCGACGTCGCTGTCTTCGGATCCCTTTTTCTCACGCTTTTTGTGATTATGGATCCCCCCGGGATCACCCCGATCTTCCTCGCACTCACCGCGGGCCGCCCCGCCAAGATGCAGCGCAGGATGGCGTTGCAGGCGGTCGCCGTCGCCTTCGGCGTGATCGCCGTCTTCGGTGTGCTCGGCCAGCAGATCCTCGACTACCTGCATGTCTCCGTACCCGCACTGATGATCGCGGGCGGACTGCTCCTGCTGCTGATCGCACTCGATCTGCTCACCGGCAAGACCGACGAGCCGACGCAGACCAAGGACGTCAACGTGGCGCTCGTACCGCTGGGCATGCCGCTGCTCGCCGGGCCCGGCGCGATCGTGTCGGTGATCCTGGCGGTGCAGCACGCCGACAGCGTGGGCAGCCAGATCTCGGTCTGGTCGGCGATCGTCGTCATGCACATCGTGCTCTGGCTGACCATGCGTTACTCGCTGCTGATCATCCGGGTCATCAAGGACGGCGGCGTCGTGCTGGTGACCAGGCTCGCCGGAATGATGCTCTCCGCCATCGCCGTACAGCAGATCATCAACGGCGTCACCCAGGTCATCCAGAACGCCTGACGGCTCCCCGGACGCCACAGCGCCCCCGTACGGACCTTCCGTACGGGGGCGCCACGTCTTTGTGCGTCGTCGTGCGTTACGAAGCCGAGGTTTCGGCCGGGCGGATATAGATGCGCTGGCCCACGGCTGCGGCCTGCTGCACGATCCGGTTGACGGAGGCGGCGTCCACGACGGTGCTGTCCACGGCGGTACCGTCGACATCGTCGAGTCGCATGATCTCGAAGCGCATAAGGCTTCCCTTCGTCTGATCCTCCTGCTGGAGAACTACTGGGAGGACGGGTGTCCCGTCCGCAAGGATGAGAGCACCGGAATCACTGTCCTGCGCTCCACGAGATGTACAACGGCTTGCTGCCTGCAAACATTCCCTACGCTAAGGAAATTTTTTGGATGTCTAAGTATCAGCAGGTCATCGAGCACGCACGGGCGACGAGGTCCACGACGAGGCCCGAATGAACGAGGCAGAGATCCGCGAGCGCCTGGACCGCACCAACGAGCTGCTCCAGCGCATGCTCGCCGAGGTGTCGAAGACCCCCTCGACCCACGCGATCTTCGTGGACGCGGGCTATGTGTACGCCGCGGCCGGACTGCTCGTCACCGGCACCGAGGACCGCCGCTCCTTCGACCTCGACGCGGAAGGACTGATCGAGGCCTTCATCGACAAGGCCCGCACGATCTTCGCGGACAGCAGGCTGCTGCGCGTGTACTGGTACGACGGAGCCAGGCGGCGCATCCACACCACCGAGCAGCAGTCCATCGCCGAACTCCCCGACGTCAAGGTCCGGCTCGGCAACCTCAACGCCAACAACCAGCAGAAGGGCGTCGACTCACTCATCCGCACCGACCTCGAATCGCTCGCCCGGCATCGCGCCATCAGTGACGCGGCCCTGGTCGGCGGCGACGAGGACCTGGTCTCCGCGGTGGAGGCGGCGCAGGGGTACGGGGCCCGGGTGCACCTGTGGGGCATCGAGGCGGGGGAGGGGCGCAACCAGGCCGAGCCGCTGCTCTGGGAGGTCGACAGCCAGCGCACCTTCGACCTGGACTTCTGCCGCCCGTACGTCACCAGACGCCCCGTCACCACCTACGAGGACGACACCCCCGCACCCGCGCGCGAGGACGTCCGCTTCGTCGGCGCGCAGATCGCCGCGGCCTGGCTGGCCGCCCGGGGCCGCGAGTCCCTCGCCGACCTGCTGCCCGGACACCCGTACCTGCCGGGCTCCGTCGACCAGGACCTGCTGGTCGAGGCCGAGCGGCTGCTCCAGCACTCGCTGCGCGGCCACGCACATCTGCGGCGGGCGCTGCGCGACGGCTTCTGGCAGCACCTCCAGTCGCAGTACTGAGCCACTCGCGGCCCTGCCCCGCCCCGTCTACAGGCTGTCCCAGAACGCGGCGAGCGCGGCCGCCGTCTGCTCCGGGCGGTCCGTGTTGGGGGAGTGCTCGGCCCCCGCGATCCGGGTGCGGTGCGCGCCGAGCCGCCGCGCCATCTCGTCGAGCAGCGGCACCGGCCAGGTGTCGTCGCGTTCGCCGGAGAGCACATGGACCGGCAGCGGCAGGGCGGCGAGTTCGGCCACCCGGTCCGGCTCGGTCACCAGCTGGCGGCCGGTGGCGATCAGCTGGGCGGGCCGGTGGCGCAGCCAGCGCCGGCGCAGCGCCTCGCCGTTCGCCGTCGCCGCTTCCTCCGGCGGGTCGAGGGCGCGCATCGCGTCCCACACCCGGGCCATGCTGAGCGTCGCGAGCGCGTCGCTGAGCACCTTCACCTTGAGATGCTGGGCCTCGACGACCTCGGCGGGCCCCGACGACATGAGCGTCAGCGAGCGGAACGGCGAGGCGTCGAGCAGCACGGCGGCGCGGGCGATCTGCCCGCCGAGCGAGTGCCCCAGCAGATGTACGGTGCCCGCGCCCCCGTTGCCGAGCGCGGTGGCCTGCGCGAGCACATCGCGGGCCAACTCGCCCTGCGCGTAATCCTCCTGACGGTCCGTCCCGTCGCTTTCGTACTGGCCGCGGCCGTCCACGGCGACGATCCGGTACCCGGCGGACGAGAGCGGTTCCAGGAGCGCCATGAAGTCTTCCTTGCTGCCCATGTATCCGGGCAGCAGGAGGGCGGTGCCGCGCACGGCACCGGGCGGCGAGGCGTCCAGCACGGCGAAGTCGCCGCGCGAGGTGCGCAGCTGGTGGGCGTGGGCGCAGGGGGGCGGGGTGAAGGTGTGCGGCCGGCTCATGGGACGAGGGTAGGGCCTGTCCGGCGGCTCAGGGTGGGACAGGCCCGGAGTCGTGGCCCGGTCCGGGGACAGTGCGGAGGTGTGCGAACGCCGGACGGGCCCGAGGATGTCCTCGGGCCCGTCCGGCGTCGGTCGGCTGCTGCTCAGCCTTCGGTCTTGGCGGCGGCCGCGCGCGGCGCCCGGCGCCTGCGCGGCTTCGCCTCGCCCTCCTCGGCGGCCGGGGCCTCGGCCACGGTCTCCGTCTTCGGCTTGGCGGCCGCACGGGTGCGACGGCGCGGCTTGGTCTCGGCCACCGGCTCGGAGATCGGCGCGATCTGGAAGTCGACCTCGTCCTCGGCCGGCTTGACGACACGGGGGCGGCGACGCGGCTTGGTCACCGTCTTCGTCTCGGCCACCGGCTCGGAGAACGGGGCGATCTGGAAGTCGACCTCGTCCTCGGCCGGCTTGACCACGCGGGCGCGGCGGCGGCGCGGCTTGGTCTCGGCCACGGGCTCGGCCTCGACCGGGGCGGCCTTGGCAGCCTTGGCGGCCTTCGGCTCCACCACGACCTCGACCACGGCCTCCACCGTGCTCACCACGGCCTCGGCAGCGGCCTCCGCGGCACCGACCCGGGTACGGCGACGGCGGCGCGGCGTACGCGGCTCCGCCGGGGCGTCGCCGGCCTCGGCGGACGGGGCCGGCACCGCGGCGGTGGACGCCGCGTCGGAGACGGCGGAGCCGCCCCGGGTGCGACGCCGCTGACGCGGCGTGCGCGGTGCGCGCTCCTCGCGGACGGCGGGCGCCGAAGCCGCGGCGGACTTGCGGCCGCGGCCGCCCGTCTCGCCGAGGTCCTCGATCTCCTCGGCCCGCAGACCCGCCCGGGTCCGCTCGGCGCGCGGCAGGACACCCTTGGTGCCGGCCGGGATGTCGAGCTCCTCGAAGAGGTGCGGCGAGGTGGAGTAGGTCTCGACCGGGTCGTTGAACTTCAGGTCGAGCGCCTTGTTGATCAGCTGCCAGCGCGGGATGTCGTCCCAGTCGACCAGCGTGATCGCGATGCCCTTGGCGCCCGCGCGGCCGGTCCGGCCGATGCGGTGCAGGTAGGTCTTCTCGTCCTCCGGCGACTGGTAGTTGATGACGTGGGTCACACCCTCGACATCGATACCGCGCGCCGCGACGTCGGTGCAGACGAGCACGTCCACCTTGCCGTTGCGGAACGCGCGCAGCGCCTGCTCGCGTGCGCCCTGGCCGAGGTCGCCGTGGACCGCGCCGGACGCGAAGCCGCGCTTCTCCAGCTGCTCGGCGATGTCGGCCGCCGTGCGCTTGGTGCGGCAGAAGATCATCGCGAGCCCGCGGCCGTTGGCCTGCAGGATGCGGGAGACCATCTCCGGCTTGTCCATCGAGTGGGCCCGGAAGACGTGCTGCGAGATGTTCGCGACGGTCGCGCCCTCGCCGTCGGGCGAGGTGGCGCGGATGTGCGTCGGCTGCGACATGTAGCGACGCGCGAGACCGATGACGGCACCCGGCATGGTCGCCGAGAACAGCATCGTCTGGCGCTTCGCCGGAAGCATTGTGATGATCTTCTCGACGTCGGGCAGGAAGCCCAGGTCGAGCATCTCGTCGGCCTCGTCGAGCACCAGCGCCCGGACGTGCGAGAGGTCCAGCTTGCGCTGCCCGGCCAGGTCGAGCAGGCGGCCCGGGGTGCCGACGATCACGTCGACGCCCTTCTTCAGGGCCTCGACCTGCGGCTCGTACGCGCGCCCGCCGTAGATCGCGAGGACGCGGACGTTGCGCACCTTGCCGGCGGTCAGCAGGTCGTTGGTCACCTGCTGGCAGAGCTCACGGGTGGGGACGACGACGAGCGCCTGCGGCGCCTCGGTCAGCTCCTCGGGCGCGGCCCGGCCGGCCTCGACGTCCGCGGGGACGGTGACGCGCTCCAGCAGCGGCAGACCGAAACCGAGGGTCTTGCCCGTACCGGTCTTGGCTTGGCCGATGACATCGGAGCCGGAGAGCGCGACGGGGAGCGTCATCTCCTGGATGGGGAACGGGGACACAATGCCGACGGCCTCAAGGGCCTCGGCCGTCTCGGGAAGAATCCCGAGTTCACGAAACGTAGTCAGGGTGCTGCCTCTTCTGTGAGACGCGGCCCGAGGCGAACGCTGGGGGTCGTACCGTGCCGGGGTTGGTCATCCGGCCGTGGATGGGCCGGGTGGCGCGGGACCACTGCCGTCGCTCGAGCGCTCGTGCCGCTGAGGGGGCCCCTCATCTGCGGTCGTACGTGTCGTACGCCCCGCGTGGAGGGCTGTCGGGTCGGAGCCGATCGGGCCACCGACCGGGCATCCTCATTCGTTTTCACCATTTTCACGCCACCGAACATCCAAAATACTCAGTAGGCGCAATACCACTGTACCCCGGATTCGCGCATGTGTGTTGGGCGAATTCATCGGAACGGTGTGATGTCACTGGCCGGCCAGGCCCTTCCGTACCCCGCCGGGCGGGCTATTCTGCGCTTCATGGAGACGCCTGACAACGCCACTGAAACCTCCGAACCCACCGGAATCGCCGCCCAGGACTGGGCCACCGCGTCCGCGGAGCCGCAGTACCGGGCAGCGGTCGTGGACCTGCTGGGAGCACTCGCTTACGGGGAGTTGGCGGCCTTCGAGCGGCTCGCCGAGGACGCCAAACTCGCGCCGACGCTGGCCGACAAGGCGGAGCTGGCAAAGATGGCCTCCGCCGAATTCCATCACTTCGAGCGGCTCACCGACCGGCTGACCGCGATCGACGTGGAGCCGACCGGCGCGATGGAACCCTTCGCCAAGGCGCTCGACGACTTCCACCGCCAGACCGCGCCGTCGGACTGGCTGGAGGGCCTGGTCAAGGCGTACGTCGGCGACTCGATCGCCAGTGACTTCTACCGGGAGGTCGCGGTCCGTCTCGACTCGGACACCCGCTCCCTCGTCCTCGCCGTGCTCGACGACACCGGGCACGGGAACTTCGCCGTGGAGAAGGTGCGCGCCGCGATCGAGGCGGACCCGCGCGTCGGCGGCCGGCTCGCGCTCTGGGCGCGCCGCCTGATGGGCGAGGCGCTCTCCCAGGCGCAGCGGGTGGTGGCCGACCGCGACGCGCTGTCGACGATGCTCGTCGGCGGCGTGGCGGACGGCTTCGACCTGGCGGAGGTCGGCCGGATGTTCTCGCGGATCACCGAGGCGCACACCAAGCGGATGGCGGCGCTGGGACTGGCCGCGTAACCGGATCACCGGGGGCCGGCCCTCCGGGCCGGCCGTCAGGCCGCCGCTGATCGGCTCAGCCGACTGCTGCTCCGCGGCCGGATCAGCAGCGAGAGCGTCACGGCCCCGACCAGCGCCGCGCCGACCAGCGTGGCCACGACATGGCCCGGACCCAGCACCGAGTGCATGAGATATGCGCCGAACAGGGCTCCCAGGGCGCCGGTGGTGAGGACGGCACGGCGGGACGGGAGCCGGTCCGGCAGGAAGCGGAGCGCCAGCCAGGCGAGGGCGAGTCCGAGCACTGCGGAGCCGAGCATTTCCAGGATCACAGATGATCACCTCGCGAGTTGCGGGGCGGGTAAATCGGTCGTTAGCGGTCCTACCCGTGGGCCGCTGAACGCAACCCTCCTGGGCACAGGCTTCACACGGAGAACGCCGGCACCGGCGGGAACGGGCGGGGGGGGGGGGGGGGGGGGGGGCCCCCCCCCCCCCCCCCCCCCCCCGCCGGGGGGGGGGGGGGCGCGCGCCCCGCCCCCACCCCCCCCCCCCCCGGGGGGGCGCGCCCCCCCGAAGACCCCAACGCCGA
>NZ_JBIASS010000003.1:452582-462477 GCF_042890955.1 Streptomyces sp. NPDC001933 | reverse complement strand
CCGCCCCCCGCGGGCCCCCCCACCCCCCCCCCCGCCCCCCCCCTCCAACCCCCCCCCCCCGCGCGCCGGGGGGCGGCGGGGGGGCGGGCGCGGCCCCCCCCCCCCCCCCCCCCCGCCACGGTCACTGCTGAGAGCGTGCTGGACTACAGCGCGCCGAATCCCACGCGCCGCGTGCTGGGCTCGCCGATCTCCACGTAAGCGATCCGGTCGGCCGGCACCAGGACCTTGCGGCCCTTCTCGTCCGTGAGGCTGAGCAGCTGCGCCTTACCGGTGAGCGCCTCGGCGACCGTGCTCTCGACCTCTTCGGCGGAAAGCCCGCTCTCCAGAACGATCTCCCGGGGCGTGTGCTGCACCCCGATCTTGACCTCCACGGCTATGTCCCTCCGACGGTCAGTCCCTGCGCGGTGAGCCGCGCCGTACCCAGCACACATTAGCCCGCTGAGGGGGGCCGCCAGTGGCCGGAGAGCAACGCCCGCAGCGAACACGGGCGCGGCCGCGCCGGGCGGCCCGCGTCAGTGCTGATCGATGCCGTGCAGCGGGAAGCCCGCGATGCCCCGCCAGGCCAGCGACGTGAGCAGCTGGACCGCGGTGTCGCGCGGAATGGCCGACCGGCTGGAGAGCCAGTAGCGGGCCACCACCTGGGAGACACCTCCCAGGCCGACCGCGAGCAGCATCGATTCGTCCTTGGACAGCCCCGTGTCACCGGCGATGACGTCGGAGATCGCCTCAGCGCACTGCAGCGAGACCCGGTCGACGCGCTCGCGCACCGCCGGCTCGTTGGTCAGGTCGGACTCGAAGACCAGCCGGAAGGCGCCGCCCTCGTCCTCGACGTACGCGAAGTACGCGTCCATCGTCGCGGCGACCCGCAGCTTGTTGTCGGTGGTCGACGCCAGTGCCGTACGGACCGCCTGGAGAAGCGATTCGCAGTGCTGGTCGAGAAGGGCCAGATAGAGCTCCAGCTTGCCCGGGAAGTGCTGGTAGAGCACCGGCTTGCTGACCCCGGCCCGCTCGGCGATGTCGTCCATCGCGGCGGAGTGGTAGCCCTGCGCCACGAAGACTTCCTGCGCGGCGCCCAGCAGCTGATTGCGTCGGGCGCGGCGAGGCAGGCGAGTGCCTCGCGGGCGCGCCGCCTCGGTCTGCTCGATGGCTGTCACGCCGCCTCCCAAATTTGTGATCGGACACAGCTTTTCCGTGCACGCTGCGCCGTACAGCCATCGTACTTTTGGGTAACCCGGGTACGCGCGGCGCGGACGCAGAATTTCATGGACCGGACGGCTGCGGTAGCCACAGATTCCTCGGCCACCGGGACAAATCAGGTTGTATCAGCGGTATTCGTCCTCATCCTGTGCGACGAAGCGGGCCTGCTCCGCCGCATCCGCCTCGTTGGCACTGTCCCGGTCGATCTCCGTGAGCGGTTCGTCGCGCCGCTGCTGGAGATCGGCCCGCTGCTCGGCGGCGTCGGCCCGGGGGGTCTCCTGGTCCGGTTCGTCCGGCTGGATGTCCTCGAAGGTCTCCGGGTCGCTGGGGTCGACCGTCATGGTGACTCCCTTCCTTGCTTCGAGCGTAGGAGCTACCCCGGCGGGCCGCTACGCGGTCTGTGACCGCGAACACATGAATCGGGGTGTGATCGTCTCGTAACATTGCCGCATGTCTTCGACCGAGCTGCCGGGCGTCCGTGCCGTCGCCGCCGCGGCGTCCCCCGCAGTGGGCACCGTCGGGGTCGCGGAGGGGGAGGAGCTGCGCTCCGTCGCGCTCCCCGGGCTGACGCTGACCGTCCGGTCCCGGCCTCCGCAGCGGGCCGGACTGCCGCCCGCGCTCTACGTGCACGGGCTCGGCGGCTCCTCGCAGAACTGGTCGGCGCTGATGCCGCTGCTCCAGGACGTGGTGGACGGCGAGGCCGTCGACCTGCCCGGCTTCGGCGACTCCTCGCCGCCGGACGACGGGAATTACTCGGTCACCGGGCACGCCCGCGCCGTGATCCGGTTCCTCGACGCCGGGGAGCGCGGGCCGGTCCATCTGTTCGGCAATTCGCTCGGCGGTGCCGTGGCCACCCGGGTCGCCGCGGTCCGTCCCGACCTGGTGCGCACCCTCACCCTCGTGTCGCCCGCGCTCCCCGAGATCCGGGTGCAGCGGTCCGCCATGCCGACGGGGCTGCTCGCGGTGCCCGGTGTGGCCGGCCTGTTCGCCCGGCTGACCAGGGAGTGGTCCGCGGAGGACCGCACCCGTGGCGTGATGGCGCTCTGTTACGGCGATCCTGGGCGGGTCTCCGAGGCGGGCTTCCGCGCGGCGGTGGCCGAAATGGAGCGCCGCATGGAGCTGCCGTACTTCTGGGACGCGATGGCGCGCTCGGCGCGTGGCATTGTCGATGCGTACACGCTCGGCGGTCAGCACGGACTGTGGCGCCAGGCCGAGCGGGTGCTCGCACCGACCCAGCTCGTGTACGGCGGACGGGACCAGCTGGTCTCGTACCGGATGGCGCGCAGGGCGGCCGCGGCCTTCCGCGATTCACGGCTGCTGACGCTGCCCGACGCGGGGCACGTGGCGATGATGGAGTACCCGGAGGTGGTCGCCCAGGCCTTCCGGGAACTGCTCGACGAACGCGGCGGGAGCTGATCCGGGGCGTGGGACGACATAGTCGAAAGGGCCCCAAACCCTCGGGGTCCGACAGCGAGGCCGCCGCCGCGACCGCGGGCGGCGACCGCGAGGGCGTCCGGCCGCCGGGCCCCGGCTCCGGCCGGCGCCGCAGGGTTGCCGACGCACCGTCCGGCTCCGACGGGCACGCCCCGTTCCAGCAGGCCGGACACGTCCGAGGCGGCCACCCCGAGCAGCGCGAACCCGGCGGCGGCTGGGGGACCGGGCCCCAGCCCCGGTTCCGGGCCGAGGACCCCCGGACCGTGGGGCGGCAGGCTTCGGCCCAGCCGCAGGCGGCGTCCCGGCAGCAGCCGCAGACCGGCACCCGGCCGCTGATACCGGGACCGCGGCGCGAGTTCGTCGAAGCGTTCGACGCTCCGCCCGCGCCGCCCGCACCGCGCGGGCCCTCCGTCCCCCCGGCCCGCCCCGCCGATCCGTACGCCCCGGTCGGCGAGTGGGACGAGCGGCCGCCCGACCCGGCCGCCGACCCGGCCGCCGGCAAGGAGAGCAAGGACGGCAAGGGTTCCAAGGGGCGCACCTTCACCGGGATCGCGGCCGCCGCGGTGACCACCGTGCTCGCGGTGGTCGTGGCCGGGCAGGTCGCCCAGGACGACGGCGGCCGGACCAGCGCCGCGCAGCCCGCGGGCGTCGACCGGGACGGCCTCGACGGCACCTCCCGCTCGGACGACCGGGCGACCCCGCAGCCGGTGCGGGTCAAGCCGCTCACGTACGAGCAGAAGATGGCCAAGGCATATCCGCTCGCGCCGAAGCTGACGGCGTCCGGAAAGTTCGAGACGGTTCCGGGGAAGGCGAAGGCGCCCGGCCGGGGGCACAAGTACCAGTACCGGATCGACGTGGAGAAGGGGCTCGGTCTCGACGCCGAGCTCTTCGCCAGGGCCGTCCAGGAGACGCTCAACGACGACCGCAGCTGGGCGCACGACGGGGCGATGACGTTCGAGCGGATCTCCTCCGGCGATCCCGATTTCGTCATCACCCTGGCCAGCCCCGGGACCACCGGCGAGTGGTGCGAGAAGTCCGGTCTGGACACCACGGAGGACAACGTCAGTTGCGACTCCGCGGCGACCGAGCGCGTGATGATCAACGCCTACCGCTGGGCACAGGGGTCGTCGACCTTCGGTCCGGACAAACTCTTCGCCTACCGCCAGATGCTGATCAACCATGAGGTCGGCCACCGGCTGGGCCACAACCATGTGAGTTGCGGCACGGCCGGAGCCCTCGCTCCGGTGATGCAGCAGCAGACCAAGTCGCTGAACATCGACGGGATCAAGTGCCGTCCCAACGCCTGGGTGTATCCGCCCAGTTGATCCGGAACGGGGTGGGCCCGCGAGTGTGGCGGGCCCGCCCCTTCGGTATGCCCGGCACCGCGGCCGTATGCGGAACCGGCGCACGCCTGCCCGCCCTCTGTCCGCATGGTGAGATCGCTGTCTCAATTCGCGTTGACATCCCCTGAGCGGTGATCCATATTTCTCGGCATGTCACACGGCCCCGTCCTCCCCGATCGCGCAGCCATAGAGCTGGCGCTCATCGGTGTGACCGGGCACAGTGTCGCCGACATCGACTGTTGCTGACGCCTGCCCGAGCGCGCGTCCGCCCGCCGTCCGAGCCCTGAACGGGCCGGGCCGCCATGCATGACCGCCGCGCCCGGCGCATTCCCTCCGCAGGCGCGGCAGTTCGTTGTCACCGGTCGGCTTCTCCAGCCGCCGACCGGCTGTGTGCACTCGCTCTCGTCGCTGCCTGCGCGGAACCATTACGTCCCGTTTTGCCCAGGCAGTACATCCGAGAGGTCATCTTCCGATGCGTCAACCGTCCGTCATATCGCGCCGCGTGGCCGCGGCCACCGCAGTACTCGTCGTGGCGGCGGGTGCCGCGGCCTGCGGACCCAAGGAGAACAAGGGCGGCGACGGCAGCTCCGGCGCGGCCGGCAAGCCGCAGAAGGGCGGCACGCTCACCGTCCTCAACAGCAAGCCGCAGGATGACTTCGACCCCGCGCGGCTCTACACCTCCGGCGGCGGCAACGTCCCGTCCCTGGTCTTCCGTACGCTCACCACCCGCAACCGGGAGAACGGCGCCGCCGGAGCGAAGGTCGTCCCCGACCTCGCGACCGACCTGGGCACGCCCAGCAAGAACGCCACCGTGTGGACGTACACCCTCAAGGACGGCCTGAAGTACGAGGACGGCACCGCGATCACCAGTGCCGACATCAAGTACGGCATCGAGCGCTCCTTCGCCGCAGAGCTCTCCGGCGGCGCTCCCTACCTGCGCGACTGGCTGATCGGCGGCGCCGACTACCAGGGCCCGTACAAGGACAAGAAGGGCCTCGACTCGATCGAGACGCCCGACGCGAAGACCATCGTCTTCCACCTCAACAAGCCGGAGGGCGAATTCCCCTTCCTGGCCACGCAGACCCAGACCACCCCGGTGCCCAAGGCCAAGGACACGGGCACCAAGTACGAGGAGCACCCGATCTCCTCGGGCCCGTACAAGGTCGTCAAGAACGAGGGCGACGGTGAGCGCCTGATCCTGGAGCGCAACCCGCACTGGTCGGCGGCGACCGACGAGGAGCGCAAGGCCTACCCCGACCGGATCGACGTGCGCTCCGGGCTCGACTCCGCCGTCATCAACCAGCGCCTGTCCGCCTCGCAGGGCGCCGACGCCGCCGCCGTCACCACCGACACCAACCTGGGCCCGGCCGAACTCGCCAAGGTCACCGGCGACAAGAAGCTCGCCGCCCGCGTCGGCACCGGTCACTTCGGCTACACCAACTACATCGCGTTCAACCCGAAGGTGAAGCCGTTCGACAACCCGAAGGTGCGTCAGGCGATCTCGTACGCCGTCGACCGTTCCTCCGTGGTCAACGCGGCCGGCGGCTCCTCGCTCGCCGAGCCCGCCACCACCTTCCTGCCCGACCAGGCGGCCTTCGGCCACGCGCCGTACGACCACTTCCCGGCAGGGAAGAACGGCAACGCGGCCAAGGCCAGGGAACTGCTGAAGGAGGCCGGCTACCCCAAGGGGCTGACCGTCACCCTCACGCACTCCAACGACAAGGACTTCGCGACGAGCCCGGAGATCGCCACCGCGCTCCAGGAGGCGCTGAAGAAGGCCGGAATCACCGTCAAGCTCCAGGGCCTGGAGTCCAACGACTACTCCGACACCGTCTACAACGTGAAGAGCGAGCCCGGCTTCTTCCTCGGCGGCTGGGGCGCCGACTGGCCGTCCGGCGGCCCGTTCTTCGCGCCGATCTTCGACGGGCGCCAGATCGTCAGGTCGGGCTACAACTTCAACTCCGGCCAGCTGAACGACCCCGCGGTCAACAAGGAGATCGACGAGATCAACAAGCTGACCGACCTGGACGCCGCCGCGAAGCGCTGGGGCGCGCTCGACGAGAAGGTCGGTGAGCAGGCGCTGACCGTGCCGCTCTTCCACCCCGTCTACAAGCGCCTGTACGGCGAGGCCGTCAAGAACGTCGTGATCAGCGACTGGACCGGCGTGCTCGACATCTCGCAGGTCGCGGTCAAGTAGTCATGGCAGAGGCAACTCCGGCCGAGGAGGCGGGGACCGCGAAGGTCCCCGCCTCCGGGGCCAATCCGTTCTGGCGGCGGCTGCGCGCCCGGCGCGCGGCCCTCGTGGCGGCCGCGATCGTCGCCCTGCTGGTCCTGGCGGCGCTCGCCGCACCGCTGCTCGCGGGCATCGAGGGCCAGGACCCCACCACGTACCACCCCGACCTCGTCGACTCCGCCACCGGCGGGGTGCCGGTCGGCTCCTTCGGCGGGATCAGCGCCGAGCACTGGCTCGGCGTCGAACCGCTCACCGGACGCGACCTGTTCGCCCGCGTCGTGTACGGGGCCCGGGTCTCGCTCGGCGTCGCGCTCGCCGCCACCCTGCTCCAGGTGATCGTCGGCGTCGGTATCGGGCTCGCGGCCGGGCTCGGCAACCGCTTCGTCGACCAGGCGCTCAGCCGGGTCACCGACGTCGTGGTCGCGCTGCCCGTCATGGTGATCGCGCTCGGCGCGCTCGCCGTCGTACCCGCGAGCTTCCCCCGCCCGGTCCTGATCGCCGTGATCATCGGCCTGATCGGCTGGTCCGGGACCTCGAAGATCGTGCGCGCCCAGACGCTCTCGCTGAAATCGCGCGACCACGTCGCCGCCGCCCGGCTCAGCGGCTGGGGCTCCTGGCAGATCGCCAGGCGCGAACTGCTGCCCGCACTGGCCGCGCCCGTCATCACCTACGCGGTGCTGCTCTTCCCGTCGAACATCGTCGTCGAGGCGGCCCTGTCCTTCCTCGGCGTGGGCATCAAGCCGCCCACGCCGTCCTGGGGACAGATGCTCAGCGACGCCGACACCTGGTACCAGGCGGCGCCCACCTATCTGCTGATCCCCGCCCTGCTGCTCTTCATCACGGTGCTGGCGCTGACCGTCCTCGGCGAGGGCGTACGCACCGCGCTCGACCCGCGCGCCGAGTCCCGGCTGCGGATCGGCACTGGACGGAAGAAGGAGGCCGACGCGTGAAGTGGTTCCTGCTCAGACGGATCGGCGGAGCACTCTTCGTGCTGCTCGCCCTCAGCGTCGTCGTCTACGCCGCCTTCTACGTCGCCCCCGGCAACGTCGCGCAGATCGCCTGCGGCCCGCGCTGCTCGCCCGCGCAGGTGGCGCAGGTCAGCGAACAGCTGCACCTGGGCGACCCGTTGTACCTGCAGTACGCGCACTTCCTCCAGGCGCTCTTCACCGGCCGCGACTACTCGACCGGCACCGGCGTGCTGCACTGCCAGGCGCCCTGCCTGGGGCTCTCGTACCAGAGCGACCAGCAGGTCACCGAGCTGATCCTGGCCAAGCTCCCGGCCACCGCCTCGCTCGCCGTCGGCGCCTTCGTGCTGTGGATGCTGCTCGGCGTCGGCACCGGACTGCTCTCGGTGTGGCGGCGCGGCCGGCTGACCGAGCGCGTCCTGACCTGGATCACCCTGGCGGGCATGGCGACCCCGGTCTTCGTCATCGGACTGCTGCTGATCATCGTCCTGGTCACGGCGCTCCAGATCCTGCCGTTCCCGGACTACGTACCGCTCACCGAGGACCCGGAGCAGTGGGCCTGGAACCTGCTGCTGCCCTGGATCTCCCTGGCCCTGGTGTCGGCGGCCCCGTACGCCCGGATGACCCGGGCCTCGATGCTGGAGACCCTGGCCGAGGACCATGTGCGCACCTTCAGGGCGTACGGGGTCGGCGAACGGGCGCTCGTGGGACGGCACGCGCTGCGCGGTGCGCTGGCGCCGGTGATCGCGCTCGGCGCACTCGACATCGGCTCGATGTTCGGCGGCGCCGTCCTCACCGAATCGCTCTTCGGGATTCCGGGGGTCGGCCGTGAACTCGTCGACGCCGTGAAACACGTGGACCTTCCGGTGGTCGTCGGTCTGGTGCTCGTCACCGGATTCTTCGTGGTCCTCGCCAATGCCGTCGCCGACATTCTCCAGGCGATGGCCGACCGACGGGTGGTACTGGCATGAGCCTGGTCGAAGTCTCCGATCTCTCGATCTCGTTCGGCGACGTACGAGCCGTGGACGGGCTGTCGTTCTCGCTGGAGGCCGGCGGCGCGCTCGGAGTCGTGGGGGAGTCCGGCTCCGGCAAGAGCGCCTCGGCGTACGCCCTGCTCGGACTGCACCGGGGGACCGGCGCGAGGGTCGGCGGCTCGATCCGGGTCGCCGGGGTGGACGTGACGGCGGCGGACGACGCGGAACTGCGGGCCCTGCGGGGCGCGAAGGCCGCGATGGTCTTCCAGGACCCGCTGTCCTCGCTGGACCCGTACTACGCGGTGGGCGACCAGATCGCCGAGGTGTACCGGGTGCACAACCGGGCCTCCCGCCGGGCGGCGCGGGCGCGGGCGGTGGAGGTGCTGGACCGGGTCGGGATCCCCGACGCGGTACGGCGCTCCCGGTCGAGGCCGCACGAGTTCTCCGGCGGGATGCGGCAGCGGGCGCTGATCGCGATGGCCCTGGCCTGCGAGCCCCAGCTGCTCATCGCCGACGAGCCGACGACCGCCCTGGACGTCACCGTCCAGGCCCAGATCCTGGACCTGCTCCACGATCTGCGCCGCGAGACGGGCATGGGGCTGCTGCTGGTCACGCACGACGTGGGCGTGGCGGCGGAGTCGGTCGACGAGGTGCTGGTCATGCAGTCGGGCCGGGCGGTGGAACGCGGACCGGTGGGCGAGGTGCTCGTGGCGCCGCGCGAGCCGTACACGAGGGCGCTGCTGGCGGCGGTGCCCCGGGTGACGGAGGCGCACGACCGGTCCGG
The DNA here is from genome assembly GCF_042890955.1 of Streptomyces sp. NPDC001933. Classification (NCBI taxonomy): domain Bacteria; kingdom Bacillati; phylum Actinomycetota; class Actinomycetes; order Kitasatosporales; family Streptomycetaceae; genus Streptomyces; species Streptomyces sp. NPDC001933. The sequence goes on along the minus strand of NZ_JBIASS010000003.1, from coordinate 453,547 downwards.
CACGGCGGCGGACGACGGCGAGGTGCTCGTCGAGGCCGACGGCGTCCGGCAGGTGTTCGGCAGGGGGAAGACCGCGCTCGCCGCCGTCGACGGGGTCTCCCTCACCGTCCGGCGCGGCGAGACCCTCGGCATCGTCGGGGAGAGCGGCAGCGGCAAGACCACCCTCGGGCGGATGCTCGTCGGACTGCTGGAGCCCACCTCGGGGCGGCTCAGCCGCGACGCCCGGGTGCAGATGGTCTTCCAGGACCCCGTCTCCTCCCTCAACCCGCGCCGCTCGGTCGGCGAGTCGGTCGCCGACCCGCTGCGGGCCCGTGGGCAGCGCGACGAGGCCGCGATCAGGGCGCGGGTGCGGGACCTGCTGACCCGGGTCGGACTCGACCCGGACAGCTACGACCGCTACCCGCACGAGTTCAGCGGCGGGCAGCGCCAGCGCGTCGGTATCGCACGGGCACTGGCCGCCGAGCCGGAGCTGATCGTCTGCGACGAGGCGGTCTCCGCTCTCGACGTGACGACCCAGGCCCAGGTGACCGCCCTGCTCGCGGAACTCCAGCGGGAACTGGGACTCGCCCTGGTCTTCATCGCCCACGACCTCGCCGTCGTACGGCAGGTCAGCGACCGGGTCGCCGTCATGCGGCAGGGCCGGATCGTCGAGGAGGGCGCGGTGGACCAGGTGTACGGGAACCCCCGGGACCCGTACACCAAGCAGCTGCTGGCGGCCGTTCCCGCGCTCGACCCGGCGCTCGCGACGGTGCGCCGCGCGGCCCGCAAGGAGCTGGCCGCAGCCTGACCCTGAGTGACCGCTCGCTCCCATAGCGCGACAGAACGCTACTGGGGCGGGAAAGTTACGACGGTTCACCCCTTTCGGTGGTGGGGGGGGCCACCCCCCCCCCCCCCCCCCCCCCGGCACCCAACAGGGGGGCCGCCCGGGGGCGCCCCACCCAACCCCGCCGCCCCCCAACCAGCTC
>NZ_JBIASS010000003.1:0-452572 GCF_042890955.1 Streptomyces sp. NPDC001933 | reverse complement strand
GCCCCCCCCCCCCCCCGGGCCGCCCCCCCCCCCCCCCGCCCCCCCCCCCGGGGGGGGGGGGCGGGGCGCCCCGCCCCCCCCCCCCCGGGGGGGGGCCCCCCCCCCCCCCCCCCCCCCCCACCACCGGCGTATCCGCTTACGGTCGTCCCGCTGTGAGCCGCCATTCCAACGGCGGCCGCCCACAAGGGAGATCGGGGGTGTGCTCGTGCGGATCGGACTCCTCACCGACGGTGGTTACCCGTATGCCGGCGGTGAGTCCGGACTCTGGTGCGACCGTCTGGTGCGCGGGCTCACGCAGCACGAGTTCGATCTCTTCGCGCTCGGCCGCTCCGCCGAACAGGAGGAGCGCGGCTGGGTCCCGCTCCCGGCGCAGGTCGGCCGGGTACGGACGGCACCGCTCTGGACGGCCGACGAAGACGTACGGGGCACCCGGGCCCCCAGGGGGCTGCTCGCCCGGATGGTGACCGGCGGCGGCGCCCGCCCGTACGGACGGCGCGAACGGCGGCGCTTCGAGGCGCACTTCGCGGCGCTCGCGGCCTCGGTCTGTGCGGCGGGCGCGGGGGGCTCGGGGAGCGGCGAGGACGGTGCCGCGAGTACGGGGGAACCGGGCGGCGAAGGGCGTACGTCCGTTGCGGACGCGCAGTTCACGGACGGCCTGTACGGACTCGCCGAACTGGCCCGCGAACACGGCGGACTCACCGCGGCCCTCCGCTCCGAAACCGCCGTGCGGGTACTCGAAGCGGCCTGCCGCGCCCCGGGCACCGGGCGCACCGTCCAGACCGCCACCGTCCCCGACCTCCTCGCCTTCGCCCGGGAGCTCGACCGGGTGCTCCGCCCCCTCTCGCTCGACTGGTACGACGAGGAGGGCCTCGGCGCGGTCGACCTCTGTCATGCGACGTCCGGTGGCGCCGGCGCACTGCCAGGACTGCTGGCCAAACGCTTCTTCGGGGTGCCGCTGCTGGTCACCGAACACGGCGTGCGGCTGCGGGCGCACTACCTCGCGGCGACCGACACCATGCTGAACGCGCCGGTGCGCGCCCTGCTCGCCAACCTGCACGGGCGGCTGGCCACCGAGGTGTACCGGCAGGCCGCGATCATCACCCCGGGCAACACCCACGCCCGCCGCTGGCAGGAGCGGTGCGGCGCGGAGCGGGAGAAGCTGCGCACCGTCCACCCCGGCATGGAGTCCGACCGCTTCACGGCGCTGGGGGAGAGCGGCGACAGCGGTCCCGACGACACCCTGGTCTGGGTCGGGCCGATCGAGCCGGCCAAGGACCTGATCGCACTGCTGCACGCCTTCGCGGAGGTACGGAAGGCCGAGCCGGACGCCCGGCTGAGGATCATCGGCGCCCCGGCCCGGGGCACGGAGGGTGCGGAGGGCGCGGAGGGTGGGGCCTATCTCGCGCACTGCCGGGCGCTCGCCGCCCAGCTGTTCCCCGACGAGGCCACGGACGCGCACGCCATCGGGGACAACCCGGTCTCCTTCGAGGAGCTCGGCGAGGCAGAGGTACCCGAGCTGACGGACGCCTACGCGGCGGGCGGGGTCGTCGTCCTGTCCAGCGTGACGGAGGGCTTCCCGACCGGTCTCGTCGAGGCGATGTTCTGCGGCCGGGCCACGGTGTCGACGGATGTCGGCGCGGTCGTCGAGGTCATCGGCGGCACCGGGCTCGTGGTGCCCCCGCGCAACCCCCGGGCTCTGGCCGACGCCTGTATCGCGCTGCTGCGCGACCCCGAGCGCCGTGCACGGCTCGGAGCGGCGGCGCGCGCCCGCGCGCTCGAACTCTTCACCGTCGACCAGAACCTCGCGGCATTCCGCGGCATCTACCTGGAGCTGATCTCGCACGCCCCGGTGCGCAGGGAGGCCGAGGCAGTGGACGCCGACGGCGAACCGCGCCCGTTCGCCACCCCGCCGGAGGCGCGGGTCCCGGGTCCGTGGACGGTCTCGGGCGCCGCCCCGGCCGGCCGCACGCCCAGCTGGGCCGCCGCCGGGCCCCGGACCGTCTGCGCGGGAGCGCGGGGAGCGGGTGGCGGCGATGCGTGAACGTGAACAACGTCCGCAAGGACAGGGGCAGGGGCAGGAGCCTGCCGGGCCGGGACGAGGCGGACCGCAGGGGTCCGGCGCGGCCGACGACGATCACGGAGGAATCACCATGGGCCGCCCGACCGAGGCGTCCGACGCACCTGCCGCTCCGACCACCGGCGGAAGCTGGGACCTCCGCTCCCGGGCCCTGGTCTCCGAGCCGTCCCTGGCCGGGGACGCGGGCGAGGACGCGGGCGGGGGCACGGAGCCGGAATCGGATCCAGCGGGGGCAGCGGGGACGGCTGGGCCGGCGGCGGCGCCGGGGCCGGGCGTGCCTGCGGTGCCGTCCGAGCCTGCGGGGCTTTCCGAGCCTGCGGTGTCATCCGAGTCTGCGGCGCTTGCGGGGACCCCCGGGACTCCCGCAGCTTCTGAGCCCCCCGCAGCTTCTGAGACCCCTGCGGCTTCTGAGACCCCTGCGGCCCCGGAGATCTCCGCGACCCCCGTAGCCACCGGTGACCCCCGCCCCGCCCGCGCCCCCGAGATTGCGCGCCCCGTGCCCGCGCGTCGGCTCAACGCCTCGCGCCGTGGCCCCGCCGACCCCGTGAAATCGCTGATGCACCGCCACCGCGAGCTGTGCGAACGGGCCGTCGATCCGCTGGAAGTCGCCGCCGGGCTCGAAGCCAATGGCGTCACCGACCGCTCAGCCGCCCGCTACCGGCACCGCGATGTCTTCTCGCTCGCCGAGGAGCTGTTCGCACGGGTGCCCGGCGTGGCGGCACAGGCCACGACCGGCCCCGACGCGCCGGAGCGCGACATCGCGACGCGCGCCGCCTGGTCGCTTCGCGCGCTGCTGCCGGGCGCCGCCTGCATCGCGACCGTCGGCGCACTCGGACTCACCGAGGGGGCGCTCGACGGCCGGGCCCGGCTCGCGATCGCCCTCGCCGGGGCGCTCCTCGCACTCACCGGGCTCGCGTTCAGCCTGCGCAGCGGCCCCCTGCACGCCGAAGGCCGCTCCTCGGGCACGGCCAACGTGTACGGCTGCTGGCTCCTCGGCTACGTCATGTACGGCGAACCGCTGCTCGACCAGGTGCTCAGCGGCGGCCCCGAAGGCCCCTGGGAGGTCACCCCCGCACCGCTGCTGGGCCTGGCCCTCGCCCTCGCCCCGGCCACCTGGTGCGCCCACCTCTTTGACGTACACGCGCACCGCCGGCTCATCGGCAGCCGTGCGCTGGAGGAGTTCGCCGCGGGTGTGCGCCCCCTGCTGTTCGGGGCCGTCGCACTTCATCTCTGCGCCGTCGCCGGTCTGCTGTACCTCGCGCACCTGGCGTACGGGGGCGGCGGGGCGTTCGTCGGGGCGGCCGCTCTCGGGGTGCTCCTCCTGCTGGCCCGGCTGCTGACCGTGCACGGGTTCCCCGAGCTCGCCGCCGGCGGACTCGCCTTCGCCTGCGTGGTCGAGGCGCTCGCTCCCGCGCTGGTCCTGGCCGGGCGGCTGCCCCATCTGCACTTCCTCGCCCGCCCCGTCGACCTCCTCGTCATGACGTCCGGCACCGGATCCGTACCCGCCATCGCGTGCGGGGGAGCAGCGCTCGGGCTGCTGATCGCCGCCACCGTCGTCCTCTCCCGGGCGTCCGCCCACACCACCACCACCGGCCGGCCGGTCGACGAAGGCCCGGCCGCCGCTTAACCACAGCCGCACCACTGCCATTGCACGCCCCGCGGAGCCGACGCCGCGGGTCATTGCCCCACAAACACACCTCACTTCTCAAGGAGACACCGGACATGACCCCCCAATCCCCTTCACCGGCAGCTCGCCGTCGGCGCCGAGGGGGCGCGCGATGAGGGTGCTGCTGCTCGGAGCCAACGGATTCCTCGGCCGGTTCGTGGCCGACCGCCTGCTCGCCGACCCTGCCGTGCACCTCACGGCGCTCGGCCGCGGCGACGACGCCGACGTACGGTTCGACCTCGCCAGCGGGAGCCCCGGCGCGCTGACCCGTTTTCTGGACGCCGTCCACCCCGGAGTGGTCGTCAACTGCGCGGGCGCCACCCGCGGCGGGGCCCGCGATCTCACCCGCCACAACACCGTCGCCGTCGCCACGGTCTGCGAGGCGATGCGGCGCAGCGGCTGCACGGCCCGGCTCGTCCAGGTCGGCTGCTCCTCGGAGTACGGGCCCTCGCAGCCCGGCTCGTCCACCGCCGAGGACGCGATTCCGCGCCCCGGCGGCCCGTACGGCGTCAGCAAGCTCGCCGCCACCGAACTCGTCCTCGGCTCCGGCCTCGACGCGGTGGTGCTGCGGGTCTTCTCCCCGGTCGGTCCGGGCACCCCGGCCGGTTCCCCGCTCGGCAGGCTCGCCGAGGCGATGCGCCGGGCCATGCAGTCCGGCGACGGCGAGCTGAAACTCAGCGGCCTCGGCGTGCAGCGCGACTTCGTGGACGTACGAGATGTCGCCCGCGCCGTGCACGCCGCCTCGCTCTCCGCCGCCCAGGGCGTCGTCAACATCGGCACCGGCCGCGCCGTGCGCCTGCGGGACGCGGCGGCCGTCCTCGCCAGGGTCGCCGGGTACGCGGGCGCACTCCACGAGCTCGACGCGCCCCCGCCCCGGCTGCCCATCGGTGCCCCGCGCACCTCGACCGAGTCGGTCATCGAGCACCTCTCGGCGACCCCGTCCCCCTACCCGGACGGCTGCGGCGCCTGGCAGCAGGCCGACGTCCGCACTGCCAGGGACCGGCTCGGCTGGCGCCCCAGGATCAACCTGGAGGAGTCCCTCGCCGACATCTGGATGGAGGCGGCGTGCCGTATCTGACCAGTACCGGAACGGCTCGCCGGACCGGCGGCGCCGAGCAGTTCGGTTTCGGCGTGCCCGGCTACGCGCACCCGCTGCTCGCACCGGCCGAGTGGGCCGAACTGGCCCGCCCCGGAACCCCGCTGCACTGGGCCGTCCTCAACATCGACGACGGCCCGGGCGCCCGCCCCGATCCGCACTGCCTGGAGGCCGCGGGCCGGCTCCGCAACGCGCGCGAGCGGGCCGTGCACGGCGAGGATCCGCGCGACTCGGTCCGTGCGGCGGGCGGCCGGCTGCTCGGCCATCTCGATCTGGCCTTCGGCAGCCGCCCCTTCGGGGAACTGATCGCCGACGCGCAGTCGTTCCTCGACTGGTACCGCGTCGACGGCTTCTATCTCGGCCGCTGCCCGGCCGGGCGCGCCGAGCTGCCGGCGGTGCGCCGTCTCACCAGCACACTCGCCACGCTCCTGGAACACGGCGACCCGCCGTACGGGGAGGGGAGCGGGCCACTGGTGCTCGGGCTGGGCACCCATCCCCACCCCGGCTACGCGGAGGCCGCCGACCAGCTGGTCACCTTCTGCGGACCGTGGACGGACTACCGCTGGTCGCAGGTGGCGGAGTGGACCGCCTCCTATCCGCCGGAGCGGTTCGCGCACTTCGTCCACGGCGTTCCGCGCACCCACCTCGACGAGGCCATGCGCATCGCCCGCTGGCAGGGCGCGGGCACGATCTTCTTCACGGACCGAGACGGACAACAGGGGCAAATCGATCCATTCGCGGCGCTGCCCAGGTACTGGGACGAAATCGTCTCGCGGATCGGACCTGGTATCTCGGAATGAGGAGGAGCGTGGCAGTGTTACGGCAAGAACAACCGTACGTAGATGAAGTACGTAGAAACCGACCACCTGCATTGTTGAGGTTCCTGTGTCGCTGCCACCCCTGGTCGAGCCAGCTGCTGAGCTCACCGTCGACGAGGTCCGCAGGTACTCCCGCCACCTGATCATCCCGGATGTCGGGATGGACGGACAGAAGCGGCTGAAGAACGCGAAGGTGCTCTGTGTCGGCGCCGGCGGTCTCGGTTCGCCGGCCCTGATGTACCTGGCCGCGGCCGGTGTCGGAACGCTCGGCATCGTGGAGTTCGACGAGGTCGACGAGTCGAACCTGCAGCGCCAGATCATCCACAGTCAGTCCGACATCGGGCGCTCCAAGGCCGAGTCCGCCAGGGACTCGGTGCTGGGCATCAACCCGTACGTCAACGTGGTCCTTCACGAGGAGCGGCTCGAAGCCGACAACGTGATGGACATCTTCGCCCAGTACGACCTGATCGTGGACGGCACGGACAACTTCGCCACCCGCTATCTGGTCAACGACGCGGCCGTACTGCTGAACAAGCCGTACATCTGGGGCTCGATCTACCGGTTCGACGGCCAGGCGTCCGTCTTCTGGTCCGAGCACGGCCCCTGCTACCGCTGCCTCTACCCGGAGCCGCCCCCGCCGGGCATGGTCCCCTCCTGCGCCGAGGGCGGCGTGCTCGGGGTGCTCTGTGCTTCCATCGGTTCCATCCAGGTCAACGAGGCCATCAAGCTGCTCGCCGGTATCGGCGACCCGCTGGTCGGCCGGCTGATGATCTACGACGCCCTGGAGATGCAGTACCGCCAGGTCAAGGTCCGCAAGGACCCCGACTGCGCGGTCTGCGGCGAGAACCCCACCGTCACCGAGCTCATCGACTACGAGGCCTTCTGCGGCGTCGTGTCCGAGGAGGCCCAGGAGGCGGCGCTCGGCTCCACGATCACTCCCAAGCAGCTCAAGGAGTGGATCGACGCGGACGAGAAGATCGAGATCATCGACGTCCGTGAGCCGAACGAGTTCGAGATCGTCTCGATCCCGGGCGCGAAGCTGATCCCGAAGAACGAGTTCCTGATGGGCAACGCCCTCCAGGACCTCCCGCAGGACAAGCGCATCGTCCTGCACTGCAAGACGGGCGTCCGCAGCGCCGAGGTCCTCGCGGTCCTCAAGTCGGCGGGCTTCGCCGACGCGGTGCACGTGGGTGGCGGCGTGATCGGCTGGGTCAACCAGATCGAGCCCGAGAAGCCGGTGTACTAGGCACTGGTACGAACGCATCGAAGGGGCCGGTCCGCAGCTGCGGACCGGCCCCTTCGTCGTGCTCCGGATCGGTGCTACGAGCAGGTCTTTCCGTCGTCCGGGACCATCCCGTCGAGGAAGTACGCGTCCACCGTCGACGTCACGCAGGAGTTCTGGCCGTACGCGCCGTGCCCCTCGCCCTTGTTGGTGAGCATGATGCCCACGCCCTTGCCCAGCTCGTCCGCCATCTTCCGGGCACCCTCGTACGGCGTCGCCGGGTCACCGGTCGTGCCGACGACCAGCACCGGACCGGCGCCCGGAGCGCTCGCCTCCGGGTTGTCGTGCTCACCCTCCACCGGCCACTGCGCGCACCAGCCGGCCGTGTCCCACGCCAGGAACGGGCCGAACACCGGGGACAGCTTCCGGAACTCCGGCAGCAGCGCCCTGGCCTCGGCCGCCGTGGGCCGGAGCTTGCTGTCCGCGCAGGAGATGGCGCGCTGCGAGTGGTTCTGGGTGTCGTAGTGGCCCTTCTTGTCACGGCCGTTGTACGAGTCGGCCAGCTGGAGCAGCATGTTGCCGGTGCCGCTCTTCTCGGCCTCGTCCAGCGCCTGCGTCAGGAACGGCCAGTTGCTCTTGGCGTAGAGCGGCGTGACGATGCCGGTGATGGCCAGCGACTCGTTGAGCTCGCGGCCCGAACGGGTCGGCAGCGGCTTCCGGTCGATCCGCTCCAGCAGCTTCGTGATCCGCTGCGTGCCCGCCTTCGGGTCCTGGCCGCGGTCCTTGAGGTAGTTCTCCAGCGCCCGCTGGAAGCCGGTCGCCTGGTTGCGGGCGTGCCCGATCGTGTCCGCGGTCGGGTCGACGACGGCGTCCAGCACGGTGCGTCCGACGTTCGGGGGGAAGAGGTGCGCGTAGGTGCCGCCGAGCTCGGTGCCGTACGACATCCCGAAGTACGTGAGCTTCTTGTCGCCGAGCACCGCACGGATCAGGTCCATGTCCCGGGCGGCGTTCGTCGTACCGACGTACGGCAGGACCTTGCCGGAGCGGCGCTCGCAGCCGGCGCCGAAGTCCGCGCCGTCCTTCATGAACGCCGTCTCCTCGGCCGCCGTGTCCGGGGTCATGTCGACCTTCCGGTACGCGGTCTCCTGCTCCTTGTCGGTGCGGCAGCTCACCCCTTCGCTGCCGGCGACCCCGCGCGGGTCGAAGCCCACCAGGTCGTAGCGGGAGTTGAGGTTCTCGTACGAGCCGGCGGCGCGCGGCAGTATCGAGACGCCCGAACCGCCGGGGCCACCGAAGTTGAACAGCATCGAGCCGAGGCGCCGGCCGGTGTTCTGGGCCTTCTTGCGGATCAGCGCGATCCCGATCGTCTCGCCGTCGGGCTTCGCGTAGTCCAGCGGCACCCGGACCGTCGAGCAGCGCCAGTCGGATCCGGGGGCGCTCTCGCCCGCGCGGGCCTCGCAGCCCTTCCAGTCCAGCCGCTGGGAGGTGAGGGCGGCGGGCAGCCGGGGGGTGCCCGGCTGCCCGTCCGAAGCGGTGGACGGACGGCCGGCCGAGGACGCGGGATCGCGGTCCGTCCGGTCGGCCGCCTTGTCGTCCGTACCCCCGCCGCAGCCCGCGAGCAGACCCGTCAGCAGAAGTGCGGCGCCGGCCAGAGCCCCGGCGCGTGCGTGTGCGACCACGTGTGCGTCCTCCCCGATGTTGCCTGTACTCGCGGCGTACAGATGTGCCCGTACCTGCGACGTACAGAAAGTCCGCCCATGCTAGGTGTTGCCTGGCGGGGACGCGCCGTTACTTGCAGACGGTCCCGGCGGCCGGAACCTTTCCGTCCAGCAGGTAGCCGCCCACTTCCCTCTGCACGCAGGCGTTGCCGCTGTTGTACGCGCCGTGCCCCTGGCCCTTGTACGTCATCTCCACACCGACGCCCTCGCCCAGCGCGTCGGCCATCGCCCTCGCGCCCTCGTACGGCGTCGCCGGGTCGCCGGTGTTGCCGATGACGAGGATGGGGGCCGCGCCCGGGGCGCTGACGTCCGGGGTGTTCCAGGCGCCCGGTACCGGCCATCCGGTGCAGAACATCAGGGACCAGCCCAGATAGTTGCCGAAGATCTTCGAGGCGGACCGGAACTCGGGGAGCTTGGCCTCGGTCTGGTCCGCGTTGAACCGCTGCTTCGAGTCGGCGCAGTTGATGGCGGTGTTGGCGGCCGTCGAGTTGTCGTACTGGCCGTTCTGGGAACGGCCGTTCAGCGAGTCGGCGAGGGCGAGCAGCAGCGCGCCGTCGCCGCCGTCGGCCTCGTCGATCCCCTGCTCCAGCAGCGGCCAGGTCTGCTTGGAGTAGAGGGCGGCCGCGATCCCGGTCGTCGCCAGGGTCTCCGTCAGCTGACGCGAGCCGAGCCCCGGGACCGGCTTCTTCTCCAGGCCCGTGAGAAGGCCGGAGATCCCCTGCTCGACCTCCTTCGAGGTGGCACCGGGAAGCCTGCACGCCTCGCCGCGGTCGACGCAGTCCTGGGTGAAGTTGTCCAGCGCGAGCTGGAAGCCCCGGGCCTGGCCGAGCGAGGACTGCTCGAAGTCCTGTGTCGGGTCGATCACCGCGTCCAGCACCGACCGGCCTACGTTCTTCGGGAACAAGTGGGCGTAGACGCCGCCCAGTTCGGTGCCGTACGAGATGCCGAAGTAGTACAGCTTCTTGTCGCCGAGCACCTTGCGCATCAGATCCATGTCGCGGGCGGCGTCGGTGGTTCCGACGTACGGGAGCTGCTTGCCGGAGTTCTTCTCGCAGGCCGCGGCGAAGTTCTTGGTGCTCTTGACGAGGGTGTTCACCTCCGCGGGGGTGTCCGGGGTGCCGTCGATCTCGAAACGGGCGTCGAGCTGCTTGTCGGTCTCGCACTCCACCCCGTCGCTGCGGCCCACGCCGCGCGGGTCGAAGCTGACCAGGTCGTAGCCGGCGCGGAGCTTGTCGTAGTCGGCACCGAAGGCGGGCAGGGTGGCGACACCGGAGGCGCCGGGGCCGCCGAAGTTGAAGATGAGGGAACCGATCCGCTTGTCCGGGTTCTTGGCTCTGGCCCGGATCAGGGCCAGCTCGATCGTCGCGCCCTCAGGCTTCGCGTAGTCGAGCGGGGCCCTCATGAACGAGCACTCCCAGGGGGTGCCGCCGGGCAGCGGGGTCGGCGCCGCCCCGCCGCCCTGCGCGGCGGACGGGGCGGGGCAGGGCTTCCACGCCAGCTTCTGGGAGGCGAGGTCGCCGGAGCTGCTCGCGTCGGCGGCGTTCGCCGCGAGCGGCGAGCTCTGCGGCCCGTCCGGGCCTTCCTTGTCGCCGCTCTTCGAGCAGGCGGTGATGGGCAGGAGCACGGTCACGGCGGCGGCCAGCGCGGCGGCACGCAGGGCAGGGGAGGTCCTCATGGCCCCATGGTGCGGCGGGAACCGGGACGCTGCACGGAGCACCGGTCCAAGCGGGTGGCGGGCGGCCGGGCCGTCCCCCGACCGGCCGTGCGGGTCGTCCCGCACGGCGGCTGAGGAGGTGTCAGAGCTCGCCCTTGCGGGTCAGATGGTTGAAGCAGAGCCAGCCGGGAAGCACCGGCAGCCACAGCGTCAGCAGCCGGAACAGCAGCACGGCGGGTGCCGCGACCTCCTTCGGCAGGCCGACCGCGATCAGACCCAGTGTCAGCGCACCCTCGACCGCACCCATGCCGCCCGGTGTGGGCGCCGCCGACCCCAGCGCGTTGCCCGCAAGGAAGACCACCGCGATGCTGGCGTAGCTGAGGTGCGGCACGTCCGGACCGCTGAACGCCCGGACCGAGGCGTCCAGGCACATCACGAACATGCCGGTCAGCAGCAGCATCCCGCCGATGCCGGTCAGCAGTTTCTGCGGCCGCTGCACCACGTCGAGCATGCGCGGCACGACCCCGGCGAACAGCGAGCGCACCCGCGTCACCACGAACTTCCGCAGGAACGGGACCGCCGTCACCACCAGCACCAGCACGGCGACGGTCAGCAGCCCGGCGATCACCGTCCTGGACGGGGTGAGCGAGGACGGCGTCCGCTCGGTGCCGGTCAGATAGCCGAAGGCCGCCAGCAGCAGGATGTGGCAGCCGAGGCCGAACAGCTGCGAGGCGCCGACGCTCGCCACGGCGAGCCCCGGACGTACCCCGGCCCGCTGGAGGAAGCGGGTGTTCAGCGCCACACCGCCGACCGCGGCCGGGGCGACGATCTTCACGAAGGAGCCGGCGACCTGGGCCAGCACCGTCTTGCCGAACGGCACCCGCTCGGGCACGAAACCCAGCAGGCTCATCGCCGCGGCCACGTAACTGAGGGCCGAGAAGCCGACCGCGGCCGCCACCCAGCCCCACTCCGCCTGCTCGACGACCGCGCCGAAATCGGCCTGGGTGACCTGCGAGATGAGGAAGTACGCGGCGATCGCACCGGCGATGCAGCTGAGCAGGGTGCGGGCCTTGATGCGTTCCAGCCGCACCGGCTCGACCGGGGCCTGCGGCCGGATCAGCAGCACCTGCTGCCGCATCTGGGCGAGCAGGTCCTCCTCGCGGGCCTCCTCCAGGGCGTCGTCCAGGGCGCGCTTCTCGGCCTGCTTCTGGTTGCGCAGCGCCTTGCGGTCGCTCCTGCGGTCGGCGTCGGCCGCCCCGTTTTCGTGCGCCCTGGCCCGCTTGGCCGCGTCCGACGCCTCCAGCACCGCCTCGCGCTCCCGCTGCGAGCGCTCCCGCGCGAGCCGGCGCAGCGCCGCCCGGGTGGAGCGGCTCAGCGCGATCGGCTGGAGCAGCGGCAGACAGTCGGCGACCGCGTCCGGACCGAGCACTTCCAGCGCACCGGCGACGGCCCGCTCGGCACCCACCCGCAGACCGGTCGTGGTCAGCAGCTGGGCGACGTCCATCCGCAGCACCAGATCACCGGCCGCGATCTCGCCACCGCGCAGATCGGTGACGAACACCTTGCCGGAACGATCCACCAGGATGGCGTCGCCGGTGAGCCTGCGGTGCGCGATCCGCCGCGACTGGAGCGCCTTCACCTGACGCCACGAGCCGTGCAGCAGCTCGTCGGTGATCTCCGAGTCCTCCAGCGCGTCCAGCGAACGGCCGCCGATGTGCTCGTACACCAGCATCACGGCGTCGGGTCCGAGCTCGGACGTGGCGATCAGCTTGGGCGCGTTGGCCCCGGCGGCGATCGCCGCGTAGGCGAGCAGCGCCTCCTGCTCCAGGGCCTGGCGCAGCGACTGGATGGAGCGGCGCTGGGTGATGCCGCGCAGGGTGAGCCTGCGCCACAGCCGGTAGAAGAAGCCCTGGGCCTGCTGCTCACGGTCGACGACCGTGACGTCGAGCGGTGGCCCGTCCTCCAGGGAGACCAGATAGCGGCGCCCCCGGTCGCTCTGGTCGGCCGAGTCCGGGGTGTCGTCGGCGCGCATCGCGCTGACCGGGCGGAAGCCGACATGGCGCAGACCGGCCATGAGGTGCTGACCGGTCGGCCGTACGTTCGGCGAGCCGACCGCGTACAGCGTGCCGTACGCGACGGTCCAGCCGATCAGCACGGTGAGGATGATCGAGAACGGGGTCGTGTAGCCGCCGACCAGCATCGCGAACGCGTCGAGCAGCAGCACCACCCACAGCACGACCCGCCAGCGCGGCCGTCTCGCCATGCCGACCGCCGTCATGTACGCGATCACCGGCGCGAGATAGCCGTGTACGGGATCGGTGAGCGCGTCACCGGGCTGCGGCTGGGTCAGCGCGTCCTGGATGGTGCCGGGGGCCGAATTGGCGACCCAGAGGTCGGTGGCGAGCGTCACGCCGTGCGCCAGTACGGCGGCGAGCACCCCGTCGGCGATCCGCAGCCCGTCGCGTTTGATCAGCCGCTCGATGGCGAAGGCGACCGGGACGAGCAGCACGGCGATGCTGGAGACGAGACCGGCCGTCTTGATCAGGACGTCGGGCGCCTGACCGGTGCCCTTGTTGATGTCCTGTTCGAGACCGGTGGTCGTGCCGTGGGCGAACGCGGCGATCGAGAGCAGGACGACGATCGCCAGGACCCCGATGAGGAGCCGCATCAGATCGGAGGGGCGGTGCACACGGGCGGGGAGCAGCGGTTCGTCGCCGGAGACGCGTTCGGCCTGCTCCTCCGTGGCGGACGAGAGCGTCGAGCCGGTCAGATGTCCGGGAAGCTCCGCCTGCTCGGCATCGCGCTTTGCGGGCACGGACACCGGCTTTCCGGGCTCGGTGCCGGGCTTCGCGGCGGGCGCGCGGGAAGCGTCCGGCCGCGGCTCGGCGTCAGGGGCGTCCGCCGCCTTCGGTGGCTGCACGCCCTGCTCCTTCGTCGCCTCTGATTGGTCTTCGTGTTCTCGTATCACCGGTCACCGCCCGCACGATGGTGGCACGGCCCGACGACGCAGGGGGGCATCAGGGTGCACTGCACGGGCATGGGAACGGACACACGAACGGACATGGGAAGCGCAAGATACGCCCCTTCGCTTCCGCCCGCAGGTCCTGTGACCGGACGCACACGGACCGGGCCGGGATGTCGGTGGCGTACGGCAGGATGGGTCGGATGAGCCAACACCGCACGAGCGGCGACGGGGCGGGCGACGACGGGACGGGCGACGACCGCACGAGCCACGCACTGCCGGATTACGTGGAGCGCGTGCTCGACGTCGCCGAGCTGATCCCGCCCGGCCGCGTCATGACGTACGGCGATGTCGCCGAGTGGCTGGACGAGGGCGGGCCGCGCCAGGTCGGCCGGGCCATGTCGCTGTACGGGGCCGCGGTGCCGTGGTGGCGCGTGGTCCGCGCCGACGGGGCACTCCTCCCCGGACACGAACTGCGGGCGCTGGACCACTACCGCGCGGAGGGCACCCCGCTGCGCGAGGCGTCGCGAGGCGCGGAGGGCCACCTGCCGCGCCTCGACATGAAGCGGGCGCGGTGGGACGGCGTCACCGCGGTCGGGGGCGCGGACCGGGACAAGGGCGGAGGTGCTCACACCTGACAGCTTCCGCCATCCGGCGGCACAGCGGGCGGCACCGGGGCCGTACGACGTCCCCGACTTCCGGGAAGTGACCCAGGGTGCGCAGGCGGTGATCGGGAGTGCATGAAATGTGACCGGCGGCAAGACCTGTGGCATGTGACGCGACGGGATCGTGGCCGCGCGGAGTGACGCGCGGAGTGACGAAAAGCACGGCCGGACGCCGGACCGGGCTCGCGGCGGCGTCCGCGCCCCGGCACGCGACGGCGTCCGCGCCCCGGAACGTGATGAGGCACGCAGCGCACTCGTCCCGCACAGCGCCTTCGCTGGCGTAGCTTCGTAAGTTCGCGGCGCGCACCGCACCCTCGGCACGCATCGCACGCACCGGACGCACCACACCCTCGGAACCCTCGGCATCAGCACACCCACCAGGACCGGCGAACCACGTGAGCTCCTCCTCCTTCACCCGGCACAGTCCGCACCGCCAGACACGGCAGCGGGCCGGGGGCGCGTACC
This sequence comes from Streptomyces sp. NPDC001933, assembly GCF_042890955.1. NCBI lineage: Bacteria > Bacillati > Actinomycetota > Actinomycetes > Kitasatosporales > Streptomycetaceae > Streptomyces > Streptomyces sp. NPDC001933. The sequence goes on along the minus strand of NZ_JBIASS010000003.1, from coordinate 438,229 downwards.
GGCTGGTGCGCACGCCGCCGGGCTCCGTGGACCCTCCTCTCCTGGACGCGGCACAGCGTGCGGTGGTTGATCACCCCGGCGGCCCGCTCCTGGTGCTCGCCGGACCCGGCACCGGCAAGACGACCACGCTCGTCGAGGCGGTCGCCGCACGCATCGCGCGGGGCGGCGACCCGGCCCGCGTCCTGGTGCTCACCTTCAGCCGCAAGGCCGCCGTGGAGCTGCGCGACCGGATGGCCGCCCGGCTGGGCGCCGCGCGCGGCCCGCAGGCCACCACGTTCCACTCCTTCTGTTACGCGCTGGTCCGCGCCCACCAGGACGCCGACCTCTTCGCGGAACCGATGCGGCTGCTCTCCGGGCCGGAGCAGGACGTCACCGTCCGCGACCTGCTCGCCGGCCAGCTCGAACTGGAGCGGGACGGCTTCGCGCACATCCGCTGGCCCGACGAGCTGCGGGCCTGCCTGACCACCCGTGGCTTCGCCGACGAGGTACGAGCGGTGCTGGCCCGCAGCCGCGAGCTGGGCCTGGGGCCGGACGCGCTGGCCGCCTTCGCCCGCCGCACCGGCCGCCCCGACTGGGGGGCCGCCGCCGAGTTCCTCGCCGAGTACCTGGACGTGCTGGACGCGCAGGGGGTGCTGGACTACGCGGAGCTGGTGCACCGGGCCGTGCTGCTCGCGGAGCGCCCCGAGGTGTCGGCGCTGCTCGCGGGGCAGTATGACGCGGTGTTCGTCGACGAGTACCAGGACACGGACCCGGCGCAGGTGCGGCTGCTGCACGCGCTGGCCGGCAACCGGGGGAGCGCCCCGGGCGCGGGGGGCGGCCGGGACCTGATCGCCTTCGGTGACCCGGACCAGTCGATCTACGCGTTCCGGGGCGCCGACGTGAACGGCATCCTCGACTTCCCGGAGACGTTCCGGCGGGCGGACGGCGCCCCGGCCCCGGTCGGCGTGCTCACCACCTCGCGGCGTTCCGGCGGACAGCTGCTGGCCGCCACCCGGCTGCTCACCCGCCGGATGCCGCTGACCCGGCTGCCTGCGGCGAAGGTCCGCGCCCACCGCGAGCTCACCGCGGTCCGCGAGGGCGGCAGCGTGGAGGCGTACACCTACCCGACCGCCTCCACCGAGCTGGAGAACATCGCCGATCTGCTGCGCCGGGCACATCTGGAGGACGGCGTCCCGTGGAAGGAGATGGCGGTGCTCGTACGGGCCGGCGGCCGCACCCTTCCCTCGCTGCGCCGGGCCCTCACGTCGGCGGGCGTGCCCCTGGAGGTCGACGGGGACGACCTTCCCCTGCGTCACGAACCGGCGGTGGCCCCACTCCTGACAGCCCTGCGCGCGGTCGCCACGGCGGCCCTGCGCGGGAGTGCGCCGGGCGCGGAGGAGGCTTCGCCTGCAGAGGGTGCAGAGGCGGAGGCTCCGGAGGCGGACGCTCCGGCGGCCGAGGGAGCGGCGGCGGAAGACCCAGCGGCGGAGACGTCCTCCTGGCTGGACACCGAGACCGCCCTGACCCTCCTCGCCTCCCCCCTCGGCTCCATGGACGCGGCCGACCTGCGCCGACTCGGCCGGGCCCTGCGCGACGAGGAACGGGCCGCCGGGAACCGCGTACCGGCGCCCTCCGGCGACCTGCTGGCCCGAGCGCTCGCCGAGCCCGAGCGGCTCGTCGCGCACGATCCGGCGTACGCCCGCGGCGCCCAGCGCCTCGGCGCACTGCTGCGCAAGGCGCGCGAGCTCCTCGAAGGCGGCGGCACCGCGGAGGAGGCCCTGTGGACACTGTGGTCCGGCACCCCGTGGCCGGGCCGGCTGGAGCGCGCCGCGCTGCGCGGCGGCGCGGGCGGCCGCAACGCCGACCGCGACCTCGACGCCGTCTGCGCGCTCTTCGACACCGCGGCCCGCGCCGAGGAACGCACCGGCGGGCGCGGGGCGCTCAACTTCCTGGAGGAGGTCGACGCCCAGGACATCGCCGCCGACACCCTCTCCAGGCGCGCGGTGCGCCCCGACGCCGTACGGCTGATGACCGCGCACCGCTCCAAGGGCCTGGAGTGGCACCTCGTCGTCGTCGCGGGCGTCCAGGAGGGGCTCTGGCCGGACCTGCGCCGCCGGGGTTCGCTGCTGGAGGCGGACCGGATCGGCCGCGACGGCCTGGCCGAACCGCTCACCCCCGGCGCCCTCCTCGCCGAGGAACGCAGGCTCTTCTACGTCGCGGCGACCCGTGCCCGCGAACGGCTCGTCGTCACCGCGGTGAAGGCACCCGCCGACGACGGCGACCAGCCGTCCCGCTTCCTCACCGAGCTCGGCGCCGAGCCGCGCGACGTCACCGGCCGGCCGCGCCGCCCGCTCGCCGTCGCCGCGCTGGTCGCCGAACTCCGCGCCACCACCGTCGATCCCGAAGCCTCCGACGCCCTGCGCGAGGAGGCCGCCCGCCGCCTCGCCCGCCTCGCCGCCCTCACCGACGACGAGGGCCAGCCGCTCGTACCCGCGGCCCATCCCTACCGCTGGTGGGGCCTGTACGAACCGACCCGCTCCGCCGTCCCGCTCCGCGACCGGGACCAGCCCGTGGCCCTCTCCGGCAGCGCGCTCGACCAGCTCGCCAACACCTGCGCGCTCCAGTGGTTCCTCGGCCGCGAGGTGAAGGCGGACGCCCCGGCGACGGCGGCGCAGGGCTTCGGCAACGTGGTCCACGTACTCGCCGACGAGGTGGCCTCCGGACGTACCCCCGCCGATCTCGCCGTCCTGATGGAGCGGCTGGACTCGGTCTGGGACGGGCTCGTCTTCGACGCCCCCTGGAAGTCCCGGCAGGAGAAGGAACAGGCACGGGCCGCCCTCGAACGCTTCCTGCGCTGGCACGTCATGGACCGCACCGGCCGCACCCCCGCCGCGAGCGAGCACGATTTCGACGTGACGCTGGGGGCGGGGGAGTACGAGGTGCGCATCCGGGGCTCCATGGACCGCGTCGAACAGGACGCCGAGGGCAGGGCCTACGTCGTCGACTTCAAGACCGGCAAACAGTCCCCGACCAAGGACGAGGTGGCCCGCCACCCCCAGCTCGCCGTGTACCAGCTGGCCGTCCGGGAAGGCGCGGTCGACGAGGTCTTCGACGGCAGGCGCCCCGAGCCCGGCGGCGCCGAACTCGTACAGCTGCGCCAGCCCGCCCCCAAGAAGGAGGGCGGTGACGCGCTGCCCAAGGTGCAGGCGCAGGAACCGCTCGCCGGTGAATGGGTCTCCGACCTGCTGGCCACCGCCGCCGGCCGGGTCCTGGACGAACGCTTCACCCCCACGACCGGCCAGCACTGCACGCACTGCGCCTTCCGGGCCTCGTGCAGCGCCCAGCCGGAGGGCCGCCACGTCCTGGAGTGAGCGGGTGAGCGAGTGAGCGGGGGCGGGGGTTCTTCGGCGCCGCCGGTTGTCAGTGCGTCCGGTTAGCCTTTCTGGGGTGTCCTCACGTATCACCGATCCCGAGCAGCTCAAGGAGCTCCTCGGGATCCCGTTCACCCCGGAGCAGACGGCCTGCATCACCGCGCCGCCCGCCCCGCAGGTGATCGTGGCCGGAGCCGGGTCGGGGAAGACCACGGTGATGGCGGCCCGCGTGGTGTGGCTGGTGGGCACCGGCCAGGTAGCCCCCGAGCAGGTCCTCGGGCTCACGTTCACCAACAAGGCGGCCGGTGAGCTCGCCGAGCGCGTCCGCAAGGCCCTGATCGCGGCCGGGGTCACCGATCCCGACGCCATCGACCCGGACAACCCCCCGGGCGAGCCCAGCATCTCCACGTACCACGCGTTCGCCGGCCGGCTCCTCACCGAGCACGGGTTGCGCATCGGCCTCGAACCCACCACCCGCCTCCTCGCCGACGCCACCCGCTACCAGCTCGCCGCCCGCGTACTGCGCGAGGCCCCCGGCCCCTACCCGGCCCTGACCAGGTCGTTCCCCACCCTCGTCAGCGACCTGCTGGCACTCGACGCCGAGCTCGCCGAACACCTCGTACGCCCCGAACAGCTCGCCGAGTACGACACCGGCCTCCTGCACGCGCTCGAATCGGCCCGGCTCAGCAACGCCGAGCTGCGCAGGATCCCCGAGACCGCCGAGGCCCGCCGCGAGCTGCTCCAGCTGACCCGGCGCTACCGCGAGGCCAAGAAGAGCCGCGACCTCCTCGACTTCGGCGACCAGATCGCGCTCTCCGCCGAGCTGGCGCTCACCCGCCCCGAGGTCGGCGCGATCCTGCGCGACGAGTTCCGCGTCGTGCTGCTCGACGAGTACCAGGACACCTCCGTCGCCCAGCGGCTGCTGCTCTCCGCCCTCTTCGGCAGCGGCCCCGAGGACCGGACCGGGCACGCCGTCACCGCCGTCGGCGACCCCTGCCAGGCGATCTACGGCTGGCGCGGCGCCTCCGTCGCCAACCTCGACGACTTCCCGCTCCACTTCCCGCACGCCGACGGCGCCCCCGCGACCCGCTACTCCCTCAGCGAGAACCGCCGCAGCGGCGGCCGGCTCCTGCACCTCGCCAACGGCCTCGCCGCACCCCTGCGCGCCATGCACGAGGGCGTCGAGGCACTGCGCCCGGCCCCCGGCGCCGAGCGCGACGGCATCGTCCGCTGCGCGCTGCTGCGTACCCACGCCGAGGAGATCGACTGGCTCGCCGACTCGATCGCCCACCTGGTGCGGACCGGCAAGGCACCCGGCGAGATCGCCGTCCTGTGCCGCACCGCGGGCGACTTCCCGGAGATCCAGGCCGCGCTGGTGGCCCGCGACATCCCGGTAGAGGTCGTCGGCCTGTCCGGGCTGCTGCACCTGCCCGAGGTCGCCGACCTCGTCGCGGTCTGCGAGGTGCTCCAGGACCCCGGCGCCAACGCCTCCCTGGTCCGGCTGCTCACCGGCCCCCGCTGGCGGATCGGCCCCCGCGACCTGGCCCTGCTCGGCCGCCGGGCCCGGCTCCTGGTCCACCGCGCGGCCCACGGCGACGACGAGGACTTCGACCCCGACCGGCGGCTCGCCGAGGCCGTCGAGGGCATCGACCCGGCCGAGGTGATCTCGCTCGCCGACGCACTGGACACCTTCCTCGAATCGGGCGGCGAGGAGGACGACGGGCTGCCGTTCTCCACCGAGGCCCGCATCCGCTTCGCCCGCCTCGCCGCCGAACTGCGCGACCTGCGCCGCTCGCTGGCCGACCCGCTGATGGACGTGCTGCACCGGGTCCTCGCCAACACCGGCCTGGAGGTCGAGCTCTCCGCGTCGCCGCAGGCCCTGGCCGCCCGCCGCCGCGAGACCCTCGCCAATTTCCTCGACGTCGCGGCCCGCTTCGCAGCCGTCGACGGCGACGCCACCCTCCTCGCCTTCCTCGGCTTCCTGCGCACCGCCGTCCAGTACGAGAAGGGCCTGGACAACGCGCTGCCCGGCGGCGAGAACACCGTCAAGGTCCTCACCGCCCACAAGTCCAAGGGCCTGGAGTGGGACGTCGTCGCCGTGCCCGGCCTGGTCGCCGGCCAGTTCCCCAGCGGCCAGTCCCGCGACGCCTGGACCGCCCAGCCGAAGGTCCTCCCGCACGCCCTGCGCGGGGACCGGGCGACCCTCCCCGACGTCCCCTCCTGGGACGCCAAGGGGCTCAAGGCGTTCAAGGAGGAGATGAAGGAGCACCAGCACACCGAGGAGCTCCGCCTGGGGTACGTCACCTTCACCAGACCCCGCACCCTGCTGCTCGGCTCCGGCCACTGGTGGGGCCCGTCCCAGAAGAAGCCGCGCGGACCGTCCGGCTTCCTGCACGCGCTGTACGAGCACTGCGCGGCCGGGCACGGCGAGATCGAGGTCTGGGCCGACGAACCGGCCGAGGACGAGGAGAACCCGGCGCTCGACGGGAAGTCCGCCGACCAGGCGTGGCCGCTCCCTCTCGACGACACCGCGCTGACCCGCCGCAGAGCCGCCGCGGACACGGTGATGGCGCACCTGGAGGCCCTGGCCACGGCAGGGGGCGTGCCGGACGCGTACGAGGCGCCGTCCGTTGCCCCTGAGCCGTACGACGAGCCTTTCGACGGCGGGTACGAAGACGGGTACGACGACGAGGCGTTCCCCGACGAAGCCGACGACTGGGACGCACTGTCCACGGAGCGCCCCCCGGCCCCGGTGCAGCACGCCCCAGCACCGCACATCCCCGCGGCCCGTGCCCCCGAGCCCGCCGGGGAGCACCACCCCGAGGAACACCACCCCGGGGCGCACCGTCTCACCCCCGAGGAAGCCCGCACCCTCGCCTCCTGGGACCGCGACCTCGACGCCCTCGCCGGCGAGCTGCGCCGCGCCCGCGCCACCGTGCGCGACGTCCTCGTACCCGCCTCGCTCTCCGCCACCCAGCTGCTGCGGCTGGCCGACGACCCCGACGGCTTCGCCCAGGAGCTGGCCCGCCCGATGCCGCGGGCCCCGCAGCCGGCGGCCCGCCGGGGCACCCGTTTCCACGCCTGGGTGGAGTCCCGCTTCGAGGAGCTGCCGCTGCCCATGCTCGGCCCCGACGAGCTGCCCGGCGGCGACGAGAGCGACGCCGAGATCGCCGACGAGCGCGACCTCGCCGCACTCAAGGAGGCCTTCGAGCGCACCCCGTACGCCCGCCGCACCCCGTACCGCGTCGAGACGCCGTTCCAGATCACCCTGGCCGGCCGGATCGTCCGGGGCCGCATCGACGCGGTGTACCGCACCGGGGACACCTACGAGATCGTCGACTGGAAGACCACCCGCACCAATACCGCCGATCCCCTCCAGCTCGCGATCTACCGCCTGGCCTGGGCGGAACTGCACGACCTGCCGCTCACCGACGTCACCGCCACGTTCCTGTACGTGCGCAGCGGCGAGACCGTCCACCCCACCCGCCTCCCGGGCCGGGCGGAGCTGGAACGGATCCTGCTGGACGAGAGTCCTTAGCCCCCGGCCTCAACCCCGGTCGATCAGCAGCTGGGCGCGGGCGATCGCGAACAGCCGCTGCTGCGCGGCGAGCTTCTCGGGACGGGCGGTGGTGTCGAAGAGCAGCTGGTAGACGTGGCCCGCCCTGCCCGCGACGAAGACTTCGACACGCTTGCGGGGTTCGCTCTGGCCCGCCCAGTGGTAGTCGATCTCCAGCCAGAGGGCGTCGCGGCCGTTCTGCCGGGTGGTGTGCGAGACGGCCTTGAGATCGGCCATCGACGACTTGGCCGTGTCCCGGTACCAGGCGAGCTGCCCCGCGGAGGCTGCCTGGGCGGTCGCTCCGTACGACGTGTCCCTTTTGACGCTCATGTCATGGGCGCCGTCCGGGGAGTTCCAGTTGCTCTGGATGCTGTTCCGCCTGTTCCGGGTCCAGCCGTCCGGCAGGGCGAAGACGACGGTGAGGCCGGGTTCGCCGACACGGTGCCAGCCCTTGGGCACGGCCGGAGGAGCGGGCTGTGACGGCGGAGAAGGCTGTGACGGAGGGGAGGCCTGCGACGGAGGGGAGGCCTGTGACGACGCCGAGGGCGTGGTGTCGGGGCCGACGGTTGCGTCCGGGGCGCCGGCATTGCCGGCGATGGTCCTACCGAGGGAGGAGCCGCCGACGAGCGGGACCCCGAACACCGCCAGCAGCAGACCGACGACGGCGGTGATCGCCGAGACCCACGCCGCGATTTCCCCGGTCCGCCGACTCGGCGGCGTTCCCTCACCTGAAGCGCTCAACTCCCTCTCTCCCCTCTCGCGGCCGAGCATCGGGCGCTGCCCGGCGGAGCCATTCAACTGGAGGAGGAACAACGCCGGCAGGCATCCGGCCAAAGCGGCTGCGACGGCGCCCTGCAGCGCGGGGCGAGGCCCCCGTACCGCGGGCGGGAAGACGCCCCTGGGCGAGGCACTAGGCTCAAGGCCATGAGCGACACCCCGGACAGCGCCGTCCGTACGTACACCGAGCAGCACCGCACAGCCTTCCTGGACGACCTCGCCGCCTGGCTGCGCATCCCGTCCGTATCCGCCCAGCCGGAGCACGACGGAGACGTACGGCGCAGCGCCGAGTGGCTGTCCGCCAAGCTCGAGGAGACCGGCTTCCCGGTCGCCGAGATCTGGGAGACGCCCGGCGCCCCCGCGGTCTACGCCCACTGGCCGTCCGAGGACCCGGACGCCCCGACCGTCCTCGTCTACGGCCACCACGACGTGCAGCCCGCCGCCCGCGAGGACGGCTGGGACACCGACCCGTTCGAGCCGGTGATCCGCGACGGCCGCATGTACGGGCGGGGCGCCGCCGACGACAAGGGGCAGGTGTTCTTCCACACCCTCGGCGTCCGGGCCCACCTCGCCGCCACCGGCCGCACCGCCCCTGCCGTCAACCTCAAGCTCCTGATCGAGGGGGAGGAGGAGTCCGGCTCGCCGAACTTCCGCGCCCTGGTCGAGGAGCGGGCCGAGCGGCTCGCCGCCGACGCGGTGATCGTCTCCGACACCGGCATGTGGGACGAGTCGACCCCCACGGTCTGCACCGGCATGCGCGGCCTCGCCGAGTGCGAGATCGAGCTGTACGGCCCCGAGCAGGACATCCACTCCGGTTCGTTCGGCGGCGCGGTCCCCAACCCGGCGACCGCCGTCGCCCGGCTCGTCGCAGCGCTGCACGACGCGGACGGCCGGGTTGCGATCCCCGGCTTCTACGACGGTGTGGCAGAACTCACCGAGACCGAGCGCGCGCTCTTCGCGGAGCTGCCCTTCGACGAGGCCACCTGGCTGCGCACCGCCAAATCTCGCGCGGCGTCCGGCGAGGCCGGCTACTCCACGCTCGAACGCATCTGGGCCCGCCCCACCGCCGAGGTCAACGGCATCGGCGGCGGCTACCAGGGCGCCGGAAGCAAGACCATCATCCCGTCCTCCGCCCTCGTGAAGCTCAGCTTCCGGCTGGTCGCGGGCCAGGACCCCGACCGTATCCAGCAGGTGGTCCGGGCCTGGGCCGAGGCCCGGGTCCCGGCCGGTGTCCGGCACCGGATCACCTTCGCCCCGGCCACCCGCCCCTGCCTGACGCCGCTGGACCACCCCGCCCTGCAGGCCGTGGCCCGCGCCATGGGACGGGCCTTCGGTCAGAAGATCCTCTTCACCCGCGAAGGGGGCTCGGGACCCGCCGCCGACCTCCAGGACGTGCTCGGCGCACCCGTCCTCTTCCTGGGCATCTCCGTACCGTCCGACGGCTGGCACGCCCCCAACGAGAAGGTCGAGCTCGGCCTTCTGTTCAAGGGTGTGGAGACGACCGCGCACCTCTGGGGCGAGTTGGCCGCCGCACTCCGCTGAATCCTCTGAACACCCGATCCATCCCGGGGGAGTAGGAAGCACCTGTGAGCACCTTCGACAACGCCACCGCAGACCGGCCCATCGGTCTCACCGCGCCCAGCGGCATCGACCGCGCCGCGCACCACCGCCTCGACGAGGCATGGCTGTCCGCCGCGTGGAGCCACCCGACCACCCGCGTGTTCGTCGTCTCCGGCGGCCAGGTGCTGATCGACGACACCGCCGACGGCGGTACGGAGATCGTCATGACCCCGGCCTTCGAGGCCCCGGTCACCGAGACCCACCGCTACTTCCTCGGCACCGACGAGGACGGCGTCAGCTACTTCGCGCTCCAGAAGGACTCCCTGCCCGGCCGCATGGACCAGCCGGCCCGCCCGGCCGGGCTGCGCGAGGCCGGTCTGCTGCTCGGCCCGCGCGACGCGGGCCTGATGGTGCACGCGGTGGCCCTGGAGAACTGGCAGCGCCTGCACCGCTTCTGCTCCCGCTGCGGTGAACGCACGGTCATCGCGGCGGCCGGCCACATCCGCCGCTGCCCGGCCTGCGGCGCCGAGCACTACCCGCGTACGGACCCCGCGGTGATCATGCTGGTGACCGATGACCAGGACCGCGCCCTGCTGGGCCGCCAGGTGCACTGGCCCGAGGGCCGCTTCTCGACGCTCGCGGGATTCGTCGAGCCGGGCGAGTCGATCGAGCAGTCGGTGGCGCGCGAGGTGTTCGAGGAGGCTGGGGTCACGGTCGGCGAGGTCGAGTACATCGCCAGCCAGCCCTGGCCGTTCCCGTCGAGCCTGATGCTCGGTTTCATGGCACGGGCCACCTCGTCCGAGATCAATGTGGACGGCGAGGAGATCGAGGAGGCCCGCTGGTTCTCCCGCGAGGACCTGAAGGCCGCCTTCGAATCGGGCGAGATCCTGCCCCCGTTCGGCATCTCGATCGCGGCGCGCCTGATCGAGCTCTGGTACGGCAAGCCGCTCCCGAAGCCGGGCAGCGTCGGCTGACCCCGGGATTCGAACGAGAACGCCCCCTCCGGTGCCGGACCGAAGGGGGCGTCCCCGCACGGCGGGAGAGGCGGGATCAGACGGCGAGCGCCTGCTTCACCTGAGCCAGGGACGGGTTCGTCATGACGGCCTCGGCACCCGTGGAACCGACCACGAGGACGGTGGGAACGGTCTGGTTGCCCCCGTTGGCCTTCTCGACGAAGGCCGCGGACTGCGGGTCCTGCTCGATGTTGATCTCGGTGTACGCGATGCCCTCACGGTCCATCTGGCTCTTGAGCCGGCGGCAGTAGCCGCACCACGTGGTGCTGTACATCGTCACAGTGCCCGACATGTCTTGGCGCTCCTCTGTCTCGTCTGTCTCATCCGTCTCATCCGTCATGTCCCTCATGCGGAGAAGCTGGACCGTGCGTCACCGCACGGAAGGGGAACGTACGCGAGGCAACCACCATTCCCGCAGCCGGGCCGGGGCGGCCGCGCGACCGGCCGGGCCGCATCAGCCTGACCGCACCAGACCGGCCGGACCGCACCAGACCAGCCTGACCGCACCAGACCAGCCGGGGCGCATTAGTACGACGGATACAGCTCCCCTGTGGACAACCTCCGCGTCCGCCTCTCCCGACCTGGCAGCATGGCGGGGTGACATCAGCAACGCATTCCTCCCTCTTCCCACAGGTCCCCGAGTCGGCCGACGCCGTGCTCGACGGCCTGGACCCCGAGCAGCGCGAGGTCGCCACGGCCCTGCACGGCCCGGTGTGTGTGCTGGCCGGAGCCGGTACGGGCAAGACGCGTGCGATCACCCATCGCATCGCCTACGGGGTGCGCGCCGGGATACTTCAGCCGACGAGTGTGCTTGCCGTCACGTTCACCAACAGAGCCGCCGGCGAGATGCGCGGACGGCTGCGCCAGCTCGGCGCGGGAGGAGTCCAGGCCCGGACGTTCCACTCCGCCGCCCGGCGTCAGCTCCAGTACTTCTGGCCGAAAGCGGTCGGTGGCGACCTGCCCCGGCTGCTGGAGCGGAAGGTCCAGCTGGTCGCCGAGGCCGCGGCCCGCTGCCGCATCCGGCTCGACCGCAACGAACTGCGGGACGTCACCAGCGAGATCGAGTGGTCCAAGGTCACCCAGACCGTGCCCGGCGACTACCCGGCCGTGGTCGCGAAGACCCAGCGCGACGCCCCGCGCGATCCGGCCGAGATCTCCCAGATCTACGCGACGTACGAGGAGCTGAAGCGCGACCGCTCGGTGATCGACTTCGAGGACGTGCTGCTCCTCACCGTCGCCATCCTCCAGGACCGCCACGACATCGCCGACCACGTCCGCCGCCAGTACCAGCACTTCGTCGTCGACGAGTACCAGGACGTCAGCCCGCTGCAGCAGCGGCTGCTGGACCTCTGGCTCGGCGACCGGGACACCCTGTGCGTCGTCGGCGACGCCAGCCAGACGATCTACTCCTTCACCGGAGCCACCCCCGACCACCTGCTGAACTTCCGTACCCGCCACCCCAACGCGACGGTGGTCAAGCTGGTCCGGGACTACCGCTCCACCCCCCAGGTCGTCCATCTGGCCAACGGACTGCTCAGCCAGGCTCGCGGCCGCGCCGCCGAGCACCGGCTCGAACTGGTCTCGCAGCGCGAGCCCGGCGTCGAGCCCGCCTACACGGAGTACGCGGACGAGCCCTCGGAGGCAGAGGGCACCGCCCGCCGGATCCGCGATCTGATTACCGCGGGAGTCCCGGCCGGCGAGATCGCCGTGCTCTACCGGGTCAACTCCCAGTCCGAGGTCTACGAGCAGGCCCTGGCGGACGCGGGCGTGCCGTACCAGCTGCGGGGCGCGGAGCGGTTCTTCGAACGGGCGGAGGTGCGGGAGGCCGGAGTCGCCCTGCGCGGCGCCGCCCGCGCCGGGGGCAACGACTCCCTGCTCGACGACGCGGAGGGGCTGCCAGCCGAGGTGCGCGCGGTGCTCTCCACCAAGGGATGGACCCAGGAGCCCCCCGCGGGTTCGGGAGCGGTGCGCGACCGCTGGGAGTCGCTGGCAGCCCTGGTCCGGCTCGCCGAGGACTTCGAACGGGCCAGGCCGGGTGCCACCCTCTCCGACCTGGTGGCGGAGCTCGACGAGCGGGCCGCCGCCCAGCACGCCCCCACGGTCCAGGGGGTCACCCTCGCCTCGCTCCACTCCGCGAAGGGCCTTGAGTGGGACGCCGTGTTCCTGGTCGGCCTGACCGAGGGCATGATGCCGATCACCTACGCCAAGACCGACGAGCAGATCGAGGAGGAGCGCAGGCTGCTGTACGTCGGCGTCACCCGGGCCCGCCTCCACCTCTCGCTGTCATGGTCGCTCTCCCGCTCGCCCGGCGGACGTGCCGGACGGCGCCCGAGCCGGTTCCTCAACGGCATGCGTCCGGGCTCGGTGCCGCTCGGCACACGCGGCACGGCCGGTGGCGGCGGGATCGAGCGTGGCCCGGCGGGACCGGTCGCCAAGCGCAGCCGTCGCGGCCCCGCCCGGTGCCGGGTCTGCGGCAAGACCCTCACCGACGCCGGCGAGATGAAACTGATGCGCTGCGAGGACTGCCCCTCCGACATGGACGAGGCGCTGTACGAGCGGTTGCACGACTGGCGGGCGGTCAGGGCGAAGGAGATCGGTCAGCCCGCGTTCTGCGTGTTCACGGACAAGACGCTGATGGCGATCGCCGAGGCCGTACCGGGCAGCGAGGGCGAACTGGCGGTGATCTCCGGCGTCGGCGCGCGGAAGCTGGGCCGGTTCGGGACCGCCGTCCTGGCCATTTGCGCAGGTGAGACGGTAGAGGAAGTGCTCGCGGAGGCGGCTGACGAGAGGTGAGAAAAACTCGTCGAAAAAATAGTTTGCGCCTGCCCCAGTCATCACCATAGGTTCTTAACCACGGGAACAGCGACTTCTCTGAAGCCCTGGCCCTGTGCTGTACTTATCCGAATACGTAGGACCGGCCCGCCGGTCCGCCCGAGACGCCGAGAGGAGGCGATTGAAGTGATCAGCATCATCGAGACCAACAAAATGACCGATCTTTCGGTCGTCTCCGCCTGCTCGCTCGGCCTCGCCTGCTCTTCCGAGTCCTCGCTCCGTGGCACCGGTCTGTCCGGCATTTCTGTCGCCCGTCCGCTGTCCCCTGCGAGCCTCCCCGTGCGGGAGCGCAATGAGCGACCGGCTCAGGCACCGGCAGCAGCAGTAGCGAAGGGACAGGCCCAGGCCTATGCCTTTGCGGCCGTCGGTGCGGGAGTGGAATCCGGCGCCAAGAAGCAGACGATGCACCACCACACGATGTGGGCCTTCCGTGGGCCTGAACCCTGGAGTGATCCAGCCTGATTCACCATCAGGCCGGCGCCTTCAGGGCCGCGGAACCCCACTCGGGATCCGCGGCCCTTTTGTTTTGTCCAAACGGACGAGACAGCGCGAAGGAGCCTCGGGACAAGCAACACCCGGTACCAGCCGCCACCCGGCCAACCAGGCCGGAACGACCAGACGAGGACACCACCCACCGTGCAACTCGAAGCGCACGCCCCGTCCGTACCGCCTTCCGAAACGATCCCGCCGCCCGGCCTCACGGAGGACTCCACCTTGTTCCCCCTCACCACGCTCACCGCGCTCGACGACGCCATCGAGAACCTCGGCGTGCCCGTCCCGTGCCGCTCCTACGACCCGGAGGTCTTCTTCGCGGAGTCGCCCGCCGACGTCGAGTACGCCAAGTCTCTCTGCCGCACCTGCCCGCTCGTCGAGGCCTGCCTCGCCGGCGCCAAGGAGCGTCGCGAGCCGTGGGGCGTCTGGGGCGGTGAGCTCTTCATCCAGGGCGTCGTCGTCGCTCGCAAGCGGCCGCGTGGCCGTCCGCGCAAGAACCCGGTCGCGGCGTGATCGCCGGACTGGGGGTCACGGCCCCCAAGCCCATGAAGCGCATCGGAACCATCGACCGTCCCCACACCCACGATCCCCGAAATCAGGCAGCAATGTCCGTCCCCACCAATGAGCCCGTCGGCTCCGCAACACCGAACGTCACGATCATTGGCGCGAACGACTCGCGTCAGAACAGGACCCGCGAAATGCAACTCATCCCAGAAGCCCTGGCTCGTGCTCATATGCATGACCGCATGAGGGAGGCCGATACGGAGCGCCAGGCGGTACGCCTGGTCAACGCGCGCCGTATGCAGCGCCGGGCCGAGCGCGCTTCGATGCGCGCCCGCCGCGCGCTGGCCATGGCCGTCATGCACTAGTCGGGCCGCACACCAGCAACACCCGCTGCCGGGCAGCCGCTCTGCCCGGCAGCGACCAGTACCCACAGTCAGTACCACCCCTTCCGCGGGGCCGGTCCGCAACGGACCGGCCCCGCGGTCGTGCTGCGATGGTCGTGCCGTGCGGTGGTGCTGTGCAGCGGTGCTGTGTGGTGCCGCGCGGCACGGCGGCGACGGAGTTATCGTCACGAGGTGGACGAGGAGACCCATCACCGGATTCAGCGACCCGCGCAGAACGAGAGCGATGCCGCGGTCGTCACCTGCGCCCTGTGCGGTACCTCCGCCGACGGTGACACCGCACCGCCGACCTGGATTTGCTCCGTGGAGAACGGCAGGCGCCAGTACTTCTGCGACGAGTGCGCCCGCACCAACATCCGGGCGATCGAGAGCCGGCTGGACTCGGCCTGGTGGTGACCCGCCCGGCGGCCACGCATTCACCGCCGACAAGGCCCCCACCAGCGGCAACGCAGCCGGCCGCGACGCCCCGGCCTACGCCCCCAAGGGCGCGTCGCCCGCCAACTCCTGCACCTCGGTCTCCTGCACCTGGGTCTCCTGCACCTGGGTCTCCTGCGCCTCGGGTTCTTGGACCTCGGGTTCTTGCAATACGGTCTCCTCCTCGTACTCCAGGAGGAAACCCGGCAGCCAGGATTCGAGCTCGTCGCGCAGCCGCACCGTGGCACCCAGTTGGCACAGCACCCCGATCGTGCTCAACGTCACCCGGTGTATCAGCAGATAGGCGGGCGGCAGATTCAGCTGCTTGCCGAGCTGATGAGCGGGGGAGCGGGGATCCGCGATCCGCGCCGCCTGATTGCGCATCCAGCTCCGGCTGAACGTGAACTCCTCCACCTGAGCCGGCTCGATGATCGGGAGGAGATAGTCGAGCACCGCGTCCGGGTCGAGGTCGATCGTGTCCTTGACGAACCCCTCCTCGCGCAACAGCTCGTAAACCGACTCCGCCTCGCCCGCCAGCGTCAGCTGCAGGGATTCCCCGATGGTCTGAGGCAGACCGCCCGGCAGCCGGTCCACCGTCCCGAAGTCCAGCACTCCGAGCCGCCACTGCCCGTCCTCGCCGGTCCCCTCGTCCGGCGGCAGCAACCGGAAGTTTCCCGGATGAGGGTCCGCGTGCAGCAGACCGGTGCGCGCGGGCCCCGAGAAGAGGAAGCGGGCCAGCAACTGCCCCGCCCGGTCCCGCTGCTCCGGAGTACCCTCCGCGATCACGTCGGACAGCGGAACACCGTCCATCCACTCCGTCACCAGCACCTGGTCCGACTGGTGCACCACACTGGGAATCACGACATCCGGGTCGTTCGCGAACTCCTCGGCGTGGTCCTGCTGCGACCGCGCCTCCTGCTCGTAGTCCAGCTCCTCCGAGACCCGGTCACGCAGCTCCGTGATGAGCGGTTTGATGTCCATTCCGGGAACCAACGGGCCGAGCAGGCGGGCGAACCGGCTGAGCTGGGTCAGATCCGAGAGCAGCGCCTGACCGGCGCCCGGATACTGCACCTTCACCGCGACGTTCCGTCCGTCGTGCCACACCGCCCGGTGCACCTGGCCGATCGAGGCGGCGGCCGACGGCTTGTCCTCGAATTCGAGGAACAACTCCCGCCAGTCCTCTCCGAGCCGCTCCTCCAGCACCGCGTGGACCGTATCGCTGGGCATGGGCGGCGCGGCTTCCTGCAGCTTGGTGAGCGCCGCCCGGTACGGTCCGGCGACCTCCTCGGGCAGCGCCGACTCGAAGACGGACAGGGCCTGTCCCAGTTTCATCGCCCCGCCCTTCAACTCGCCCAGAACCTTGAACAACTGGTCCGCGGTGCGTTGCTGCACCTCCCGGGCGACCAGCTCCGCCGATCTCCCCCCGATCCGCTTGCCCAGACCCCACGTCGCACGGCCGGCGAAGCCCAGAGGCAGGGCGGCCAACTTGGCGGTACGGGTGACCGCTTTCCGGGGTAGATCAGACATGAGCCCCTCCAAATCCCAGACTGCCGTACCGCGTGCGGCGGTTACCCGGCCATTGTGTCCTGCATCGCTTCGGTCCCGGAGGAGCCCTCCCGGTCAGTGTGCCCAGCCGCTCCACAGGAACAGCCGAGGTGTGCGCCCAACCGCTCGGCCCGCCAGTCCAACAGCGGCAGCGCGGCCTCCCAGCGGGTCCCCGTGCTCGCGGGCAGTTCCCCGTCCAGGAAGGACAGTGCGTGGGCGGCCGCGAGCCCCGCGACCGCCGTCGCCAGCCCCAGGTCACAGGCCTGAACGGCGGTGCGCCGCCCGGACTGCCACTGGGACAGCATCCTGGTCCAGTCCGTATCCCGGTCCGCGCGGTCCAGCGCCAGGCACCCGGCGCAGGCCGTACCCCCGGGCAGGACCAGGGGCCCGACGACCCCCGTCGCCTCCAGCACTCCGGCGTAGAGATGAGGAGTCCCCGAAGCGATCCATGGCTCGGCCGTACGAGGGTCGGGGACGTATGCCGAGAAGCCGTCGCGAGGGGCCACCACGATCAGCGACAGTCCCGGCTCGCCACCGGCCGGGGACCCCGCCGTCTCCGCCGTGCGGGGAGCCGGACCCGCGGCGGATCTGCGCACCAACTGCCGGGCGGCGGTGTCCCTGCGCTCCCCGACGGACGCCGGCGGAAGCCCGCCGGGCGACACGTCGCACGGCTCGGTGTGCCCGCCGTCCAGGACCTCCACCCGGCCGACCCCCGACCCGGACAGCACCGCCGCGATCGCGGCACCGACCCGCCCGGCACCCCGTACCTGGACCCGCATCGCCCGACGGGCCGCCAGCCGCCGCATCCCACCGCCCGGTTCGGGATGGACGACGGAGAGCGACGCCAGATCGGGGCGGTGCCGGTCCAGGGCGCCGGGCCGGTTCCGTAACGCATCGGCCTCCGGGCCGGCGGCGCGCACATCGTCGATCAGACCCGCGTTCGCCAATCGACGTACCAAGGTGTCCACTTGGTGATCCGACAGATCCAGCGTGCGGGCCTCCTCGCGCAGCAGTGGCAGGCCACGTGTTCCGTCGAGCAGTTCCAGAAAACTGCCCGTGGCGATATCCAGCGGGCCGAACTTCACGGCATGGGCGTGAGTCACGCCGAATTGCACGGTGCCCCGGCCGCGCCATGCGCGGCGCAGTGCGGGCTTCAACATCGGATGCACGGCTACCCCCGGTCTGTGTTCCTTGATCCCTGTGCGCGGACCGCTGCACGGGATCTTCGCGAGATCCGTTCACAGAATGCAGGCAGGCGTCGAAGCGTGCGGAAAGTTATCCACAGGCATGGGGTATTAGTCGTTCAAATGGTGCACGCCGTGGAGTGGATCAAGTGTGAGTGGAGTGGATCAGGTGTGAACCGTCCCGGAGGCGGGACTTCCCGCACCGTCACCGGGTAACGTCGTGGCGTGCCCGCCGACCCGTCACCCGGAATCGCCGGGGAGACCCCCACGCGCAGCGCCGGAACCCAGCAGCGCAGCGCGGCGGACCGTCCGCCCCGCGCCTCGGCAACGAGCGCGGTCGAGGTCCGCAGGAGCAATCGCCGCAGCAGAACGGTCTCCGCGTACCGGGAGGGCGACCGCACGATCGTGCTCATCCCGGCCCGGATGTCGGAGGCCGAGGAGCGGCGCTGGGTGGGCGTGATGCTCGACAAGCTCGCGGCGCAGGAGAGCAGACGCGTCTTCGGTGACAGCGAACTCGCCGAGCGGGCCCAGCGGTTGTCCGCCCAGTACTTCGAGGGCCGGGCCAGGCCCGTTTCGGTGCGGTGGGTGACCAATCAGAACACCCGCTGGGGGTCCTGCACCCCGGCGGAGGGCAGCATCCGTCTGTCGCACCGCTTGCAGGGCATGCCCGAGTACGTCGTCGACTACGTACTGGTCCACGAGCTGGCCCATCTGCTGGTGCCCGGTCACGGTCCGCGCTTCTGGCGGCTGCTGGAGGCGTATCCCCGTACCGAGCGGGCGCGCGGATACTTGGAGGGCGTGGTGGCGGCGGACCGGCTGCCCCATCTGCCCGCCGCGCGCGGTGAGTGACGTCCACCGATTCTGTACCGGGTGTGTACCGACTTAGCCCGATGCCGGACTTTGCGGTTAGCCTGGCGCGACGCATTCACATTCGGGATGGGGGACGGTCGTTACGCATGGCCAGGGAATTCCAACGCGGCCACAAGGCCAAGATCAGCGATCTCACGCCGGGGACGGATCTGTACGTAGGTGTGCAGATCGCCGGTCAGGGACTGACCTTTGACATCAGCTGCTTCGGCCTCGATGCCAATGAGCAGCTCTCCGACGACCGGTATTTCATCTTCTTCAATCAGCCTAAATCACCCGAGGAGTCCATTCAGCTCCTCGGTGCCCAGGCCGGCGACACCGAGTCGTTCCGCGTCACCCTGGACCGCATTCCGGCGAACATCCACAAGCTGTCGTTCACCGCGACGGTCGACGGGGCCGGACAGATGTCCCAGATCGGCCCCGGATACATCCGGATCGTCGCGGGTGGCGAGGAAGTCGTCAGGTACGCCTTCAACGGTTCGGAGTTCACCACCGAGCGTGCGGTGATGCTGGGCGACTTCTATCTGAAGGACGTCTGGCGGTTCGCCGCAGTCGGCCAGGGCTTCGACGGCGGCCTCGAAGCGCTGCTGAAGAACTTCGGCGGCGAGGTCGCCGAGGAGGAGCCCGCCGCGCCTCAGCCGCAGGCGGCGGCACCGTCGTTCGCCCCGCCCGCCCAGGCTGCCGCACCGGCCCCCGCCCCGTCCTTCGGCGCCCCGTCCGCGCCCCAGGCAACGCAGCCGGCCCCGTCCTTCGGCACCCCGCCGGCCCCGGCGCCGGCCCCCGCGCCGCAGCAGCAGATGCACACCGCGCCGACCATGGCGGCGCCGCTGGCACCGCAGGGCGGCACGGTGCCGCCGCCCGCTCCCGCCCCCGCTCCGTACGGGCAGCCGCCCCAGCAGCCGCAGTTCGGCCAGATCCCCGGCCAGGTGCCCCCCGCCGCCCCGTACGGCCAGCAGCCCCCTGCCCCGTTCGGCCAGCAGGCCCCGGCCCCGTACGGGCAGCAGCCGCCCGGAATGCAGCCGCCCGGTATGCCCCAGGGCGTGCCGCAAGGCGTTCCGCAGGCCGGTGCCGGTCTCCAGGCGGCGCTCCAGCCGTACAAGGAGACGCCCACCGGTCAGCGCTGGACCCCGCAGAACCAGCAGCTCATGCGGGTCGACCTCACCATGGGCGGTACGCCCGTGCTCGCCCGCCAGGGCAGCATGGTGATGTACCAGGGCAAGGTCGACTTCAGCTACAAGGGCGCGGGTTTCGCCGGCCGCATGGTGGGCAACGCCACCGGCCAGGAAATGCAGCTGATGCGCTGTACCGGCCGCGGCCAGGTCTTCCTCGCCGAGGACGGCTCCCATCTGCACGCCATCGAGCTCCAGGGCGACGGTATCTGCGTCTCGGCGGAGAACGTCCTCGCCTTCGACGAGTCGCTGCAGTACGAGGTCCGCAGGATCGAGGGCCACGGCATCCCCGGCGGCGCGCTGTTCACCATGCAGTTCCAGGGCACCGGCACGGTCATCGTCAAGACCCACGGCGTCCCCGTCGTCCTGCCCGTGACACCGACCACCTTCGCCGACTGCAACGCCGTCGTGGCCTGGTCGGCAGCGTCCCAGGTGATCATCTCCAGCCAGGTCCGGCTGCGCCGCAACGCGTACCCGGGACACAGCGGGGAGACCGTGAACCTCCAGTTCCGGGGCGCTCCCGGCAACTTCATCGTCGTCCAGCCCTACGAGGTCTGAGGGAGCCCGTCATGAACCAGCAGCTCGCGGGCTTCGCCCCGACCCCCGTCACGGCCCGTATGGAGAACCACGGCCGCACGATGCTCAAGGTCGCCATGGCCACCGGCCAGGACCTCTACGCACGTACCGGCTCGATGGTCGCGTACGAGGGCTTCATCCAGTACGAACCCAACCCGCCCGCCGTCCGCCAGATCGCCTCCCAGTGGGTCACCGGCGAGGGCGCACCGATCATGAAGTGCTCCGGCGACGGGCTGCTCTACCTCGCCGACTACGGCGCCGATGTGGTCGTCATCAACCTCAACAACGACTCCCTCTCGGTCAACGGCACCAATGTCCTCGCCTTCGACGGTCATCTCACCTGGGGCGTGGAGCGGGTCAAGGGCCTCGCCAAGTTCGCCGGCCAGGGCCTGTGGAACGTCTGCATCTCGGGCACCGGGTGGGTCGCCATCACCTCGCGCGGCACACCGATCGTCGTCGACTGCGGACGCGGCGAGGACGAGACCTACGTCGACCCGGACGCCCTCGTGGCGTGGTCCCCGAACCTCAAGGTGAAGGGCAAGCGCAGCTTCAAGGCCTCCTCGCTCATCGGGCGGGGCAGCGGCGAGGCGTATCAGATGGCGTTCGCCGGCCAGGGCATCGTCGTCGTACAGCCGAGCGAGGACAGTACCGACCGCCTGCGAATCCGGAACTGACGGGGGAGGAGAACACACCATGCAGAGTCCGCTTTTCAGCTACACGGAACAGCAGTCCCAGGACCGGTACACCATCCAGAACCCGCAGCTCCTGCGGGTCTCGCTGACCGGCCACGACGACGTCCTCGCCCGCAAGGGCGCCATGGTCGCGTACCAGGGTCTGATGGAGTTCGACGGCGAGTACCAGTCGCACGGACAGCGCCGCGCCCGCGCGAACACCGGTGAGGGCCTCGACCTGATGCGCTGCTCCGGGCAGGGCACCGTCTACCTCGCCAACCTCGCGCAGTACATCCACGTCGTGGACGTCGACCACGACGGCATCACGGTGGACAGCGCCTATGTCCTGGCACTGGACTCCTCGCTGCACACCGAGGTCATCGCGGTGGACAGCCAGTACGGCATCTCGGGCACCGGGAAGTACCAGCTCAACATCTCCGGCACCGGCAAGGTCGCTCTGATGACCTCGGGCCAGCCGCTGATGATGCAGGTCACGCCGGACAAGTACGTGAACGCCGACGCCGACGCGATCGTCGCCTGGTCCAGCTCGCTGCGGGTGCAGATGCAGGCCCAGACGCACTCCTCGGGCGTCTGGCGGCGGCGCGGCAACACCGGCGAGGGCTGGGAGCTCAGCTTCCTCGGCCAGGGCTTCGCCCTGGTGCAGCCGAGCGAGGTGCTGCCCCCGCAGAACCACGAGATCGGCCAGGGCATCCGGGCCCAGTACGGCATGGGCCAGCAGGGCGCCCACGGTCAGAACCAGAACAACTCCTGGAACTGAGCCACCGCGCACCGGCACGCGCGACACGGGTGAGGGGCGGTCTCCGCGGAGACCGCCCCTCACCCGTGCGGCAGGCGGTGCCTACCGGCGCCGCTCCAGCTCGGCGCGGGTCCGCTCCATCAGCCTTACGACCGATGCGTCGGCCACCGACGCGACCTCGTCGTAGGGGAACCAGCGCAGGTCCAGCGACTCCTCGCTGATCTGCTCCGTCGCGCCCGAGGGCGCCAGCGCCGCGTACTGCACGTCCAGGTGCCAGTGGCAGGGCGCGGGGATCGGGTGGCGGTCCAGCGTGACCGGGCCGCCCGCGAGCAGGGTCAGGCCGGTGATGCCGGACTCCTCGGTCGCCTCCCGCAGCGCAGCCGCGGCGAGCGACACGTCCTGCGGCTCGCAGTGACCGCCCATCTGGAGCCACATCCGCAGCTTGCGGTGGAGGGTGAGCAGCACCCGGCCGCGCTCCGGGTCGACGACCAGCGCGCTGGCCGTCAGATGGCCCGCCTCGCAGGCCTTCCACATGCCGTCGGGGTGCTGTGCCAGGTGGTCGAGATAGCCCTGTCGCAGCTCACCCTGGACCGGGTCCGGGTTCTCGTACCCCTTCAGTACGAGAACGGCGTCGTCGTGCAGGCTCACTGGTCGGTGTCGCCCTTGTCATCGCCCTTGCCGTCGTCCTCACGGCTCTCGGTCCCACCGGTGCCGGGCGCGTCCTTGCCGTCCGCGGTGGGGCTCTGCGGGCCCTTCGCGGCCTCGCCGAGCATCTTGTCCAGCTCGGAGAAGTCCAGCTGCTCGTGGTGCACGAAGCCGTCCGGATCGTCCAGGTCCTGGGCCGTGGGCAGCATGTCGGGGTGCTCCCACAGGGCGTCGCGCCCGTCCAGACCTCGCGCGTCGGTGAGCGAGGCCCACAGGCGCGAGGCGTCACGCAGCCGCCGCGGGCGCAGCTGCAGACCGATGAGCGTGGCGAACGTCTGCTCGGCGGGGCCGCCGGAGGCGCGGCGCCTGCGCATCGTCTCGCGCAGCGCGTCCGCCGAGGTCAGACGGGATTTCGCGGCCTCGTGGACCACTGCGTCCACCCAGCCCTCCACCAGCGCGAGAGCCGTCTCCAGCCGGGCCAGGGCGGCCTTCTGCTCCGGTGTGTCCTCCGGCTGGAACATGCCCTGCTGAAGGGCGTCCTGGAGCTGCTCGGGCTGCGACGGGTCGAACTGGCCGACCACGTCCTCCAGCTTGCTGGTGTCGACCTTGATGCCGCGCGCATACCCCTCGACGGCGCCGAACAGATGCGAGCGCAGCCACGGGACGTGGGCGAAGAGGCGCTGGTGCGCGGCCTCGCGCAGGGCGAGATACAGCCGCACCTCGTCCTGCGGCACGCTGAGGTCCTTGCCGAACCGCTCCACGTTCAGCGGCAGCAGGGCGGCCTTGCCCGCAGGGCCCAGCGGCAGGCCGATGTCGGTCGAACCGACCACCTCGCCCGCCAGCACGCCCACGGCCTGCCCGATCTGCTGGCCGAACATGGCGCCGCCCATCGACCGCATCATGCCGATCAGCGGGCCGGCCATCGCCTGCATCTCCTCGGGCAGCACGTCGCCCATCGCGAGACCGACGCGCTCCGCCACCGGGTCGACCAGCTTCTGCCAGGCCGGAAGGGATGCCTCCACCCACTCCGCACGGCTCCACGCCACGGTCGAGACCGAACCGGAGGGCAACGACGTCACACCGTCCAGCCAGTGGTCGGCCAGGCGCAGCGCCTCGTCGACCGCGGACCGCTCGGTCGGGCCGACGCTGGCGTCCTTCGTGCCGTCCGGCGTGCCCTGCGAGACCGTCTGGCGGGCGATCTGCTTGGCCATGTCCCAGTTCACGGGACCGCCCTCGTAGCTCAGCATCTGGCCGAGCTGCTGGAAGGCGGCGCCCAGGTCATTGGGGTTCATCGAGCCGAACATCGCCGCGAACGGGTTGTCCCCGCCCGCGCCGGGGCCGAAGCCGAACGGGTTCGCCGGCCCGCCCGAGCCCTGCCCACCTCCGGTGGGGTCCTTCTTCTTGCCCTCGTCGCCGTTCTCCGGCTCCTCCGGCGGAAGGCCGAATCCGAATGGGGTGTCACTCACGGGTTTCCTCGGCTCGTAGGGCCGCCGGCTCGAACCGACGGCGACTGCCCGACATCACCATCCAGCGTAGACACCAAAACCCCGCGCAGGGCCTCAGTGCTCCGCCGGCTCCCGGCCTGCGGCAGGATGGACGCCACCTGGTACGCACGCGTCATTCGGGTACGTACTGAAGACAACCGCTGGAGACGCCCGGTGAGTTCCCCAGATCCTCAGGTTCGCGCAGCGCGAAACCTGCCCGCTCCCTCGACCGAGAACAAACCAGAAAAGAGCCGCTCAAGGAACCGTGGCCCCGTCGTCGCGGTCACCGGAGCGGCGAGCGGCGTGGGCGAGCTGCTCACCGCACGCCTCGCGGCCTCCGAGGAGATCAAGCAGGTCATCGCCATCGATGAACGCCGCGGAGAGGTCTCCGAGGCGACCTGGCACATCCTCGACGTACGCGACCCCGCCATCGCGGAGAAGCTGCGCGGCGCAGATGTCGTGGTGCATCTCGCACTCGATCTCGACCTGGAGACCGACCCCGCCGCCCGCACCGCCTACAACGTGCGCGGCACCCAGACCGTGCTGACGGCCGCCGCCGCTGTCGGCGTGCACCGGGTCGTGCTGTGCACGTCGGCCATGGTCTACGGGGCGCTGCCCGACAACGACGTCCCGCTCGCCGAGGACGCCGAGCTGCGCGCCACGGCCGAGGCCACCGGCGTCGGCGACCTCCTGGAGATCGAACGGCTCGGCCGCCGCGCGCCGCGTGCCCACCCCGGACTCAACGTGACCGTGGTCCGGCCCACCGTCCTGGTCGGCGGTACGGACACCGCGCTGACCCGCTACTTCGAGTCGCCGCGCCTCCTGGTCGTCGCGGGATCGCGTCCGACCTGGCAGTTCTGCCATGTCGACGACCTGGTCACGGCCCTGGAGTACGCCGCGCTGGAGAAGATCGACGGCGAGTTCGCGGTCGGCTGCGACGGCTGGCTGGAGCAGGAGGAGGTCGAGGAGCTCAGCGGCGTCCGCCGGATGGAGCTGCCCTCCGCCGTGGCCCTGGGGGCCGCCGCCCGGCTGCACCGGATCGGCCTCACCCCGTCGCCGGCGGGCGATCTGGCGTACACGATGCACCCCTGGGTGGTCAGTGTGAGCCGGCTGCACGACGTGGGATGGCGCCCCGGCTGGACCAACGAGGAGGTGCTCGCCGCCCTCCTCGAAGAGGTCGAGGGCAGGCACACCGTCGCCGGACGCCGGCTCGGCCGCAAGGACGCCACCGCAGCGGGTGCCGCCGGTGCGACAGTGGCACTGCTCGGCACCGCCGCCCTGGTCCGCCGCGCCCGCAAGGCCCGCCGCCGCATCTGAGGGCCGCCCGGCGGGAGCCCGTCCGAGCGGTGCCTTCTGTAGAAGGCTCCAAGGCCGGGGGCGGCCCGCCGGTGGAAAGCGCTATTCCGGCTTGTCGGCGCCGTACGGCACCATGGGCCCCATGGCACCCACCTACGACCACCCCGGCGAGCGGACGGCGGACGACCCCGTCCGGCTGCTGGAGATCCGCGACACCCCGCTCTCGGTCGACGAGGTCTTCCGGGCCGTCGGGGACGACGCCGCGGGCGGCACGGCGCTCTTCGTCGGCACGGTGCGCAACCACGACGGCGGTCAGGACGTCGGCGCGCTCGGGTACTCCTGCCACCCCTCGGCGCAGGACGAGATGCGCCGGGTGGCCGAGAAGGTCGTCGCGAACTTCCCGGTCCGGGCGCTGGCCGCGGTCCACCGGGTGGGTGACCTCCAAGTGGGGGACATCGCGGTGGTCGTCGCCGTCTCCTGCCCGCATCGCGCCGAGGCGTTCGCGGCCTGCCGGCAGCTCATCGACGACCTCAAGCACGAGGTCCCGATCTGGAAGCACCAGCGCTTCTCGGACGGCACCGAGGAATGGGTCGGAGCCTGCTGAGCGCAAGTCGGCCAGGAGGCCGTCCGGACCGATTTGCGTAACTCCACCCCTGCCGTGAGCGTTGATTGTCCAGACGGTTAATCTGCTGATCGGTCAGTTGCGGTCGCTCATGGGGTAGGGAGGTCGTAATGGCAGCACTTGCCTGGTTGCTGATTCCGCTTTTCGCTGCGCTCGGCGCTGCGATATGGGGAAGCTGGGCCGCCCGTAATCGAACGACCGGCGATGTCTCCGAACTCGCCGGCTATGCCAGGTTCCGTGAGGCGATGGAAAAGCCGCACTCCGGTTCCGATGTCGCCTGACATCTTCTCGCGCGTACGCAGTTGCCAATCCGCATCGCGGCTCCGACTGCCGACGCCCTCCGGCGCAGCCCGCGCCCGGCTCCCCGCCCCGTACGGACCGGCCCCGGCAGTGCACTGACAGACCCTTCCCGTACTGTCGTTCCATGCCACGCCGCACCGCGACGATGCTCGCCTCAACCCTGATCCTCATCGCGCTGCTCTGCGCAGGCGTGCTGATCAAAGTGCCGTATTCGGAGATGTCTCCCGGGCCGACGGTGAACACCCTCGGCGAGGTCGGCGGCGAACCCGTCCTGCAGATTTCCGGGCACAAGACGTACCCGACGTCCGGCAACCTCAATATGACGACGGTCAGAGTCACCGGTGCCGACTACAACATGAATCTCGTCGAGTCCGTCTACGGCTGGCTGGCCCACGACAGCGTGGTCGTACCGCACGACACGCTCTACCCCGACGGCAAGACCGAGCAGGAGTCGACGCAGGAGAACGCCGAGGAGTTCAGCCAGTCCCAGGAGAGCGCCAAGGTCGCCGCGCTGACCGAGCTGAAGATCCCGGTGGCGTCGCGCGTCGTGGTCTCCACGGTCGTCAAGGGCAGCCCCGCCCAGGGCAAGCTGCACGCGGGCGACGTGATCAAGCAGGTCGACGGCGCGCCCGTCGAGCAGCCCGAGGACGTCGCGAAGCTCGTCACCCGCCACGACCCCGGCGAGAAGGTCACCTTCACGATCATCCCGGCCCGGACGGCACTGGCGGCCGAGAAGGCGGGCAAGGAGCCCGAGGGCAGCCGGAAGATCGTCATCACCACCGCGAAGGCGCCCAAGGAGGACCGCGCGATCGTCGGCATCCAGGCCGGGACGGACCACACGTTCCCGTTCCGGATCGACATCAAGCTCGCCGATGTCGGCGGCCCGAGCGCCGGTCTCATGTTCTCGCTGGGCATCATCGACAAGCTGACGCCCGGCAAGCTCACGGGCGGCAAGTTCATCGCGGGCACCGGCACGATCGACGACAAGGGCAAGGTCGGCCCGATCGGCGGCATCAACATGAAGCTGGTCGGCGCGCGCGACGCCGGCGCCAGGTACTTCCTGACGCCGGACGAGAACTGCAGGGCCGCCGCCTCCGACGCCCCGAGCGGACTCACGCTGGTGAGGGTGAAGACGATCGACGACGCGAAGAAGTCGCTCGAGAAGATCAAGGCGGGGGACACGGCCGGGCTGCCGAGCTGCTCGGCAGGCTGACCGCGCCCCCCGCGGGGGAGACGCGATCAGGGCCGCTCGGTCAGGCCTCGAAGGTCGCGGCCAGGGCGTCGGCCAGGCCGGGCACCAGACCGGCGCCGGTCCGCACCTCGCTCGGGGTGTCCTTCGCACGCAGCCGTACGGCCGACTCACGCGTACCGTCCCGCAGGACCGCCACGGTCATCCGGACCTCCTGGCGCTCCGGGTGCTTGGCGACCCACTTGGTCAGCTGCGCGTCGCTCAGCCCCTCGGGCACGGAGGACTCGGCGGACGGCGGGAGCATCAGCCGCTCCACCGTCATCGCGCATCCGATCACCGCGTCGGGCCAGGCGATCGTGGCGAGGAACTCGTCCAGGGCGGTGCCCGGCGGCAGCTCGTCCTGCTCGATGGGGGTGAAGGAGGAAGTCGGGGATTCGGCGCTGTCCAGCCCGAGCTGGGCGGCGAGACCAGGCTCCTGGACCCGCAGCTTGGCGGTGTCGACCAGGGCGAAGAGCCGGGCCGGCTGGTCCCAGCCGAGGCCGGAGATGTACTCGTCGATCTCGAGCACGGCGACGGTGAGCGGGCTGGCGGCCATCGGAGGGCCTGAGGGGGAAACGTTGGGCATGGTCAATATCCTGCCTCCTTCCGCCCCGGGAACGGGAACTAGGTAAAGCCTCAGTAAGTTGCATAGGTGGGCTCTACGATCGCTGGGCCCGCTTCACACGACCCGCGAACTTCGAGGTGCGCACGTTGGCTTTCCAGATGCCGGACCGCGGCGGAGGCCCGACCGGGCCACGGATCAGAGTCGGCCGCCCGTCCCGGCGTGCCCGTACCCTGCTCATGACACTGGGCGTCCTGGCGGTTCTCGCCATGGCGTTCGTCATGTTCGCCGGGTTCTGGACTGACTGGCTGTGGTACCGGTCGGTCGATTATTCGTCCGTCTTCACCACCACTCTGTGGACCAAGATCGGGCTGTTCCTCGTCTTCGGACTGCTGATGGCTTTCGCCGTCGGCCTGAACATCTGGCTCGCGCACCGGCTCCGGCCGCCGCTGAGCGCGATGTCCCTGGAACAGCAGAGCCTGGACCGCTACCGGATGAGCCTCGCCCCGCACAAGAAGTGGGTGCTGCTCGCGATCACCGCGCTCGTCGGTCTGATCGCCGGAGCATCCGCCTCCGGCCAGTGGCGTACCTGGCTGATGTATGTGAACGGCGTGGCGTTCGGCCAGAAGGACCCCCAGTTCCATCTGGACGTGTCCTTCTACGCCTTCGATCTGCCCTGGTACCGCTTCCTGCTGGGCTTCGGCTTCGCGGCCACGGTGCTCTCGCTGATCGCCGCCGCGATGACCCACTACCTGTACGGCGGGCTGCGCATCACCAGCCCCGGAGCGCGGGCGACCGGTGCGGCCACCGGCCATCTGTCGGTGCTGCTCGGCGTCTTCGTCTCGCTGAAGGCCGTGGCGTACTGGCTCGACCGGTACGGCCTGGCCGTGAAGTCCAGCGACTTCAAGGCCACGGACAACTGGACGGGGCTGCGGTACGTCGACGCCAACGCCTATCTGCCGGCGAAGACCATCCTGTTCTGCATCGCCGCGATCTGCGCCGTGCTGTTCTTCGCGACGCTCTGGCGCCGCACCTGGCAGCTCCCGGTGATCGGCTTCGGCCTGATGGTGCTCTCGGCGATCCTGATCGGCGGGCTGTACCCGGCGATCGTGCAGAAGTTCCAGGTCCAGCCGAACGAGCAGGCCAAGGAAGCCCCGTTCATCCGGAAGAACATCGAAGCGACGCGTGACGCCTACGACATCGACGACGCGCAGGTCGACGACTACTCCGGCAAGAGCACGACGGACGACGACGCCAAGCTGCGCGCCAGCGCGAACGAGGCAGCCAGCTACCGGGTGATGGACCCCAACGTCGTCTCCCCGGCCTTCCAGCAGCTCCAGCAGAAGAGGAACTACTACCAGTTCCCCAAGACGCTGGACGTCGACCGCTACAAGGACGCCGCCGGCAAGGACCAGGACACGGTCATCGGTCTGCGCGAGCTCAACCTCGACGGCATCCCCAAGCGCAACTGGATCAACGACCACTTCACCTACACCCACGGCTACGGTGCCATCGCGGCCCGGGGCACGACGACGGGCAAGAACCCGAAGGGTTCCCCGGACTTCACTGAGTCCGGCCTGCCGACGTCGGGTGATCTCGGCAAGTACGAGCAGCAGATCTACTACGGCGAGAAGACCGAGCAGTACTCCATCGTCGGCGGGCCCCAGAAGGAGCTCGACTACGAGGAGGACGGCGAGAAGACCACCAGCTACAAGGGCGACAGCGGGGTCAGTCTCTCCAACGCGTTCAACCGCGCCGCGTACGCCGTCTCGTTCAGTGAGCCGCAGATCCTCTACTCGGGGGCCATCGGCGAGGGCTCGCGGATTCTCTACAACCGCACGCCCAAGGAGCGCGTCGAGGCGGTCGCCCCGTGGCTGACCATCGACGGCGACGCCTACCCGGCCGTGGTGAACGGCCGCATCCAGTGGGTCGTCGACGCGTACACCACCACCAACGGCTACCCGTACGCCTCCCGTACGACGCTCGGTGACACCACGGCCGACTCGCTGACCACCAACCAGCGTGCGGTCGTCGCCCAGCAGAACCAGGTCAACTACATCCGCAACTCGGTGAAGGCCACCGTCGACGCCTACGACGGCAAGGTCAAGCTCTACGAGTGGGACACCGAGGACCCGGTCCTCAAGACCTGGCGCAAGGCGTTCCCCGGGACGGTGGAGCCCAGGGCGGACATCCCGCAGGAGCTCATGGACCACCTGCGCTACCCGCAGGACCTGTTCAAGGTGCAGCGCGAACTGCTCACCCGCTACCACGTCACGAGCCCCGCGCAGTTCTACAGCGGCAGTGACGCGTGGCAGGTCCCGGACGACCCGACCAACAAGGAGTCCGGTGCCGTCCCGCCGTACTACCTGAGCATAAAGATGCCGGACCAGACGGCTCAGAAGTTCTCGCTGACGACGACCTTCACGCCGAAGGGGCGGCCCGACCTCGGGGCGTTCATGGCGGTGGACGCCGATGCGGCCAGCAAGGACTACGGCACGATAAGGCTGCTGAGAGTCACCACCACGGTGAAGGGCCCGGGCCAGGTACAGAGCGAGCTCAACGGCAACGACGACGTCGCCGAGTTCGTGAGGAACCTGAAGGGAACCGACTCCGACATCGAGTACGGCAACCTGCTGACCGTGCCGCTGGAGGGGGGCTTCCTCTACATCGAGCCGGTGTACACGCGCGGTGGCACGCAGAACTATCCGCTGCTGCGCAAGGTCGCCGCCTCGTACGGGTCGAAGACCGTCTTCGAGAACAGCCTCGGGGAGGCGCTCAACGCGGTCTTCGGGGTGACGGACTCCGGCACCACCCCGCCGGACACCACCAGACCCCCGGGCACCACGGAGCCGCCGGCCACCGGTGACGCGGCGCTGAAGAAGGCGATCGCGGATGCGCAGAAGGCCTACTCGGAGGGCGAGGCGGCCCTCAAGGAGCAGGACTGGGCCGCCTACGGCAAGGCCCAGGCGGATCTGCAGGACGCGCTCCAGCGTGCAGCGGCCGCCCAGCCCAAGTCGGGCAGTGCGAACAACGCGAGCGGCGGGAACGGCGCGAGCAACGCGAGCACTGCGGACAAGGCGGATGGTGCCGACAAGGAAGGCAAACCATCCGGCGCTGACAGTGGCGGCTGAGTAACCCGGTAAAGGCTCGCCCCCGCATCGTGGTACGGTTTCACCACAACGACGCGGGGTGGAGCAGCTCGGTAGCTCGCTGGGCTCATAACCCAGAGGTCGCAGGTTCAAATCCTGTCCCCGCTACTGAAAGACCAAGGCCCGGATCCTTTCGAGGATCCGGGCCTTCGTCGTGTCACGGCGACTTTCTTGTGCAAGGTGCGTGAAGTGCGGTTCGCGGGGCACGAGTTGGCTCCGGACGTGTTTGACTTATCTCTCTGTGGGCATGTCGACAAAACGCTGAAGTGACCTAACTGGCCGCGCTATACCAGGTGTACGCGGGTGGCAGGCGGTGCGACGATGGTATTTATGGGGGACAGGGCAACTCTGTTGGAGACAGGGCGGTTTGTGCAACGTCGCGTTCATCGGTCTGATAATGCGACGAATGCGGCTTTTGGTGTTTCCCTCGCGGAGGGCAACGAGACCACTGACACACCTGAGACACCCGAGACACCTGAGATCATCAAGGCGACCGAGACTGCCGAGACTGCGGGGTGTGCCGCGACCGTCGAGAGCACGGAGTTCACAGAGAACAGGGGAAGCGCCAGGGCCGACGGGAGCACCGGGGCCACGGAGGCCCCCGGTAGCGCCGAGAGCCCGGAGAGCGCCGAGAGCGAGGCGCGTCACCGTCGCGCCGCCGATGCCGGGGACACCGCGTCGATGAGCGTCCTCGGTGCCCTGCTGCTGCGCCGCGGCGACCTGGACGGCGCGGAGCCCTATCTGCGCGGGGCCACCGCGGACGGCGACCGGGCCGCGGCCAACAACCTGGGCGTCCTGCTCCACCAGCGCGGATACATCGACGACGCGGCCGGCTGGTGGCGCATCGCCGCCGTCGCGGGTTCCGCCGCCGCGGCGCACGCGCTGGGCCGCCACTACCGCGAGCGCGGCGACGAGCCCGGCGCCGAGTACTGGCTGAGGCAGTCCGCCGAGCAGGGCCACGCGCTGGGCGCGTACGCCCTGGCCGACCTGCTGGAACACCGCAGCGACGTCGGCGCGGAGCGCTGGCTGCGCGCCGCCGCCGAGCAGGGGCACCGGGAGGCCGCGTACCGCCTCGCGCGCATGCTGGACCGCAACGCCGCCGACGACCCGCACGACGCCTTCGGCCGCCCCGGGCTCGGCCCCGGCGCCGGTGACCGCCCCGGCGCGACCGGCCGACCCGTGGCACGCAGGGACGACGGCCCGGTGGCGGGTCCGGCGACGGGACGGGTGGGCGAGGCCGAGCAGTGGTACCGGCAGGCCGCCGCGCGCGGCCACCGGCGTGCCGCTCTGCACCTCGGCGCCATCCTCGAACAGCGCGGCGAGCCCAAGGAGGCCGGCCGCTGGTACCTCATCTCCGCGAAGGCGGGCGAGGCGCGCGCCGCCTGCGCGCTCGGCTTCCTGCTGCGTGACGCGGGCGACGAGGAGAGCGCCGCCGTGTGGTGGCTTCGCGCGGCCCAGGACGGCGACGGGAACGCCGCCAACGCGCTGGGCGCCCTGCACGCGGCCCGTGGCGAACAGCAGACCGCCGAGCGCTGGTACCGCGCCGCGATGGACGCTGGCGACGTCAATGGCGCCTACAACCTCGGCCTGCTCTGCGCGGCCCAGGACCGTACGCCGCAGGCCGAGCAGTGGTACCGCCGCGCCGCGTACGCGGGCCACCGCGAGGCCGCCAACGCACTGGCCGTGCTCCTGCTCCAGGCGGGCGACGCGACCGGCGCCGAGCCCTGGTTCTCCAAGGCGGCCGAGGCGGGCAGCGTCGACGCGGCGTTCAACCTCGGCATCCTGTACGCCGGGCGCGACGAGGACCGTGCGGCACTGGTCTGGTACGAGCGTGCCGCAGCGGCCGGCCACACCGAGGCCGCCCTCCAGGTCGGCATGGCCCTGCTGCACCAGGGCGAGGAGCAGGAGGCGGAGCGCCATCTGCGCTGTGCGGCGGGTGGTGGCAGCGCGGAGGCCGCCTTCCGGCTGGCCGGGGTGCTGGACTCGCGGCAGCCGCCGCCCGGCCCCCCCGCGCTCGGGGAGCCGATGCCGGAGAAGACCGAGTGCGAGGAGTGGTACGAGCGGGCTGCCGAGCAGGGGCACCGCCGCGCCCAGGTACGGGTCGGAATGCTCGCGGCGGCCCGGGGCGACGTGGACAGCGCCGCCCGCTGGTACCGCGAGGCCGCCGAGTCGGGCAGCCGCAACGGCGCCTTCAACCTCGGGCTGCTGCTCGCCCGCGAGGGCAGTGAGCGCGAGGCCGCGCTGTGGTGGAGCCGGGCCGCGAACGACGGGCACGGGCGGGCGGCCCTGCGCCTCGCCCTGCTGGCCGCCCGCCGGGGCGAGCTCACCGAGGGGCAGCGCTGGTGCGCGCGGGCGGTCGAGCTGGGCCCGGCGGAGGTCGCCGAGCGGGCGGCCCGGCTGCTGGAGGCGCTGCACCAGGAGCTGACCGCGTAGGGCAGAGGCCGGCCGGGGCGCCGGGGGTGGGTCACCCCCGGCGCCCCCGGAATCGATTTGCGCTGGTCGGCAGCGGTGACGTACAGTTCTAAACACAACGACGCGGGGTGGAGCAGCTCGGTAGCTCGCTGGGCTCATAACCCAGAGGTCGCAGGTTCAAATCCTGTCCCCGCTACTGAAGACAGAAGGCCGGATCCTTTCAGAGGATCCGGCCTTCTGTGTATTGCGTCAGAGCTTGTGGCCCACCGCCTCCGAGTACATCGCCCGGTCGACGGCCTTCGACTCCGGCACCGGGGCGCCCTTCGAGACGCCCGAATCGGCGTACGCCTCCTGCAGCCGGTCCGTCGTGCCTTTCCGTATCTCCCAGTCCATCCGCATCGACGGGGTCGACCGCAGCGTGGCCTCGTCGGTCTTCATCAGCTTCGCCAGCTCGGCGACGAACGCGGGATCGGACTTGTAGTCCCCGGCGAAGTAGGTGTTCACCGTCCGGATGTAGGCGCGGAGAAAGGCGACACCCGCGTCCGGGTCCTTGTTCAGCAGTGTCGGGCCGAAGAGCAGGCCGCCGAGCGGTTCACCGACGGGCTGGCCGCCCAGGAACGCGTACTTCGTGTCGCCGTCCACCTTGCGCCAGATCGGGTCGAGCAGCCAGGCGGAGTCCACGCCGCCGTTCTGCAGCGCGGTCAGCACATCCGCGGAACCGAGCTGCTGGAAGCTGATCCTGTCGAGGCCGCCGCCGTGCTTCTTCAGGGAGGTGTCCATCGGGTACGCGATGACGGAGCCCTTGCCGATCATGGTGCCGAGCTTCCGGCCCGCCATCTCGACGTGATCGGCGCTCTCGCCGTCCTTGAGACGCACCCACAGGCCGCTCTTGGAGGTGGGGTCGGGGGAGAAGTTCCCCGCGACCCACTTGATGTCGAAGCCGCCGTTGATGCCGTTCATCACGGCTGCCTCGGGAGCCGCCCACTGGGCGTCCACGTCGCCCTTGGCGAGCAGCGGCAGGGCGTCCGGGGTGGGAAGTACCTTCAGCTCGACGTCCAGCCCCTCCTTCGCGAACTCGCCCTTCGCCAACGCGACCTGGAGCGGAGCGACGTACTCCGCGCTCAGGGTGCCGGTGGCCACGGTGATCTTCCGCCGCTTCGACAGGGGCTGGGCCGCCGGGGCGCCCTTGTCGCAGCGGGCGGCCTTCCGGTCGGGGGCGAGTTCGGCCGGGTCGGTCCAGCTGCCGGCGCCGCAGCCCGCGACGGGCCGGACGGTGCGCGGCGCGGCGGCACCGTCGCCGCCGGACTCCTGCCCGGCGCAGCCTGCCGCGCCGAGCAGCGATGCCGCGACGAGCACGGCGGTGCGGGTGAAAAGGGTGTGGGTACGCACAGTGCCTCCGTACGAGGAGCGTGGAGAGAGCCGTTCGGGACCGGCCGTCGAGGAGCGTGAGAGCCGTTCGGGACCGGCCGTTGAGGAGTGTGGGGAGCCGTTCAGGACCGGCCGCGGCCGCGGTCGCGCGGGGCCCACGGCGTGAGCAGCCGTCCGGCGATCCGCACCACTTCGGAGAAGACGACACCGAGGACCGCCACACACACGATGCCGACGAACATCACGTCGTTCTGGAACAGCGCCCGGGAGTCGAAGATCAGATGGCCCAGACCGTCGGCCGCGGCGATCTGTTCGGAGGCGACGATGACGAGTACCGCCACTCCTGCCGCGATCCGTGCCCCGACCAGGACCGCGGGCAGCGAGGCGGGAAGCAGCACATGGCGGAACATCTGCCAGGGCGAGGCTCCGAAGACCTGACCGGCATCACGGTGGCCGACCGGGACGGCGAGCACGGCCGCCATGGTGGAGATCCAGACGAAGAAGAAGACGGTCGCGGCGACCAGGGCGATCTGCGGTCCCTCACCGAGGCCGAACATATTGAGGAAGACCGGCAGCAGGGCCAGTTTCGGTACGACGTACAGGGCGTCGAGCAACGGCTCCAGCGCCGCCCGTACGAGGGAGAGCGAGCCCATCAGCAGGCCGAGGGCGTACCCAGCGACGGTGCCGATCGCATAGCCGCCCAGGACCCGCTTGAGCGTGGCCCACACGTCCGGCCACAGTTCACCGGCGCCCGCCCGGTCCAGGCCGTCCGCCAGGATGGTGGAGGGGGCGGGGTAGACCCGGGCGTCGATCCAGGACTGTGCGGCGGCCAGTTGCCAGAGCAGCACGAGGAGCAGCGGTACGGCGACGGCGAGCGCGATCTCCAGGGTGCGGCGCCTGCGGTGGGTGCGTACCGGGTGCAGTTCCTGCGGGCCCGGTCTGCGGATCAGGATGCCGTCTTCGGACTTCGTGGCGTTCACGGTGACGGTCATGCCGGGACCGCCTCCCTGCGCACCTCGCCGCGCAGGAGCTCCCACAACTCGCTCTTCAGCGCGGTGAACTCGGGTGCCGACCGGACTTCGCCGGTGCGCGGCCGGCCGAACGGCGGGCGGCGCTCGGCGATGATCCGCCCCGGTCTGGCGGACATCACCAGCACCCTGTCCCCGAGCACGATCGCCTCTTCGAGGCTGTGGGTGATGAAGAGGGTGGTGGTGCGGGTGGTCTGGGTGAGGTCGAGCAGTTCGTCCTGGAGGATGGTGCGCAGCTGGGCGTCGAGCGCCGCGAACGGCTCGTCCATCAGCAGCATCTCGGGTTCCACGGCCAGGGCGCGGGCGATCGCGACCCGTTGCCGCATCCCACCGGAGAGGGTGGCCGGATAAGCCCCGGCGAAGTCGGAGAGCCCCATCCGGGCCAGCCAGTCGCGCGCCCTGGCATCGGCCTCCTTGCGCGGTACGCGCTGGATGTCGAGGCCGAACCGGACATTGGCGAGCACGGTCTTCCAGTCGTAGATGCCGTAGTCCTGGAAGATCATCGCCGCCGGGCGGGGCGAGGTCGTACGGATGGACAGCTCGCCGGAGCTGGGGCGGAGCAGTCCGGCGGCGATCCTGAGCAGCGTGGACTTGCCGCAGCCGGACGGGCCGACGATGCAGGTGAACTCGCCCGGTGCGACGGAGAGATCGAGCGGGCCGAGGGCGGGCAGGGCCTTGGCGCCGCGCCCGAACGAGCGGGTGAGCGCGTCGGCGCGGAGTTTGGGACGGGTGGTTGCGGGGGCGGGTTCGGCTGCGGTTGCGGGTGGGGGCGGGTGCGGAACTCCCACGGGTCTCTCCTCGCGCGTATCGAGGTGCGGATCCGCCGCGGGGCGGAGGTGATCGCCGCAGACGATATGACTACCCGTCAGATTCGGGAAGGGGGTGCGCACGTGCCGGTGGCGGGGAGGTGCGTCGTTCCCTGCGGGGATTCACGCGGAAGGCCCCGGTGCGAATGACGCTCGCACCGGGGCCTTCCGTCGCTCGTCCGGCTCAGCCGGTCGCCGCGCAGTTGGGGCAGATGCCTCGGTAGGTGACCTCGACGCCGGACACCGTGAAGCCGAAGCGCTCGTCGCTCGGCAGGTCCGCCATCGGGTCGCCGGCCGGGTGCACGTCGCGGATCGTGCCGCAGCTCGCGCAGACGAGGTGGTGATGGGGGCGGTGTGCGTTCGGGTCGTACCGCTTGGCGCGGCGGTCCGTGGAGACCTCGATGACCTCGCCGAGCGACACCATCTCGCCCAGCGTGTTGTACACGGTGGCGCGGGAGATCTCGGGCAGCTTGGCCACGGCCCGCGCGTGGACCTCGTCGGCCGTCAGGTGCACATGGTCCCCGTCGAGGACCTCGGCCACGACGCGCCGCTGCGCAGTCATGCGCCAGCCGCGTCCGCGAAGTCGTTCCAACAGGTCACTCATGGAAACAAGCCTAACAGTGAGGGGACCAGGTCCCGAACGGGTGTGACTTTGGATGTCCGCTTGACTTGGACTAAGTCCATTGTAGGATCGGCAACGGCATACGCCAAGGGACAGGCTGTGCAGTTCGAGACGAATGTGCAGGAACGACGCAGGAGGCGCACGTGACGCAGGGACCGCTCACCACGGAGGCCGGCGCGCCGGTCGCCGACAACCAGAACAGCCAGACCGCGGGCGTCGGCGGTCCCGTCCTGGTGCAGGACCAGTCGCTGCTGGAGAAGCTCGCGCACTTCAACCGTGAGCGCATTCCGGAGCGCATCGTGCACGCCCGCGGCGCCGGCGCGTACGGCACGTTCACGCTGACCCGTGACGTCTCGCAGTGGACGCGCGCCAAGTTCCTCTCCGAGGTCGGCAAGCAGACCGAGACCTTCCTGCGCTTCTCGACCGTCGCGGGCAACCTCGGCTCGGCCGACGCGGTGCGCGACCCCCGCGGTTTCGCGCTGAAGTTCTACACCGAAGAGGGCAACTACGACCTCGTCGGCAACAACACCCCGGTGTTCTTCATCAAGGACGCCATCAAGTTCCCGGACTTCATCCACACCCAGAAGCGCGACCCGTACACCGGCTCGCAGGAGGCGGACAACGTCTGGGACTTCTGGGGTCTGTCGCCCGAGTCCACCCACCAGGTGACCTGGCTCTTCGGCGACCGGGGCATCCCGGCCACGCTGCGCCACATGAACGGGTACGGCTCGCACACGTTCCAGTGGAACAACGAGGCCGGCGAGGTCTTCTGGGTCAAGTACCACTTCAAGACCGACCAGGGCATCAAGAACCTCACCCAGGCCGAGGCCAACAAGCTCGCGGGTGAGGACCCGGACAGCCACCAGCGCGACCTGCGCGAGGCGATCGAGCGCGGCGACTTCCCGTCCTGGACGGTGCAGGTCCAGATCATGCCGGCGGCCGAGGCGGCCACGTACCGCTTCAACCCCTTCGACCTCACCAAGGTGTGGCCGCACGCGGACTACCCGCCGATCGAGATCGGGAAGCTGGAGCTCAACCGGAACCCGGAGAACATCTTCGCGGAGACCGAGCAGTCGATCTTCAGCCCCGCGCACTTCGTGCCGGGCATCGGTCCGTCCCCGGACAAGATGCTCCAGGGCCGTCTCTTCGCGTACGGCGACGCCCACCGCTACCGCGTCGGCATCAACGCCGACCACCTGCCGGTGAACCGTCCGCACGCCACCGAGGCGCGTACCAACAGCCGGGACGGCTACCTGTACGACGGCCGCCACAAGGGCGCGAAGAACTACGAGCCGAACAGCTTCGGCGGTCCGGCCCAGACCGACCGTCCGCTGTGGGAGCCCACCACCGTCACCGGTGAGGTCGCCACGCACGCGGCCCCGAGCCACGCCGAGGACAACGACTTCGTGCAGGCCGGAAACCTCTACCGGCTCTACTCCGAGGACGAGAAGGCCCGGCTGATCGAGAACCTCGCCGGGTTCATCGTCAAGGTCTCGCGCGACGACATCGCCGAGCGCGCGATCAACAACTTCCGCCAGGCGGACGGCGACTTCGGCAAGCGTCTGGAGGCCGCGGTCCAGGCCCTTCGCGGCTGATCCGGGCGGCTGCCGCCGGCGGTGGGCCGGTCTCCTCTTCGGGGGAGACCGGCCCACCGGTCGTTCACGCCGGGGTCAGCCTATGAGTTCCGCGTGGTGGTGGCGCCTGATGGGCGCCCAGCAGCGCAGGATGTCGCGGACGGAGACGATGCCCACGGGCCCGTGGCCGTCCAGCACGATCAGGTGGCGGAACCCGCCGTGTGTCATGGCCTCCGCGGCCTCTTCCAGGGTCCAGGTGGGCGAGGCGAAGACCACATCGGTGGTGGTGTGGGCGGCGGCGGTCTCGACGTCCGGATCCTGTCCGGAGCCGACCGCGTTGAGGATGTCGCGTTCGGTGAGGATGCCGAGCCCGCTGTTGTCCTGGTCGAGGACGACCGCGGCCCCGATGCGGCGGACCGACATCAGCCGGGCGGCCTGGCGGAGTGTATGGGCGGGCCCGATGGTGAGGACCAGCGTGCTCATGGCGTCACGGACGAGCATGAAGGGAGCCACCTCCTTGGTGAACGGCCATGTGAGCCGATTCACAAATTCACAAGCGGGGGGACTCTCAGAGTTGCACCGATGTGCGGGCGGAACAAGGGGAGTGAAGCGCACCGAGGGGCGTGCGACAGCGCGCGACGCCCCTCGGGAACACGGTCCGGTGATGCGATCCGATGCGATCCGGGCCGGTGGAGCCGGTTCAGCAGTGCGGGCTCAGCCGCGCCGGTTCAGTAGCGCTGGTTCAGGTAGCCGAGCAGCTCGTGGTGGAGCAGCCCGTTCGATGCCGCCGCGTTGCCGCCGCCCGGACCGGAGACCCCGTCCAGGCTCGTGAACCTCCCGCCCGCCTCCTGGACGATGATCGCGTTGGCGGCCATGTCCCAGAGCGAGAGCTCGGGCTCCGCGCAGATGTCCACCGACCCCTCGGCGACCATCATGTACGGCCAGAAGTCCCCGTACCCGCGCGTGCGCCAGCAGGCCCGCGTCAGGTCCAGGAATCCGTCGAGGCGGCCCTGCTCCTCCCAGCCGCTCAGCGAGGCGTACGCGAACGAGGAGTCCGCGATCCGCTCCACCTTCGACACCTGGATCCGGGTCGCGGAGGTCAGGCTGCGGCCGGTGTACGCCCCGGCGCCCTTGGCCGCCCACCAGCGCCGGTTCAGCGCGGGGGCCGACACCACGCCGACCACCGGCTGGAAGCCGTCCTCGCCCGCCTCCATCAGCGAGATCAGCGTCGCCCAGACGGGCACGCCGCGCACATAGTTCTTGGTGCCGTCGATCGGGTCGACGACCCAGCGCCGCGGGCCGGTGCCCTCGATCCCGAATTCCTCGCCCAGAATCGCGTCGCGCGGGCGGGCCCGATGCAGGTGGCCGCGGATCAGTTCCTCGGCGGCCTTGTCGGCCTCGCTCACCGGCGTCATGTCCGGCTTGGTCTCGACCTTGAGGTCGAGGGCCTTGAACCGGTCCATCGTCGCCGCGTCGGCGGCGTCCGCCAGTACATGGGCAAGGCGCAGATCATCGTGGTAATCGGGCATGCGGTCACAGTATCGACCGAAGGTGAACGGGGCCATACGTCCCCGGAGCCGCGCCGACCGTCGACAGCCGCGCGGACCATTGACAGTCCCGGGGAGCGAGCCGACGCTGGGTCGCGGAGCCCTCGGCGCGGGAGGCGACGATGCCCACAGCGCGGGAAGTACTGCTGGACGCCGCCCTCTCGGCGCTGGCGACCCTGCCCTGGACGTCGGTGCGCATGGTCGACGTGGCCGCCGCCGCGGGCGTCTCCCGGCAGACCCTCCACAACGAGTTCGGCGGCAAGGACGGCCTGGCCCGCGCCCTGGTGCGGGACGCCGCCGACGGCTATCTGGCCGGGGTCGAGCAGGCGCTGGGATCGGCCGGCGGCACGGCGGACAGACTGGCCGCCACCGCTGCCTGGACCGTCCGGGCCGTACGCGCGAACGTGCTGGTGAAGGCCTTGCTCACCGGCTGCTGGAGCGAGCGGTTACCCAGCCCCGGACCCCCGCCGGCCGGGTACGCGTCCCCGCTGCCGGGCCCGCGCGGCGCCGATCCCGGACCGCCGGCCCCCACCGAACTGCTCCGCCGGGCCGGTGAACGCGCGGTGGCCGCACTCGACGGGGAACGGCCACCGCGAGGCCGGGAGGAACTGGCCGCGACCTGCGAGATCGTGCTGCGGCTCGCCCTGAGCTACGCACTGGTGCCCGCCCCGCCGGAGGCCGGGGGAGAGCCGGCACCGCTGGTGCGCCACGTGGTGGCACGGGCGCCGGACGCGGTCAGTGGGACGAGCCCGAGAGCTGGAGACCGATCACCCCGACGATCACCAGGGAGATCGAGACCAGCTTGAGCGTGGAGACCACGTCGTCGAGGAAGACCATCCCGTAGATCGCGGTGCCCGCCGCGCCGATGCCGGTCCACACCGCGTAGGCGGGGCCCACGTCGAGCTTCTTCAGCGACAACGTCAGCAGACCGAAGCTGCCGAGGGCGAAGACACAGAACGCGATGGTCGGCCAGAGCCGGGTGAAGCCGTGCGAGAGTTTCAGACAGACGGCGAAGCCGGTCTCCAGAAGTCCTGCGACCACGACCAGCAGCCACGCCATCGTCAGTGCCCTCCCGCGTCGGTGACCGCCTTGCCACACTGAATACGATTATGCACTTACCGGTGACACCGGATCGCAAACGTGCCCCGGTCAGTCGCCCTCGCGCCGTTCCCGGGTGGACAGCAGCCGGTGCAGCGAGTCCAGCCGGGCCGGATCGGCGTGGCCGTCCGCTACCCAGGCGGCCAGGGCGCATTCCGGTTCACGGCTGTCGTGGGTGCAGCCGCGCGGGCACTCCTCGGTGCCGGGCTCCAGATCCGGGAACGCGTGGATCACCCGGGACGGGTCGATGTGGTTGAGCCCGAAGGAGCGCACGCCGGGGGTGTCGATCACCCAGCCCCGGTAGTCGGGCAGCGGCAGCGCCAGCGCCGAGGTGGTGGTGTGCCGGCCGCGCCCGGTGACCGCGTTGACCACTCCCGTCGTACGCCGCCGGTCCTTCGGCACCAGCGCGTTGACCAGCGTGGTCTTGCCGACGCCGGAGTGCCCGACGAAGGCGGTGACCCGGTCGTTCAACTGCTCGCGGACCCGGTCGGCCGCGTCGCCGTTCTCCAGCTCCTCGCGGCTGGTCACGATGAACGGGACGCCCAGCGGCGTGTACGCCTCCAGCAGCTTGTCCGGGGAGGCCAGATCGGACTTGGTGAGGACCAGCAGCGGCGAGAGCCCGCCGTCGTACGCGGCGACCAGACAGCGGTCGATCATCCGCGGCCGGGGTTCCGGATCGGCCAGGGCGGTGACGATCGCCAGCTGGTCGGCGTTGGCGACGACCACCCGCTCGTACGGATCGTCGTCGTCCGCGGTCCGGCGCAGCACCGAGCGGCGCTCACCGATGCGGACGATGCGGGCGAGGGTGTCCTTGTCGCCGGAGAGATCACCGACGATGGAGACGGTGTCGCCCACCACGGCGGCCTTCCGGCCCAGCTCACGGGCCTTCATCGCCATGACCGTACGGCCGTCGACGAGGCAGGTGAGGCGGCCCCGGTCGACGGTGAGGACCATGCCCTCCTCGGCGTCCTCGTGCTTCGGGCGGGTATGAGTGCGAGGCCGGTTGCCCTTCGGGTTGGGGCGGAACCGGATGTCGTCCTCGTCGGGGTTCTTGCCGTAGCGGCGCATGTCTCAGGCCCCGAGCATTCCGGTCCACATCTGCGGGAAGTCCGGCAGGGTCTTGGCGGTCGTCGCCACGTTCTCGATCTCCACTCCGGGGACGGCAAGGCCGATGATCGACCCCGCGGTCGCCATCCGGTGGTCGTCGTACGTATGGAACGTACCTCCGCGCAGCGGGCGGGGCCGGATGTGGAGGCCGTCGGCGGTCTCGGTGACATCGCCGCCCAGCTCGTTGATCTCCTTGGTGAGCGCGGCCAGCCGGTCCGTCTCGTGCAGCCGCAGATGGGCGACGCCGCTCAGGGTGGAGGGCGAGTCGGCCAGGGCCGCGACCGCCGCGATGCCCGGGGTGAGCTCGCCGACCTCGCCGAGGTCGACGTCGATGCCGTGGATCCGGCCCGAACCGGTGAAGGTGAGCCCGCGCTCGGTCAGCTCGCAGCTGCCGCCCATCGCGGTGAAGATCTCCCGCAGCGCGTCGCCCGGCTGGGTGGTGTGCTCGGGCCAGTCGGGGATCGTGACCCGGCCGCCGGTGACCAGCGCGGCCGCGAGGAACGGCTGGGCGTTGGAGAGGTCGGGCTCGATGGTCAGATCACGGCCGAGCAGGGCGGAGGGGGAGACCCGCCAGACGTTCGGCTCGCCGCCCGTCTCCGGCTCGTCGACCTGCGCGCCGACCGCCCGCAGCATGTCGACGGTCATCCGGATGTGCGGCATGGAGGGGAGCCGGGCGCCGGTGTGACGCACCTCCACCCCCTGGTTGAAGCGCGGCGCGGACAGCAGCAGCGCCGAGACGAACTGGGAGGACGAGGAGGCGTCGATCGCCACCGGACCGCCGTCCAGCGCACCGCTGCCGTGCACGGTCATCGGCAGCGAGCCGCGCCCCTCGTCGTCGATCCGGGCGCCGAGCACCCGCAGCGCGTCGATCACGCCGGTCAGCGGGCGCTCGTACGAACGCGGGTCGCCGTCGAAGCGGACCGGGCCGTCGGCGAGGGTGGCGACCGGCGGCAGGAAGCGCATGACCGTACCGGCGTTGCCGACGTCGACCGTGGTCGGGCCGTGCAGCCGGGCCGGGATGACCCGCCAGGCCTCGCCGGAGCCGTCCGGGCCCACGCCCTCCTCGATGCCCACGCCCATCGAGCGCAGCGCCTCGGCCATCAGCAGGGTGTCGCGGGAACGCAGCGGGCGGCGCAGCCAGCCGGGCTCGGCGGCGAGAGCGGCGAGGACCAGCGCGCGGTTGGTGACCGACTTCG
Source organism: Streptomyces sp. NPDC001933 (assembly GCF_042890955.1). Classification (NCBI taxonomy): domain Bacteria; kingdom Bacillati; phylum Actinomycetota; class Actinomycetes; order Kitasatosporales; family Streptomycetaceae; genus Streptomyces; species Streptomyces sp. NPDC001933. The sequence continues at coordinate 394,517 of NZ_JBIASS010000003.1, read as the reverse complement.
ATCCGGGCACGGTGACGGTCGCGTCGACCGCCCCGGTCGCATGCGGGGCGGGCCAGAGAGCGGGGTGCACGGAGCTTTCGGTCATGGATCTCACTTTAACGGCCTTCGCCCGGCAGCCTCCCGCCCAGCGGGCTCCGCCGAGGTCCTCTCATGCCCCGCATGCCTCACATGCCGAGCAGCCAGCGCCCGCCGCCGATCAGTGAGCAGAGCGACACCGCGTGGAAGAGGAAGAGCCAGAGCGCGGCAGGCACGTCCGTCAGCCGTGACAGCTGGTCCGCGTCCGAGTCGGGCGCACCGCCGTGGCGCCGCTTGGACTGGAGCTCGAAGGCCGGGCGCACGCCGCCGAGCAGCAGGAACCAGACCACGGTGTACGCGAACAGCGACTGCCAGGCGGGTGAGGCCAGCCAGGACACCAGCAGGAAGGCCGAGCCGGTGAGGATCACCGTCAGCGCCCCGTACACATTGCGGATCATCACCAGCATCACCGCGAGCAGCGCGGTGGCCACCCACAGCAGCAGTGTGATCCTGCCGTCGACCAGCAGCCACGCGCCGCCCAGGCCCAGCAGCGGCGGGGCGGTGTAGCCGGCGGCAGCGGTGAGGACCATGCCGATCCCGGTCGGCTTGCCGCGGCTGACGGTGAGGCCACTGGTGTCCGAGTGCAGCCGGATGCCGGACAGCTGCCGGCCGGTGAGCAGCGCGATCAGCCCGTGGCCGCCCTCGTGCGCGATGGTGATCGCGTTGCGGGTCAGCCGCCATATCGGGTTCGGTACGACGGCGATCAGTGCGAGCGTGCCGGTGACCACCACCAGCCACTGCTCGGGGGCGGGCTGGGTGCCGAACACGCGGTCCCACAGATTGCCCAGTTCGGTGCTGTCCATGGTGCGGGCGGCTCCTTGCGGTATCGGCTTGCGGTATCGGCGTCCTGCCGGTGTGACGGTCGTGGCAGTCTGGCACTCATGTGCGGACGGTATTCAGCGAGTCGGCGGCCCGAGGACCTGACCGGACTCTTCCAGGTCGAGAAGTGGGAGCCGGCCGAAGCCCTGGCGCCCGATTGGAACGTGGCGCCCACCAAGGAGGTCTACGCCGTACTGGAGCGTCCTCTCAAAGACGCAGACGACCAGCGTCCGGTTCGCCAGATGCGCGCGCTGAAATGGGGGCTCGTGCCGTCCTGGGCGAAGTCCCCGGAGGGCGCCGCGCGGATGATCAACGCCCGTGCGGAGACCGTCCACGAGAAGCCGTCCTTCCGCCGCCCCTTCGTCTCCCGGCGCTGCATCCTGCCCGCCGACGGCTACTACGAGTGGGTCACCGGCGCGGACGAACGGCAGCTGGAGGAGAAGGGGAAGAAGAAGCGGCCGCGCAAGCAGCCGTACTTCGTGACCCCCGCCGACGGATCGGTCTTCGCGATGGCCGGGCTGTACGAGTTCTGGCGCGACCGGACGCTGCCCGACGACCACCCGATGGCCTGGTGGGTGACGTGCACGGTGATCACGACCGAGGCGGAGACCACCCCGCTCGCCGTCGCCCCCGCGGACGGCCCGTCCACGCTCGCCGACATCCACCCCCGGATGCCGCTGATGCTGACCCCGGACCGCTGGGACGACTGGCTCGACCCCTCGCGCACCGACGTCGAGGAGCTGAAGGGGCTGCTCGCACCGCCGCCGGGCGGGCTGATGCGGGCCTATCCGGTGGCCACGGCCGTCAGCAACGTCCGCAACAACGGGCCCGAACTGCTGGAAGAACTGGCCGCACCGGAAGTGGGCACCCTCTTCTGAGCTCCCGGCGGGGAGGATGGGGCACGTGAGCACTGAAGACACCGGCCACCGGGCCGAAACGGTCGACACCGATGCCGGACCGGCCAGGATCACCTGGTTCCCCGCGACGGGCACCACGAAGGCGGGGAGCGCCCGCCCGGTGCTGGCCCTCGGCCATGGCGCGGGCGGCGGCATCGAGGCCCGCGATCTCCAGGCCCTGGCCGCCGCGCTGCCCGCCCACGGGGTGACCGTGGCCCTGGTGGAGCAGCCGTGGCGGGTCGCCGGGAAGCGGCTGGCGCCCGCCCCGAAGACCCTGGACACCGGGTGGCGGGGGCTGTGGCCCGCGCTCACCGCGCCCGGACTGCCCGTCGTCGCGGGCGGGCGGAGCGCCGGGGCCCGGGTGGCCTGCCGGACCGCCGCGGAGCTCGGCGCCCACGCCGTCCTCGCGCTCAGCTTCCCGCTGCACCCGCCGGGCAAGCCGGAGAAGTCCCGCGCGGACGAGCTGCTCGGCTCCGGCGTGCCCACGCTCGTCGTGCAGGGCGGCCACGACCCGTTCGGGCGGCCCGCCGAATTCCCTCCGGGGGAATACGAGCTCGCCGAAGTGCCGTACGCCGACCACGGGTTCTCCGTACCGAAGAAGGCCGGCCTCGGCCAGGACGAGGCGATGGGGATCCTGACCGCCGCCGTGACCGGCTGGCTGTCGGCCCTCGTGTGACGTGCACCCCGGGAATGTTGGGGGAGGGGCCACTGTTGTCGGTGACATCGGTACATCAACGTCGTACGTGGAGAGGGAGTCCGTCGCATGGGTTCGACCATCTGCCCGCGCCGCTCGAACGCCGCTGACCTGGAGTGGACGGTGCTGCACGCGGCCAAGACCACTCCCGAGCGGGCCCCGGGCGGATCGGAACGACAGCCCGTATCGAAGCAAGGTCGACTATTCTCCGATTCGAGCGGGTCCGGTTTCGGCTCCGCCACAGCGTTGGAGGAGGTGGGTCCGGTCACTGGGACCGACACAGGGACCGACGACGGCCGCGCACAGGAGACGTCCGCCGAGCGCAACGCGCGCTTCGAGCGGGACGCGCTCGGTTTCCTCGACCAGATGTACTCGGCCGCGCTGCGCATGACGCGCAACCCCGCGGACGCCGAGGACCTGGTCCAGGAGACGTATGCCAAGGCGTACGGCTCCTTCCACCAGTTCCGTGAGGGCACCAACCTCAAGGCGTGGATGTACCGCATCCTCACCAATACGTTCATCAACTCGTACCGCAAGAAGCAGCGCGAACCCCAGCGCAGCGCCGCCGAGGAGATCGAGGACTGGCAGCTGGCGCGCGCCGAGTCGCACATGTCGACCGGTCTGCGGTCCGCCGAGTCGCAGGCGCTCGACCACCTGCCCGACTCCGACGTGAAGTCCGCTCTGCAGGCGATCCCCGAAGAGTTCCGCATCGCCGTGTATCTCGCCGATGTCGAGGGCTTTGCCTACAAGGAGATCGCGGACATCATGGGGACTCCCATCGGTACGGTGATGTCCCGACTGCACCGGGGCCGCCGCCAACTGCGCGGCATGCTGGAGGACTACGCCCGGGAGCGCGGGCTCGTCCCGGCCGGTGCCGGAGAGTCGGACGATCGGAAAGGCTCGGGCTCATGAGCTGCGGAGAGCCGCACGAGACGGACTGCTCGGAAGTCCTCGATCATCTCTACGAGTTCCTCGACCACGAGATGCCCGACAGCGACTGCACCAAGTTCGAGGTGCACTTCGAGGAGTGCTCCCCGTGCCTGGAGAAGTACGGCCTGGAACAGGCCGTCAAGAAGCTGGTGAAGCGTTGCTGCGGCCAGGACGACGTGCCCAGTGATCTGCGGTCCAAGGTGATGGGCCGGATCGATCTGATCCGCTCGGGGCAGGCCGTGCCCGAGCAGGACGTGACGGCGGCCGAGAGCGGACAGCCGACCGTCGCCAAGGAGTGACACCCGGCGGCCGGCACGTACCGGCCGCCGCCACCGAATCACCCGAATGTGCTAATCGGGCTCATCGACGCTCGACCGGTTCCACAACTCGCTAGCCTGGCGCCTCCATTGACCATGTTGGGGGGCGGGCCGGGCGGGTGAGAGCCACACGCGGGGCGGCGCGCGCGTACATCGCGGCGGTCGTGCAGGGTGCCCTGTGCTGTGTGCTTCCCGCGCTGCGGAGCGGTGCCGGGACCCCGTGGGTCACCGTCGCACTGCTCACCGGGCTCTATCTGGCCTGTGAACTCCCGGGGCGCTGCCCCTTCTTCGGCAGCTCCATGCCGATCCGTGCCGGATCGTTCTTCCCGTTGCTGCTTGCCACCGCCTTCCTGCTGCCGCCCGCCGCCGCGGCCCTCGTCGCCGTGCCCGGATCGCTCGTCGGCCGGGTCGAACAGCCGCCGTTCACCGCACGGCGCGTCTGGCGGGCCGCGCAGCTCGCCGTCACGGTCTGGGCGGCCTCGTCCGTCCACGGACTCTTCGGCGGCACCGCCACGCTCGGCGGCACCGGTACCGGCCCCGGCCGGCTCCCCGACCTGCCCCACGCGATCCTGCCCGCCTGCGCCGCCGCCCTGGCCTTCAGCCTCGTACTGACCTCGCTGGACGGCTCCATCCTGGCCGTGGCCGAGCGGCTGCCCCTGCGGCGGGCCTGGAGCGGGCTGCTGCCGCGCTCGCTGGGACCGCATCTGGTGCACGGACTCGCCGGGCTGATGATGGCGGTCCTGTGGCGCGGTCCGTACGGTCCGCTGTCCGCGCTGATCGTCCTGCTGCCGATGTACATCTCCTGCTGGGTCTTCGCCCAGTACCACCGCGAGCACGCCGCCCACCGCGCCACCATCAGGGCGCTGGTGCAGGCCGTCGACATCAAGGACACCTACACCCGGGGCCACAGCGAACGGGTCGGGCGGGCCTCCGTCCTCATCGCCCGCGAACTGGGCATGGACCCCGGCCGCCTGGAGGTCGTCCGGTTCGCCGGCATCCTGCACGACGTCGGCAAGCTCGGCGTCCCCACCCGGGTGCTCCGCAAGGACGGTCCGCTCACCCCGGAGGAACGACAGGTGATCGAACTGCACCCGGAGTACGGGCACGAGATCGTCCGCGGCATCGGCTTCCTCGGCGAGGCGCGGGCCGCGATCCTGCACCACCACGAACGGCTCGACGGCAGCGGCTACCCGTACGGGCTCAGCGGGCGCGAGATCCCGGAGTTCGCCCGGGTCGTCGCGGTGGCGGACGCCTTCGACGCGATGACCTCGACCCGGTCCTACCGGCGGGGCAGGCCCGTGCCGGCCGCGCTGGAGGAGCTGAAGCGGTGTGCGGGCACCCAGTTCGACCCGCAGATGGTCCGGGCGCTGGCGCGCGGGCTCGAACGGCACGGCTGGTCGGCGGTGACGATGGCCGGGACGGCGGACGGGCCGGGGGTCCCCGGGCCCCGGGCCGAGAGCGCGGAGGCCGCCCCGGGCCGCCCCGGGCCGTCCGGCGGGCTCGACCGCGTACCGCCGCCGCAGCCCCCGGCGGACGGGCTCGGTGCGGTGCCCGGACCGCAGTCGCCCGCGGACCGCCGCCGGTGACCGGGGACAGCGCCGGGACCCGGCTGCCCGCCGCCGTCCTCACCGTCCGCGCCGCCGCGGCCCTGCTCGCCGCCGCCGGGCTCGGCCACACCCTCTGGAACGGCGTCCACGAGCCCGGTCACGCCCTCGCCTTCGGGGTGCTCATCGCCGTCGGCGAACTGGCCCGCTGGGGCGCGCTGCCCGGCGAGCGCGAGCCCGCGCCGCTCGGCGCCGCCGGAGCCCTCGCGTACGCCCTGCTGGGCCGCAGCGGCGGCGGACCGACCGAGCACGGCGTCCTTCAGGTGGTCGCCGTGCTCGTCGCGGCGAACCTCGTGGCCTGTGTGCCCCATGTGGCCCGGGGCACGGGGCCCGCACCCGACCGGGTGGCCCGCCGCGTCCTGACCGTCACCTTCGCCGCCGTGTGCTTCCAGCCGCTGTACAACAGCGGGCGCGCCGAGGGCTGGTCCGGCGAGGGCCCGTACTACGTGCTCGTCCTGCTCCTGATCCTCGTCCTGACCGCCCTGTGCGACGCCGTGCTCGCGGCCCTGCTGCTGCGTGCGCGCACCCGCCACCCCTACCCGCCACTGCTGCGGGACGAGCTGCGCGGCCTTCTCGGCATCGGCTCGGCGGTCTGCGCGACCGGGGTCGTGATGGCGCTCGGGGTGGCCGTCGCCGGGCTGTGGGCGCTGCCCGTCCTGTGCGTACCGCTGCTGCTGACCCATGTCTCGTTCCGCCGGTTCGTCGCCGTGCGCATCACTTACCGGCAGACCATCGCCTCGCTCGCCAGGTCCACCGAGATCGCCGGGTACACCCCGCACGGGCATGCCCGCCGGGTCGCCCTGCTCTGCCGGGCCGTCGGCCGTGAGCTGGGGCTCTCCGGGAGCCGGCTGACCGTGCTGGAGCACGCCGCCCTGATGCACGACATCGGTCAGCTCTCGCTGGTCGACCCGGTCCCGGACGGGGCGACGGCCACCCTGCCCGCCGCCGATCAGCGCCGTATCGCGCTGCTCGGCGGGGCCGTGGTCCGCCAGACCGGGGTGGACCCCGAGGTAGCCGTCGTCGTGGAACGGCAGGCCGACCCCTACCGCGAGCAGCCGTTGTCCGCCAGGATCGTCAGGGCCGTCAACGCATACGACGACCTGTGCGGGGAAAGTCTCATCGGGCCGCTGGGCGCGCTGGAACAACTCAGGCTCGGGACCGCCCACGACTATCAGCCCGAAGTCGTGGAATCACTGGCCAGGGTCCTGGCCCGGGGCGTTCCGGCCCCGGTCCTGCCCGGGTAACCCATGGGTAATGAGCGGGCGTCCGGCCCGGCATGGTTGGATGCGAAGAAGAGCGGAAAACGAGGGTGTCCAGTCGGGACAGGCGGGAATCGTGAGGATCTTCGGGAAGGTACGGCATCGGCCCTCCGCCTCTTGGCGGCAGGCCACGGACCGCGCGTTCACGCTGATCGGCGACGGCCGGTACGAGGACGCGGGCGCGCTGCTGACACGTGCGGCGGACCTGGAACCCTGGCTCTCGGAGTCGTGGTTCAACCTGGCGCTGCTGCACAAGTTCCGGCATGACTGGGAACAGGCGAGAGCCGCCGGCCTGCGGGCCGTCGCGCTGCTCGACAAGGAATCCGGTGCTCCCGACTGGTGGAACGTCGGGATCGCCGCCACCGCGCTGCAGGACTGGCCGCTGGCCCGCCGGGCCTGGCAGGCGTACGGCCTGAAGGTGCCGGGAGCCGGCCAGCACACCTCGGCGGCCAACAGCGAGCCGGTCGGCATGGAGCTGGGCAGCGCCGCGGTACGGCTGTCGCCGGAGGGCGAGGCCGAGGTCGTCTGGGGCCGCAGGCTCGATCCGGCCCGGATGGAGGTGCTATCCATTCCGCTGCCGTCGTCCGGCCGCCGCTGGGGCGAGGTCGTCCTGCACGACGGGGTGCCGCACGGCGAGCGGGTCACCGCGGCCGGACCCTCCTACCCGGTCTTCGACGAGATCGAGCTGTGGGCGCCGTCCCCCGTACCGACCTGGGTGGTGCTGCTCGAAGCGGCCACCGAGGCGGACCGGGACGCGCTGGAGCAGCTGGCGTCCGACGCCGGGTTCGCCGCCGAGGACTGGTCGTCCTCCGTGCGGCTGCTCTGCCGGGCCTGCTCGGAGAGCCGGATGGAGAGCGACGAGGGCGACGGCGAGCACCTCGACCCGCACGACCACAGCGAGCCGGGCCATCCGGGCCCGCTGGGCCACCGCACCGCCGGTGAGCTGTGGGTGCCCGAGCGGGAGTGCGGGATAGCGGCACCGGCCGGGCTGGTGCGCGGTCTGCTGGACGGCTGGGTGGCGGACAGCCCGGACAGCCGCGAGTGGCGGGATCTCGAAGAAGTCTGCTGACCGGTGCCCGTAGGCTGTACGGGCACCGGGTCGCGGTGCTCGGGTGCCCAGGCCCCGGAACCGTCGGACGGCCTGGGTTCAGGCAGGGCCGGACTTCGGGCCCAGGGCCGGGTTTCAGGTTTTGAGGAAGGCGTACGGCGGACATGGCGCAGCAGGAGACGGACGAGCAGATCAGCGTCGACGACGAGGGTTTCGTCGTTGACACCGAGGACTGTGAGGCGCGCGAGGCGGCACATCGCGAGCGCGGCACCTCCCGTCCGATCACGGTCGTGGGCAACCCGGTGCTCCACAAGGAGTGCAAGGACGTCACCGAGTTCGACGACGAGCTGGGCCGGCTGATCGACGACATGTTCGCGAGCCAGCGGACGGCGGAGGGCGTCGGCCTGGCCGCCAACCAGATCGGCGTCGACCTCAAGGTCTTCGTCTACGACTGCCCGGACGACGACGGTGTGCGGCACGTGGGCGCCGTCTGCAACCCGGTGCTCGAAGAGCTGGCGCCCGAGGACCGGATCCTGGACGACTCCAACGAGGGCTGCCTCTCCGTCCCGACGGCGTACGCCTCGCTGGCCCGCCCGGACTACGCGGTGGTCCGCGGACAGGACGCCAAGGGCAACCCGGTCAAGGTCCGGGGCAGCGGCTACTTCGCCCGCTGCCTCCAGCACGAGACGGACCACCTGTACGGCTACCTGTACATCGACCGGCTCTCGAAGCGGGACCGCAAGGACGCGCTGCGGCAGATGGCGGAGAACACGCCGCGCTACGAGGTCGTGCCGAACGACTGAGCGCGCGGCGGTCGTCACTGCTGGGCCCGGCACCTCGCATGCATCGCGAGGTGCCGGGCCCAGCGGTTTCCGCACCGGTTTCCGCACGGGGACGCGCGTCAACTGTCATTCATCCCTGGGCAGTTGACGCGCGTCGACTCGTCCGACAAGCTCTCTGACCACACTTCCGTCACAGCGGGGAGCCCCACATGCTCAGACGTACCGCACGACTCCTGCTCGGTCTTGTCATGACCATGGCTTTCGCCTTGGGTGGTGCCGTGGCGACCGCCGGCACCGCACAGGCCGACGGCTGCTACACCTGGACCCGCACGATGTCCCCCGGCGCCACCGGCAACGACGTCGTCCAGCTCCAGATCCGGGTGGCCGGCTACCCCGGCTACAACTCCGTACTCGCCGTCGACGGCTCCTACGGACCGGCCACCACCGCCGCCGTCAAGCGCTTCCAGGCCGCCTACGGCCTCGCCGCCGACGGCATCGCGGGCCCGGCCACCCAGGCCAAGATCTACGAGCTCCAGGACAACGACTGCACCCCGGCGCACTTCACGTACGCCGAGCTCAACCACTGCAACAGCACCTGGGCCGGTGGTGCCGTCGCTGCGGGAACCGCCAAGGCCAACGCGCTGAGCACCATGTGGAAGCTGGAGGCGCTGCGGCACGCGCTCGGTGACCGCCCCATCACCGTCAACAGCGGCTTCCGCTCCACGTCCTGCAACAGCGCGGTCGGCGGGGCCTCGAACAGCCGTCATCTGTACGGCGACGCGGCCGACCTGGGCGGGATCGCCTTCTGCACCCTGGCCCAGCAGGCTCGCAACCACGGGTTCAACGGGATCCTCGGCCCGGGTTACCCGGACCACAACGACCACGTCCACGTGAACCAGGGCCCGAGCCACTTCTGGTCCGCGCCCAACTGCGGCATCTGACACGCGTGTGGGGCCCGCCGGCACCGGCGGGCCCCACCTGTGCGCGGGACGGTCAGGCCGTCTTCGCGTCAGCCGGGTACGGCCCGTCGTCTGGACCGCGGCGCCGTCCGCGGCCCGCCGGGTCAGGGAGAGCTGCGAGATGGCGTTGCGCAGGGTCAGCGTCCCGGCCCCGGGGGCCAGCTGCCAGCGCTTGGTGCGCGCCGCCGCCGAACAGGCGCCGAGCGACAGCTCGGCCCCGACCTCCAGCGGAGCGCCCAGGTACTTCTTGCCCCGCACCGCGTCCAGGCACTGGTCCGTCCCGGCCGCGCGCACCGTGTAGTACCCGTCGGCGGTCGCCGTCAGTGTCCAGGAGGCCGCGCCGCCGCGGACCAGGGACACACCCGAGTCCGCCCCCGGAGCGAGGACCTCGTCCCCGGCGGTCAGCCGGTACGTGCCGTCGGCCAGCGGGGTGCGGTCGGTGTTCGACCAGCCCGGCGCGTGGCCGATCCGCCTGGCCAGCGCCTCGAAACCGTCAGGCCGCGCCGACCATCGTGGTCGGGCCGCGGAAGGTGCGACGGTACGCATTCGGCGTGGTGTTCAAGGAGCGTACGAACTGGTGGCGGAGGGCGGCGGCGGTCCCGAAACCGGTGCGCCCGGCGATCGTGTCCACCGTTTCATCGGATGTCTCCAGCAGGTGCTGCGCCAGTAGTACCCGCTGGCGCAGCAGCCAGCGGTACGGAGTGGTGCCCGTCTCCTGCTGGAAGCGGCGGGCGAAGGTGCGCGGCGACATGTGGGCCTGGGCGGCGAGCTGCTCGACGGTCATCTCCTGGTCGAGGTGGCGCTCCATCCAGACCAGCGTCTCGCCGACGGTGTCGCAGGAGGTGCGGGGCAGCGGCCGCTCGATGTACTGCGCCTGGCCGCCGTCCCGGTGCGGCGGCACCACCATGCGGCGGGCGAGCGCGTTGGCGGCGTCGGGGCCGTACGCCTGGCGGACCAGATGCAGGCAGGCGTCGATCCCGGCCGCCGTGCCCGCCGAGGTGATGACCTGGCCCTCGTCCACGTACAGCACATCGGGCTGGACGACGGCTCGGGGGAAGCGGCGGGCCAGCTCCGCCGCGTGGCGCCAGTGGGTGGTGCAGCGGCGCCCGTCCAGCAGTCCGGCCGCGCCGAGCAGGTACGCGCCGGAGCAGACGCTCAGCACCCTGGCCCCCCGGTCCACGGCCCGGCGCAGCGCGTCGAGGACCTCCTCGGGGTACTCCCGGTCCGCGAAGTGGCTGCCGGCCGGCACGGCGATCAGGTCGGCCTCCTCCAGTCGGTCGAGGCCGTGCGGCGTACTGATGGTGAAGCCGGCATGGGTCCGCAGCACCGGGCCCTCGGCGGAGACCACGGCGAAGTCGTGGACCGGCAGGCCCTCGTCGCTGCGGTCGAGGCCGAAGACCTCGCACAGCACGCCCAGTTCGAAGGGGTGGACCTCGTCGAGCAGCAGAGCGGCGACATTTTTCAGCATGGAACCAGTGTGGCAGTAATTCGACGTTCCATGACAGTCCTGCCACTGCCGCTATCCGTCCGCGCGGACGAGAGTAGAGCCATGAACACATTCCAGAACGTCCTGGGCATAGCCGCACTTATCGCTCTCGTCCTGCTGCCCGCCCTCGCCGGGCTCGCCCGCGAGCGCCGCATCGACCGCGAGCTGCGCGCCGCGGAACGGGCCCGGAGCGACGGACCCCCACAAACGGCAGGCGCCGCGCAGCCCGTCACGGCTGCGCGGCGCCCCCACCTCAGAAGCTGGGCCAGGATCTAGACCCGAAAAGGGATCTAGAAGTCGTCGTCGAAGGCGACCGAGCCCTCCACCGCCACCTGGTACGCGGACGGCCGGCGCTCGAAGAAGTTCGTCAGCTCCTGCACGCCCTGGAGCTCCATGAACGAGAAGGGGTTCTCGGAGCCGTAGACGGCCGGGAAGCCCAGCCGGGTGAGCCGCTGGTCGGCGACGCACTCCAGGTACTGCCGCATCGACTCGGTGTTCATGCCGGGCAGCCCGTCACCGCACAGATCGCGGCCGAACTGCAGCTCCGCGGCCACGGCCTCCTTCAGCATGTCGGTGACCTGCTGCTGGAGCTCGTCGTCGAAGAGGTCCGGCTCCTCCTTGCGGACGGTGTCCACGACCTCGAACGCGAAGTTCATGTGCATCGTCTCGTCACGGAACACCCAGTTGGTGCCCGTGGCGAGACCGTGCAGCAGGCCCCGCGAGCGGAACCAGTAGACGTACGCGAACGCGCCGTAGAAGAACAGCCCCTCGATGCACGCCGCGAAGCAGATCAGGTTCAGCAGGAAACGGCGGCGGTCGGCCTTCGTCTCCAGGCGCTCGATCTTCTCGACCGAATCCATCCACTTGAAGCAGAACTGCGCCTTCTCGCGGATCGAGGGAATCTCCTCGACCGCGTCGAACGCCGCGGCACGGTCCTCCGGGTCGGGCAGGTAGGTGTCCAGCAGCGTCAGATAGAACTGGACGTGCACGGCCTCCTCGAAGAGCTGCCGCGACAGATACAGCCGCGCCTCGGGGGAGTTGATGTGCTTGTACAGCGTCAGCACGAGGTTGTTGGAGACGATCGAGTCACCCGTCGCGAAGAACGCGACCAGCCGGCCGATCATGTGCTGCTCGCCGGGGGACAGCTTGGCGAGGTCGGCGACGTCGGAGTGCAGGTCGACCTCCTCCACCGTCCAGGTGTTCTTGATCGCGTCCCGGTAGCGCTCGTAGAAGTCCGGGTAGCGCATCGGCCGCAGGGTCAGCTCGAAGCCCGGGTCCAGCAGGTTCTTCTCGGAGTTGGTGGAGCTCATTACTGGCAGGCCTCGCAGGACTCGGGGTTTTCGAGGGAGCAGGCGATCGCGTCCGCGTCGGGCGCCGAGGCCTGCTGTACGGGAATGGGGGCGGCGGCCGCCGCCTGGCCGGAGGCGGCACGGGCGATCCGGGTCGCCGGGCGCGAACGCAGGTAGTACGTCGTCTTCAGCCCCTGCTTCCAGGCGTACGCGTACATCGAGGAGAGCTTGCCGATCGTCGGCGTCTCCAGGAACAGGTTCAGCGACTGGCTCTGGTCCAGGAACGGCGTACGGGCCGCCGCCATGTCGATCAGGCCGCGCTGCGGGATCTCCCACGCGGTGCGGTACAGCGCCCGCACCTCCTCGGGGATCCAGGCGAAGCCCTGCACCGAGCCACTGGCCTCGCGCAGCGCCTCACGGGTGCGCGCGTCCCACACCCCGAGCTTCTTCAGCTCGTCCACCAGGTACGCGTTGACCTGAAGGAACTCACCGCTGAGCGTCTCGCGCTTGAAGAGGTTGGAGACCTGCGGCTCGATGCACTCGTAGACGCCCGCGATCGAGGCGATCGTCGCCGTCGGCGCGATGGCGAGCAGCAGCGAGTTGCGCATCCCGCTCTTCGCGACCCGGGCGCGCAGCGCCTCCCACCGCTCGGGCCAGTTCAGCTCGGTGTCGTAGTGGTCGGGGTGCAGCACACCGCGTGCCGCACGCGTCTGCGACCAGGCCGGCAGCGGGCCCGAGCGCTCCGCGAGCTCGCAGGACGACTCGTACGCGGCGAGCATGATCCGCTCGGAGATCTTCGTGGAGAGCGCGCGGGCCTCGGGGGAGTCGAAGGGCATCCGCAGCTTGAAGAAGACGTCCTGGAGACCCATGGCGCCCAGGCCCACCGGGCGCCACTTGGCGTTGGAGCGGCCGGCCTGCTCGGTCGGGTAGAAGTTGATGTCGACGACCCGGTCCAGGAAGGTCACGGCGGTGCGGACGGTGGCGTCCAGCCGCTCCCAGTCGATGCCGCCGTCGGCGACGAACGCGCCGAGGTTGACCGAGCCCAGGTTGCAGACCGCCGTCTCGCCGTCGTCGGTGACTTCGAGGATCTCGGTGCACAGGTTCGACGAGTGGACGACGGTGCCCGGCTCGGCGGTCTGGTTCGCGGTCCGGTTGGAGGCGTCCTTGAACGTCATCCAGCCCTGGCCGGTCTGGGCGAGGGTGCGCATCATCCGGCCGTACAGCTCACGGGCCGGGATCGTCCTGCGGGCCAGGCCCTGGGCCTCGGCGGCCCGGTACGCGGCGTCGAACGCGTCGCCCCACAGGTCGACGAGACCGGGCACGTCGGCGGGCGAGAACAGCGACCAGTCGCCGTCCGCGTCGACCCGGCGCATGAACTCGTCCGGGATCCAGTGCGCCAGGTTGAGGTTGTGCGTACGCCGCTGGTCCTCACCGGTGTTGTCGCGCAGCTCCAGGAACTCCTCGATGTCCGCGTGCCAGGTCTCCAGGTAGACGGCGGCGGCGCCCTTGCGGCGGCCCCCCTGGTTGACCGCGGCGACGGAGGCGTCGAGCGTCTTCAGGAACGGCACGATGCCGTTGGAGTGCCCGTTGGTGCCCCGGATCAGCGAACCGCGGGAGCGGATTCGGGAGTACGACAGACCGATGCCGCCCGCGTGCTTCGAGAGCCGGGCCACCTGGTGGTAGCGGTCGTAGATCGAGTCGAGCTCGTCCAGCGGGGAGTCCAGCAGGTAGCAGGAGGACATCTGCGGGTGCCGGGTGCCGGAGTTGAAGAGCGTGGGGGAGGAGGGCAGGTAGTCGAGCCGGCTCATCAGCCCGTACAGCGCCGCCACTTCGTCCACGGCGCGCTGCGAATCGTCCTCGGCCAGGCCGGCCGCGACGCGCAGCATGAAGTGCTGGGGCGTCTCGACGACCTGGCGGGTGTGCGGGTGGCGCAGCAGATAGCGGCTGTGCAGGGTCCGCAGCCCGAAGTAGCCGAAGCGGTCGTCCGCGCCGTCGGCCAGCGAACGCTCCACCAGCGCGTCGAGGGCGGCCGCGTGCCGGGCGACGAACTCGGCGGTCCGGTCCGCGATCAGGCCCTCGCGGTGGCCGACGGCGACCGAGGCGGAGAAGGAGACCGCGCCCTGGCCGGCCGCCTCGTCCGCGATGGCGAGGGTCAGCAGCCGGGCGGCGAGCCGGGAGTAGGAGGGGTCCTCGGAGATCAGCCCCGCGGCGGCCTCGGTGGCCAGCGACCGCAGCTCGGCCTCGTCGGCACGGGCGCTGCGGCCGCGCAGCGCGGCGGCGGCGACCCGGCCGGGGTCGGTGTCGGGCAGATCGGCGGTCAGTTCGGTCAGGGTCCGCAGCAGTGCGGTTCCCGGTCCGTCCTGTGCGGCGGCCTCGGACTCGGCTGCTGCGGACGCGGCGACTGCCGGATCGGCTGGCGCGATGGTCACGTGGTGCTCTCCCTCGCTCGGCTCGGGGCCGGCGGGGATCGGGGCAGCCCTGCGGGCGCGCAGACCCGGAGCAGGGCAGCACTTCGCACGGCGTCCACCGGCCCAACCGCGAGGCCCGGACGTCTGGGCATCCGGTTCGGTCGAGCCGGATGCGCTGCCGGCAGGTCATCGGACTGACTCGGGGGTGCACAAAAGCGCACTGAATACACCGTTGCGGGACAGTTCCGGATTCGCACCGGATTCCCCTGCGGCGACAGCGAGGACGAGCATACATGTGGGGGCTGCCCGGAGAGGCAGCCCCCACATGTTGTGTCGGTCGGCAAATGCCGGGACCACAGGATGCGTTCTGCGGCCCTTTCGGGCAGACGACGGACGGCCCGTCGCACCCCTTCGGGAAAGGGGCTCGACGGGCCGTTGGCAGGCCGTGGGGCGCGGTCGTCAGTGGCCGCCCGGAGCGCCTGCCGTGGCCGGCGGGAGTTCCGCCTCGACGCCCGGGTCGCCCGCGTCGGCGGTGTAGTCGGCCGGGGACGTCTCGTCGATCCCGGCGGGCGCCTTCACGGCGTTCAGGACGAAGGTGAGCACCACCGTCACCACCACGTTCAGCACGAACGCGGTGAGGCCGATGTAGCCGATCTCGCCGATTCCGGGGATCTCCTTGGACGAGCCGCCGAAGTGCTTCTGCGTCGGCGAGGCGACCCCGTACGCGGCCACCGTCCCGTACACCATGCCGACCGCCCAGCCGGCGAGCAGCGCCCAGCGGTGGAACCAGCGGGTGAACAGGCCGCCGACCAGGGCGGGCATCGTCTGGAGGATCCAGATGCCGCCGAGCAGCTGGAAGTTGATCGCGACCGTCTTGTCCATGGTGAGGACGAAGGCGAGTGCGCCGACCTTGACCAGCAGCGACACCAGCTTGGAGACCTTGGTCTCCTGCTCCGGGGTCGCGTCCGGCTTCAGGAAGTCCTTGTAGATGTTGCGGGTGAACAGGTTGGCCGCGGCGATCGACATGATCGCGGCGGGCACCAGCGCGCCGATGCCGATGGCGGCGAACGCGACGCCCGCGAACCAGTCCGGGAACATGTTCTCGAACAGCTGCGGGATGGCCAGCTGCCCGTTGTCCACCTTGATCCCGGCGGCGATGGCCATGAAGCCGAGCAGCGCCAGCAGACCCAGCATCAGCGAGTACAGCGGCAGGATCGTGGTGTTGCGCCGGATCACGTTGCGGCTGCGGCTGGAGAGCGTCGCCGTGATCGAGTGCGGATACATGAACAGTGCCAGCGCCGAGCCCAGCGCCAGGGTGGCGTAACCCCATTGGCCCGCCTCGCCCGGCGCGAGTCCGGCCACCGGCTTGCCGGCCGCCGCGTTCTTCTGCGAGAACACCTCGTTCGCCTTGGCGAAGATGTCGTCGAAGCCGCCGAGCTTGATCGGGATGTAGATGATCGCCACCGCGATGACCAGGTAGATCAGCCCGTCCTTGACGAAGGCGATCAGCGCGGGTGCCCGCAGCCCGGACGAGTAGGTGTACGCGGCGAGCACCGCGAACGCGATCAGCAGCGGCAGGTCCTTGATGAACCAGTGGGTGTTCTCGCCGCCGCCGACGCCCATCACGTCCAGCACCGCCTGGATGCCGACCAGTTGGAGCGCGATGTACGGCATCGTGGCTAGGATGCCGGTGACGGCGACCGCCAGCGACAGGCCCTTCGAGCCGAACCGCCCGCGGACGAAGTCCGAGGTGGTGACGTAGCCGTGCTTGTGCGAGACCGACCAGAGCCGCGGCAGGAAGGTGAAGATCAGCGGGTACACGAGGATCGTGTACGGCACGGCGAAGAAGCCCGCCGCGCCCGCCGCGTAGATCGCCGCGGGTACGGCGACGAAGGTGTACGCGGTGTACAGGTCGCCGCCGAGCAGGAACCAGGTGACCCAGGTGCCGAAGGAACGCCCGCCCAGGCCCCATTCGTCGAGGCTGGCCTCGTTCTCGGCCTTGCGCCACCGTGCCGCCAGGAAGCCCATGACCGTGACGGCCACGAAGAAGAAGATGAAGACGCCGAGCGCGACGCCGTTCACGCCGTCCTTCATGCCGACGCACCCCCCTTGCGGGCGCGCTGGTCACGCTGCCACAGCTTGTACGCGATCATCGTGAGCGCGGTGGAGATCAGCACCCAGAGCATCTGGTACCAGTAGAAGAACGGAATGCCGATGAAGGTGGGGTCCACCTTCGCGTACGAACTCACCCAGAGCATCGCCACGAACGGCGCGACGAGACAGAGGGCGATGACCACCCGTACCGGTGTGACGGTGGGTGGTTTTCCTTCTGGTTCTGCTGGCATGTGGCGACTCCGTCCCCTCGCTGAGCACCTTGTAATGCGCAGGAAATCTAGGGGAGGCTTCCGGTCACCGTCACCCCCCGTCCGCATTGCGGTCCGGCAACGGTCGGCCGCGTGGGTGTTCGTGCTCGAAATCCGGTCAGATGTACGACAGTTGGTCCGGACCAAGATGCGCGAAAGGCCCCCGCGGAGTGATGCGTTCCGCGGGGGCCGGTCGATGGTGCGGACTCAGTCCGTGGGCCGCTTCAGGCGCGCCACGAACTTGTACCGGTCGCCGCGGTAGACCGAGCGCACCCACTCCACCGGTTCGCCCTGTCCGTCGAGCGAGTGCCGGGAGAGCATCAGCATCGGCAGGCCCACGTCCGTACCGAGCAGCCCGGCCTCGCGCGGGGTGGCCAGCGAGGTCTCGATGGTCTCCTCGGCCTCGGCCAGCCGTACGTCGTACACCTCCGCCAGCGCGGTGTAGAGGGAGGTGTACTTCACCAGCGAACGGCGCAGCGCCGGGAAGCGTTTGGCCGAAAGGTGGGTGGTCTCGATCGCCATCGGCTCGCCGCTGGCGAGCCGCAGCCGCTCGATCCGCAGCACCCGGCCGCCCGCGCTGATGTCGAGCAGCCCCGCCAGGGTGTCGTCGGCCGTCACGTAGCCGATGTCCAGCAGCTGGGAGGTCGGCTCCAGGCCCTGGGCGCGCATGTCCTCGGTGTACGAGGTGAGTTGCAGGGCCTGCGAGACCTTCGGCTTGGCCACGAAGGTGCCCTTGCCCTGGATGCGCTCCAGCCGGCCCTCGACGACCAGCTCCTGGAGCGCCTGGCGCACGGTGGTGCGCGAGGTGTCGAACTCGGCGGCCAGGGTCCGCTCCGGCGGCACGGGGGTGCCCGGCGGCATGGTGTCCGTCATGTCGAGCAGATGTCGCTTCAGCCGGTAGTACTTCGGGACGCGCGCCGTCCGTGTGGCCGCGCCCGTCTCGTTCTCCGTACTGCCCCCGTCGGCACCCATGGTCCGCCCTCCCGGCGCTTGCGTTGCTGCCGTCACCGGCTCCTCCGTCTGTCGCGGCTCACATGGTGGCACGGTCCGGTCACGGCTGGTCGCCCTCCCTTAGGTGTCGGTCCTATAACGGACGCGAGTGCACTTCTTATACACCCTTGACACCCCTAAAGGTCTAGGCCAAGCTCCCCGTACTGGTCTAAACCATTAAAGACCAGGTCCAGCCCCAGCAGTACTCGTCGAATGTCTTCGCGGTGGGCGGGGTTGCAGTATCCCTGAGGAGGGTTTGGCGTGAAGCGCAAGCTCATCGCGGCGATCGGCGTCGCGGGCATGATGATCGGCCTCGCGGCGTGCGGGTCCGACGACGGCGGCGACAGCGGCAAGAAGGCCGGTCCGGACGCGTACAAGGGCCAGACCCTGACGGTGTGGACGATGTCCGGCTCGAACCCGGACGGGTGGACCAAGAAGGTCACCGAGGAGTTCGAGAAGAAGACCAAGGCCAAGCTGAAGATCGAGGTCCAGGACTGGAACGGCATTCAGCAGAAGGTCACCACCGCCCTCTCCGAGTCCAACCCGCCGGACGTCCTGGAGATCGGCAACACCCAGACCCCGGCGTACGCCAAGACCGGCGGCCTCGCCGAGCTCGGTGACCTGAAGAAGGAGATCGGCTCCGCCTGGGCCGACGGCGTCAACCAGCCCTCCGTCTTCGACGGCAAGCAGTACGCCCTGCCGTGGTACGTGGGCAACCGCGTCGTCATGTACAACAAGAAGGTCTTCAAGGACGCCGGTATCACCGAGACGCCGAAGACCCGCGCCGACCTCTTCAAGGCCTTCGAGGCCATCGAGAAGAAGGGCGACGCCGAGCCGATCTACCTGCCCGGCCAGAACTGGTACTTCTTCGACGGCCTGCTCGTCGGCAAGGACGTCTCGCCGGTCAAGAAGGAAGGCGACAAGTACGTCTCCAACCTGGCCGACCCGAAGGTCGCCGAGGCCATGGACGTCTACAAGCAGTACCAGGCCTTCTCCAAGGCCCCCAAGGACAAGGACGAGGCCACCCCGCAGCAGGCCGAGGTCTTCGCCAAGGGCAAGACCGGCGCCGTCATCGCGATGGGCTACGAGGCCGGCACGGCCATCAAGGCCAACCCGAAGATCAAGGACGACATCGGCTTCTTCACCATCCCCGGTGAGACGGCCGACAAGCCCGAGGGCGTCTTCCTCGGCGGCTCCAACCTCGCCGTGGCCGCGGGCAGCAAGAACCAGGACCTGGCCAAGGAGTTCCTGAAGATCGCGCTCTCCGAGCAGAACGACGGCGAGCTCATCAAGGAGGCCGGCTGGTCTCCCAAGAACGACGCCATGCAGAAGTACACCGTCGGCCAGCCCGCCGCCGAGGCCGCCGGTCCGGCCGCCGCCAAGTCCGGTGGCACCACGCCGCTGATCCCGGAGTGGGCACCGGTCGAGAACCCGCCGAACCCGATCAAGACCTACATGACGCTGGTCCTGCAGGGCAAGTCGCCCGCCGAGGCCGCCAAGCAGGTCGAGGGCGAGCTCAACAAGCGCCTCAGCCAGCAGCAGTAGTCGCAGTAGCGCGTCCCGCGCCGGGGCGGCGGGTCCCGACCCGCCGCCCCGGCTGTACGCACCGATCCGTGTAGGGCTTTGTTGGAAGAGATGGCGAGCATGGCAGTGCAGACCGAACCCTCGGATGTGGCCAAGACAGCCGCAGTCCGCGGGCAGGACGGGGAACCACCCGTCGGGCAGCACGGGGGCGGCAAGCGGAAGCTGGGCATCGGCGCAGCGCCGTACCTGCTGATGATTCCCGCACTCGCGGTGACGGCGGTCTTCCTCGGGTATCCCCTGGTGAAGAACGTCTTGCTGTCGTTCCAGAACCTCAATATGGGACAGCTGATCCAGCATGTCACCGAGTGGAACGGCTTCAAGAACTACCAGGAGATCCTCACCGGTGAGGACTTCTGGAGAGTCACGCTCCGCACGATCGTGTTCACCGGCGTCAACGTCGTCCTGACCATGGTCTTCGGCACCCTGATCGGACTGCTGCTCGCCCGCCTCGGCAAGAGGATGCGGTTCACCCTGATGATCGGCCTGGTGCTCGCCTGGGCGATGCCGGTCGTGGCCGCGTCCACCGTGTTCCAGTGGCTGTTCGCCTCGCGCTTCGGCGTGGTCAACTACGTGCTGGACCACCTCGGCTGGCACTCGATGGCCGAGTACAACTGGACCGGATCGCAGTTCTCCACGTTCTTCGTGGTCACCCTGCTGATCGTCTGGCAGTCCATCCCGTTCGTGGCGATCAACCTGTACGCGGCGACCACGACCATCGCCAAGGAGCTGTACGAGGCCGCCTCGCTCGACGGCGCCGGCGTCTGGAAGAGCTTCACCTCGGTGACGTTCCCGTTCCTGCGGCCCTTCCTCTACGCCACGACCTTCCTCGAAGTCATCTGGATCTTCAAGGCGTTCCCGCAGATCTTCACCCTCAACGAGGGCGGCCCCAACCGCCTCACCGAGACCCTGCCGGTCTACGCCTTCGTCGAAGGCGTCGGCAACCAGCATTACGGCATGGGCGCGGCGATCTCGCTGCTGACCATCCTGATCATGCTGGGGCTGACCTCCTACTACCTCCGCATCGTTCTCAAGCAAGAGGAGGACGAGCTGTGAAGCGCTCACTGTTCGGCCGCATCTGGCCCAACGCGACGGCGATCATCCTCTTCGCCGGTCTGGTCTTCCCCGTCTACTGGATGTTCAGCACGGCGTTCAAGCCGACCGGCGACATCATCACCGAGACGCCGGTCTGGTTCCCGGCCGACGTCACGTTCGAGCACTTCAAGACGGCCTACCACGCACCGAACTTCCTGAAGCTGGTCGGGAATTCGCTCACCGTCACCCTGCTCGCCGTGACCTTCTCGCTGATCATCGCGCTCTTCGCGTCGTTCGCGCTGGCCCGGATGCGGTTCAAGGGCCGCAAGGGCCTGATCCTGGTCTTCATGATCGCCCAGATGGCGCCGTGGGAAGTCATGGTCATCGCGATCTACATGCTGGTCCGCGACGCGGACATGCTCAACAGCCTGGTCCCGCTGACCCTCTTCTACATGGTGATGGTCCTCCCCTTCACGATCCTGACGCTGCGCGGTTACGTTGCCGCCGTGCCCAAGGAGCTGGAGGAGTCCGCCATGGTCGACGGCTGCACCCGCCCGCAGGCGTTCGTCAAGGTGATCCTGCCGCTGCTCGCCCCCGGCCTGATGGCCACCTCGCTCTTCGGCTTCATCACCGCGTGGAACGAATTCCCGCTGGTCCTCATCCTCAACAAGGACCCCGAGGCCAAGACGCTGCCGCTCTGGCTCTCCCAGTTCCAGAGCCAGTTCGGCGACGACTGGGGCGCCACCATGGCGGCGGCCTCGATCTTCGCCATCCCGATCCTCATCCTGTTCGTCTTCCTGCAGCGCAAGGCCGTCAGCGGCCTCACCGACGGTGCCGTGAAGGGATAACGCCGCCATGACCACCCTGATATCCACCACGGACACCGTCACCCGCGACGCGCTCGCCGTCCTGCAGCCCGGCTTCACCGGCACCACCGCCCCGGACTGGTTGCTGCGCCGGGTCGACGAAGGGCTCGCCTCCGTCGCCCTGTTCGGCCGCAACATCCGGACGCCCGAGCAGGTGACCGCGCTCACCGCCCGGCTCAGGGCCGTCCGCGACGACCTGCTCGTCGCCATCGACGAGGAGGGCGGTGACGTCACCCGCCTCGAGGTGCGCACCGGCTCCTCGTTCCCCGGCAACCTCGCCCTCGGCCACGTCGACGACCTCGCCCTGACCCGCGCGGTCGCCCAGGAGCTCGGCCGCCGGCTCGCCGAATGCGGCGTCAACCTCAACTGGGCGCCCTCCGCGGACGTCAACTCCAACCCGGGCAACCCGGTCATCGGCGTACGTTCCTTCGGCGCCGACACCGCTCTCGTGGCCCGGCACACCGCCGCGTACATCGAGGGCCTCCAGGCCGCCGGGGTCGCCGCCTGCACCAAGCACTTCCCGGGGCACGGCGACACCGCGATCGACTCGCACCACGCGATGCCGCGCATCGACGTGGACCTGGAGACCCTGCACGCCCGTGAGCTGGTGCCCTTCCGGGCCGCCATCGCGGCGGGCACCAAGTGCGTGATGAGCGCGCACATCCTGCTGCCGGCGCTCGACCCGGACCGTCCCGCCACGGTGAGCCCGCAGATCCTCACCGGCTTGCTGCGCCATGAGCTGGGCTACGACGGCCTGATCGTCACCGACGCCGTGGAGATGCAGGCCATCGCCGCGACCTACGGCATCGAGCGGGGCTCCGTCCTGGCGATCGCCGCCGGGGCCGACGCGCTGTGCGTCGGCGGCGGCCTGGAGGACGACGGCACGGTGCTGAGGCTGCGCGACGCGCTGGTCCGGGCGGTGCGCAGCGGTGAACTCCCCGAGGAGCGGCTCGCGGACGCGGCCGCACGGGTACGCGCCCTCGCGTCCTGGACGCAGGGGGCAGAGGGGACCGGTTCGGGGCCGGGCGCGGCGGCGCAGGAGGGGACCGCGCCCGGCACCGGAATCGGCTCCGACATCGGCCTGGTCGCCGCCCGCCGGGCGGTGCTGGTGACCGGATCCGCCGCCCCGCTCACCGAGCCCGCGTACGTCGCCGCGTTCACCTCCGCCTCGAACATCGCCGTCGGCGACGAGACCCCGTGGGGCGTCGCCGCGGAGCTGGGCCGGCTGCTGCCGGGCACGGAGACCGACACGTACAGCAGCGAGACCGAGGCGCCCGCCGCCGCGGTGCTGCGGGCGGCGGGGGAGCGGCGCGTCGTCGTGGTGGTCCGCGACGTCCACCGCCACGCCTGGATGGGCGAGGCGCTCGACGCCCTGGTGGCCGAGCGCCCCGACACGGTCGTCGTCGAGATGGGCGTACCGCAGGCGGCTCCCAGGGGCGCCCTGCACATCGCCACCCATGGCGCGGCCCGGGTCTGCGGCCTCGCGGCGGCGGAGATCGTCGTCAGGGGCACGGACGGCCCGACGGCCTGAGCGCGGGGCGTGATGCGGGGCAGGGGGGCCGCATCACGCCCGGCCTGATCCAAACGAGAGGCCCCAGCGGCATACGAGAGGGCCGGGGCACCCACGCTGGGTGCCCCGGCCCCTTCTGTGTGTCCGGGAGCCTTACAGCCCCTGCCACGGCGGCTTGGCCGCGTACGTGGCGCGGAAGTAGTCCGCCAGCTTCAGCTTCGACGCGGCGGCCTCGTCGACCACCACCGTCGCGTGCGGGTGCAGCTGGAGCGCCGAGGCGGGCACGACCGCGGCGACCGGTCCCTCCACCGTCTGCGCCACGGCGTCCGCCTTGCCCTCGCCGGTGGCGAGCAGGATCGGGTGGCGGGACTCCAGGATGGTGCCGATGCCCTGGGTGATCACGTGGTGCGGCACCTGCGAGATGTCGTTGTCGAAGAAGCGCGCGTTGTCGACCCGGGTCTGCTCGGTGAGCGTCTTGATCCGGGTGCGGGAGGCGAGCGAGGAGCAAGGCTCGTTGAAGCCGATGTGCCCGTCGGTACCGATGCCGAGGAGCTGGAGGTCCACGCCGCCGGCCTCGGCGAGCGCCTTGTCGTACGCCAGGCAGGCCGCCTGGACGTCCTCGGCACTGCCGTCGGGGCCCATGAAGGAGGCCTCGGACAGGCCGAGCGGTTCGACGACCTCGCGCAGCACCACGGAGCGGTAGGACTCGGGGTGGCCCGCGGGCAGACCGACGTACTCGTCGAGCTGGCAGATGCGGGCGCGCGAGGCGTCGACGGCACCGGAGCGGACCTTGGCCGCCAGCGCCTGGTAGATGGGCAGCGGGGTCGAGCCGGTGGCAACGCCGAGAAGTGCGTCGGGCTTGCGGCTCAGCAGGGCGCCGATGGCCTCCGCGATGAGTTCGCCGCCTGCCTTGGCGTTCGGGACGATGACAACTTCCACGCGGGGCCTGCCTATCTGAAGAGTGAAGTCAGGTGGTATAGACCAATCGTGTTCCAATCTAGCAGACGCGGTCGACCCGGGCGCGGTGGACGTACCGTGGTTGTTCGTGGCCACCGACGGACTGCCGGGGCGGGTCGAAAATGCCGGCTGGACATAGAAAATGGCCCCGGAAACACCCGCGGGCCACGGCGCCGGGACGGGACCCTCAGCCCGTCCGGCACCGCAGCCCGGAGCAAGGCCGGCCATCACGGCCGGACCGGTCGGCCGGCGGTGTGCGGTGCCCCCGGCCGGGGAGAGGTACCAACGCGGTCAGGGCAGAGAGCGCGGTACCTCGATCCGCCCTCCTGTGCGGGGAGAGCGGAAGCTCTGTCTACAGCATTGTGGACTAGACCATTCGCCCGTGTCCATCCATCGGAGTGCCGAAATTTTCCGCACTCCTTACCTTCTTCTTTTTACCTTCTTCCTTGCACGTACCGTCCGGACGTCCGGTTCGGAACCATTGCCCGTCCGCGGGTACGCTCGCACACGTGCCCTCCATGAACGACCTCGTCCGCCAGCACACAGCCCTCAGTGACACCGACCTGGAGTGGCTGCATCTGCTGGTCTCGGAGTGGCAGCTGCTCTCCGACCTGTCCTTCGCCGACCTGGTGCTCTGGGTTCCCACCCGCGACGGCACCCGCTATGTGTCGGTGGCGCAGATGCGCCCCAATACAGGCCCCACCTCCTACCAGGACGACATGGTCGGACACCTGGTTCCGCGCGGCCGCCGCCCGCTGCTGGACGCGGCGCTGGACGAGGGCCGGATCGTGCGCGAGGGCGACCCGGAGTGGCGCGAGGAGGTGCCGGTACGGGTCGAGTCGATCCCCGTACGCAGGGAGCAGCGGGTCCTCGGCGTGATCGCCCGCAACACCAACCTGCTCACCGTCCGCACCCCCTCCAGGCTGGAGCTCACCTACCTCCAGTCGGCCTCCGACCTGGCCCAGATGATCGCCGCGGGGTCCTTCCCCTTCCCGGGCCAGCAGGTCGACATGGACGCGTCGCCGCGCGTGGGCGACGGCCTGATCAGGCTCGACGCCGACGGGGTCGTCCAGTACGCCAGCCCCAACGGCCTCTCCGCGTACCACCGCCTCGGCCTCGCCTCCGATCTGGTCGGCCAGCACCTGGGCGGCATCACCGCCGAACTCGCCCCCTCCCGGGGCCCGGTGGACGAGGCCCTGGTCAAACTGGCCAGCGGCTACGCGCCCCGGGAGTTCGAGGTCGAGTGTGCGGGCGGCGTGATCCAGCTCCGGGCGATCCCGCTCAAGCCCAAGGGCGTCCGCATCGGCTCCCTGGTCCTGCTCCGGGACGTCACCGAACTCCGCCGCCGCGAACGCGAGTTGATCACCAAGGACGCCACCATCCGGGAGATCCACCACCGGGTGAAGAACAACCTCCAGACCGTCGCCGCCCTGTTGCGGCTCCAGGCCCGGCGGATGGACTCGGTGCGGGGCCGCGAGGCGCTCAACGAGGCGGTACGGCGCGTCGGTTCGATCGCCATCGTCCATGAGACGCTGTCCCAGAATCTGGACGAGCGGGTGGAGTTCGACGAGATCGCCGACCGCGTCATCGCGATGGTCGCCGAGATCTCGCCCGGCAAGGTCACCTGCCGGCGGACGGGTCGCTTCGGCATCCTGGACGCCGAAGTGGCCACCCCACTGGCGATGGTGCTCACGGAAGTCCTGCAGAACGCCCTGGAGCACGCCTTCACGCTCGCCGAGTCCGGCACGGTGGAGGTGTCCGCGGTGCGCGGCGGTTCCTCCGTCGAGACACGGCTGCTGATCACGGTCCAGGACGACGGGTGCGGCCTGCCGGAGGGGTTCGACCCGCAGCGCGCCGGCAATCTGGGGCTCCAGATCGTCAGGACGCTGGTGGAGGGCGAGTTGGGAGGAACCTTCGGCATGGTCCCGGCCCCCGAGCGCGGCACCCAGGTCGTGCTCGACATACCGGTCCGTTCCGAGAAGTGACCCGGCCCGCCCCTACTCGGGGCGGCCGAACACGGCAGTGAGCCCGAACACAGCAGTGAGCCCGGACCGTTGTTCACGGTCCGGGCTCACTGGTCATGCATGCGCTTCGGGGGTACTGCGCGCTGCGACTCGGGGGGCGGGGTTGTGCGTACGCTCTGTACGCGCCGCCTGGCTGAGGCTCGTAGCGGTGGCGTCGGTCAGGCGCTGGCGTTACGCGCCCGGTTGCGAGCGGCGCGGCGCTTCATCGCGCGGCGCTCGTCCTCGCTGAGGCCACCCCAGACGCCGGAGTCCTGGCCGGACTCGAGCGCCCACTGCAGGCACTGCTCCATGACGGGGCAGCGACGGCAGACGGCCTTGGCTTCCTCGATCTGCAGCAGCGCAGGACCGGTGTTGCCGATGGGGAAGAACAGCTCGGGGTCTTCCTCACGACAAACGGCGTTGTGACGCCAGTCCATGGCTGCTACCTCTCCTTGGTATTACATACTGTTGCTTGTGAATGTGAACGCTTTCACGAATCCCCCCGCAGATGACGGGCCGACGCCCAGATGAACTGGTTGTGGTCCTGTGAAGTGAGGAGGGGTTCTGGCTCTCAGTGGAGGCCGGTGTTGCGGGCCGTCCCGATCGCCATGTAGAGATTCGCAAACCTCGGCGGCGGATACAACCCCTTCTGGAAACTTTTTTTTGATTCCTCGGTGTCGACTAGGTCACAGCCGTACTTCTATGGGGTGGAGCCCAGCCCAAACGTTCGAGTTAAAGGACTTTGGACCCTTCTACTCACACAATCACACGCAGTGCACGGCGTACGCCTGTGAACGTCACACTTGTGCGCACTCCCAGGTGGTCGCCGTCCATCTGGAAGGGCAGTGGGACCTTTGAATGCAAGGTGAAGTCCGTGAGGTCGTGAAGTGAAACAGCGTGCTTTCCGGACGGGCCCTTCTCCGGGCTCGAAGTGAGCAGCTGGGTGCCGTACCGGGCGACCGCCGGAGTGGAGAGCCGCTTCAGCCCGAGCACATCCAGTCCTGTGTCGAAGGTGGCCTTCGGGGACGCGTACAGCGGACGATTGCCCAGGTAGGACCAGGGGGCGGTGTTGGAGATTATGGACAGCGCCAGATCGGTGACCGGCTCCTGCCCCGGGGTCTCCAGGGTCATCACGCCGTGTCTGCGGTGCGGCTCGTCGATGAACTGCCGGACCACCTGGCGTACGTACAGCGCGTGTGTCGAACGCTTTCCGCGTTCGCGCTGCTGTTCGACGCGGCCGACCACGCCCGCGTCGAACCCGAGTCCGGCGCAGAATGTGAACCAGCGTTCCGGGACCGACTCGTCCGCGGTGCCGGGGGTGCCGGCCGCCAGCCCGAGGCCGACCGTGCGTTCGGTCCGGTTGGCGAGCGCGTCCAGGATCGCCCCGGTCGCCTCCACCGCGTCGTTGGGCAGACCCAGGGCACGCGCGAACACATTGGTGGAGCCGCCGGGAACCACCGCGAGGCTCGGCAGGTTGTCCAGATCGGGACCGCTGTGGAGCAGGCCGTTGACGACCTCGTTGACCGTGCCGTCGCCGCCCAGGGCGACCACCAGATCGATGTCGTCGGCGTCCGCGGCCCGTCGCCCCAGGTCCCGGGCGTGACCGCGGTATTCGGTGGTCACGGCCTCCAGCTTCATCTCGCTGGCCAGCGCATGGATGAGCACATCACGGGTCCGCGCACTGGTGGTGGTAGCAGCTGGATTGACCACGAGGAGTGCGCGCATGACCGTCAGACTACCTACCGCGCGGTATCACTCTGAAGTCCTGCCCCATGACCTTCACGCACGGTGACGATGCAGGGCCGATTCCGACCCCGGCTTCGCTTTCGCGGCGCCGGGATGCCAACCTGCAAGGGTGAGTACTCAGCAGAACATGCCCGACTCGTCGCCCGCTCCGAGGCTCGAACCGGCGAAGCCGAGCAGGATCACTCTCGTTGCCGGACTCACCGCCCTGGAAGGGGCGGCGCTCGCCATCGGCGGGATCTACATGCTGGTCATGGGTCTGCTCGGGCACCCCGAGAGCCCGCAGCAGGCGGAGATGGGCGGGCTGACGCTGATCGCTCTGGCCGTGATCCCGTTGGCCGCTGCCCGTGGTCTGCTGCGGCGGCGCAGCTGGAGCCGCGGTCCCGCGCTCATCACACAGATCATCGCGCTCCCGGTGGCGTGGACGCTGCTGAGGTCGCAGGGGGTGCTGATCCCGGCCGGGATCGTCCTCGCCGCGGTGACCCTGACGGCGCTCTACCAGCTGGTCAGGCCGACGACGGTCGAGGCGCTCGGCATCCGCCGCCCCGGCACCGCCCCGGAGACCGGCACCGCCCCGGAGAACTGAACCGCCCCGCCGGAAGACCTGGCGGGGCGGAACGGCGGCAACCCGGCGGTCGCCGTCGATGGGGCGGCCGCGGGCACGGGAAGGACCACGCCCTGCGCGCGCGGCCCCGCCCGCTACTCCTCGACGAGCAGCCGCTCGCGCAGCTGCGCCAGTGTGCGGGCCAGCAGCCGCGAGACGTGCATCTGTGAGATGCCGACCTCCTGCGCGATCTGCGACTGGGTCATGTTGCCGAAGAAGCGCAGCAGCAGGATCCGCTTCTCGCGCGGCGGCAGGTCCTCCAGCAGCGGCTTGAGCGACTCCCGGTACTCGACGCCCTCCAGCGCCTCGTCCTCGGAGCCCAGCGTGTCCGCGACCGCGGGGGACTCGTCGTCCGTGTCCGGCACGTCCAGCGAGAGCGTGCTGTACGCATTGGCCGATTCCAGGCCCTCCAGGACCTCTTCCTCGGAGATGCCCAGCCGCTCCGCCAGCTCGTGGACCGTCGGCGAGCGGCCGTGCTGCTGGGAGAGCTCGGCGGTGGCCGTGGTCAGCGAGAGCCGCAGCTCCTGGAGCCGGCGCGGCACCCGGACCGCCCAGCCCTTGTCACGGAAGTGGCGCTTGATCTCGCCCACGACCGTGGGGGTCGCGTACGTCGAGAACTCGACGCCGCGGTCCGGGTCGAACCGGTCCACCGATTTGATCAGGCCGATGGTGGCGACCTGCGTCAGGTCGTCCAGCGGCTCGCCGCGGTTGCGGAACCGGCGGGCCAGGTGCTCCACGAGCGGCAGATGCATCCGCACCAGCCGATTGCGCAGCTCCGCCTTCTCGGGTGACCCGTCGGGAAGCGCGCGCAGTTCGATGAACAGCGCCCGCGCCCCGCTGCGGTCGTGTGGATCGTGGTGCCCGTGCTCGCTCATCTGGCCTGCCCGCTCCGCCTGCGACTGCTCCACCGCGACCGTACGGCCCGAAGGCCCGTCCGCCCCGTCCACCGGATGGGGCAGGGCCTGCTGCTCCGGGATGCCTGCTGCGCGCACCACCCCTGGTCGCATCGTCTCGTCCCGCACAGGACCGTCCCCGTTCCCGTTGCTCACGCCGGCCCGGGTCCCGCGCCGCGCTGTTTGTAGAGGCTGATGCTGACCGTACGGTCGTCGGCCACCGAGGAGTCGACCTTGCCGGCCAGTGCGGAGAGCACCGTCCAGGCGAAGGTGTCGCGCTCCGGCGCCCGGCCGTCCGTCGTCGGGGCGGCCACCGTCACCTCGAGAGAATCCTCGACGAGCCGGAACACGCAGCTGAGGACGGAGCCCGGCACGGCCTGCTGAAGCAGGATCGCGCAGGCCTCGTCGACCGCGATGCGAAGATCCTCGATCTCGTCGAGAGTGAAGTCCAAGCGCGCTGCGAGACCGGCCGTGGCCGTACGCAGCACCGACAGGTAGGCACCCGCAGCGGGCAGCCGGACCTCTACGAAGTCCTGATTCCCGGGCTCGCCTGCGATCTGGGACACCCTCACCTCCAAGGTGGCACAAACTCTTTCGAGGATCCGGGAAGGGTGCCCCGGAGCCATGTGGTACGTCTTCGGTTCTGGTCCGCGACGCTATCGCGATCCATGATGCCGTGTCGCCAGAGCCCCAGCCCATGGCTGTCACTCATGGTAAGCCCATGAGCACACACAGTGGGTAGGGGTCTGCGGCGGTCAATTACGAACAACCGGCGCCGGTTTGACGTACCCAGACGTCAGACGATCGAACCGTCCTCGAAGCACCATCGCCAGCTCTCGCCGGGTTCGAAGCTCCGCATCACCGGATGGCCGGTCTCCTTGAAGTGTCCCGTGGCGTGCTGGAGCGGTGACGAGTCGCAGCAGCCGACATGGCCGCAGACCAGACAGAGCCGCAGCTGCACGGGGTGGGTGCCCGCGGCGAGGCATCCCGGGCAGGTCGCGCTGAGCGGGGCCGGTTCGGGGCGCGGCAGTACGGACACGTGAGAGCAGTCACTCATGATTGTCAGGTTACGACGGATGCGTGGCCCGTGAATTGCGGATGCGAGGACCGTGGAATGGACGTATTGCCGCTGGTGGGACTGGTCGCGGCCAGTGCGGCGGTGGCGGGGGCGGCCCGCCGTACCCCCGTGCCTGCCCCGCTGCTGCTCGTCACGGTGGGCCTGATCGCCTCCTATCTGCCCGGGGTGCCCACCTACACCCTGGACGCGCACGTCGTGCTGCCGCTGCTGCTGCCCCCGCTGCTCTACACGGCGGCCGTCGACAGCTCGTACCTCGATCTGCGGGCCAATCTCCGGCCGGTCGCGCTGCTCTCGATCGGCTACGTCCTGTTCGCGACCGTCGCGGTCGGCTGGCTGGCGTACCGCCTGGTGCCCGGCCTGCCGCTGACCGCCGCGCTGGTGCTCGGCGCGGTCGTCGCCCCGCCGGACGCGGTCACGGCCGCCGCGATCGCGCGCCGGGTCGGGCTGCCCGGCCGGGTCACGACGATCCTGCAGGGGGAGTCCCTGGTGAACGACGCCACGGCGATCACCGCCTACAAGGTGGCGATCGCCGCCGCCGTGGGCGAGGGCATGAGCTGGGGCGCGGGGATCGGCGAGTTCTTCCTGGCCGCCGTCGGCGGTGTGGTGGTCGGTCTGGCGCTGATGGTGCCGCTGCACTGGCTCCGTACCCATCTCAGGGAATCGCTGCTGCAGAACACGCTGTCGTTGCTGATCCCCTTCGTGGCGTACGCGGCGGCCGAACGCGTACACGCCTCCGGGGTGCTCGCCGTGGTCGTGGTGGCGCTCTACCTGGGCCACCGGTCCTGGCAGGTCGACTTCGCCACCCGGCTCCAGGAGGCGGCCGTCTGGAAGATGGTCGCGTTCATCCTGGAGTCGGCGGTCTTCGCGCTGATCGGGCTCCAGCTGCCCTTCGTGCTGAAGGGGCTCGGCGAATACGCGGTCGGTGAGGCCGTCCGGTACGCGGTGATCGTCTTCCTCGCCGTCGTCGTGGTCCGCTTCATCTGGGTCTACCCGGCGACGTACCTGCCCCGGTGGCTGTCGCGACGGATCAGGGAACGCGAGCCCGACACCGACTGGACGGCGCCGCTGATCGTCGGCTGGGCCGGGATGCGCGGTGTCGTCTCGCTCGCCATCGCCTTCTCCATCCCGTTCGCCATGTCCGACGGGAGCCCCTTCCCGGCCCGCAACCTGGTGCTCTTCCTGACGTTCACCACGGTCATCGGCACCCTGGTCGTCCAGGGGCTCACCCTGCCGCTGCTGGTGCGAGTCCTGAAGCTCCCCGGGCGCGACGCGAAGGCGGAGACGCTGGCCGAGGCGCAGGCCCAGAGCGAGGCCTCCGCGGCGGCCGAGGCACGGCTGGACGAACTGCTCGCCGATCGCCGCAACCAGCTGCCGGGCCCCCTCGCCGACCGGCTCCGCACCGTCCTGGAACGCCGCCGCAACGCCGTGTGGGAACGGCTGGGCGCGGCCAATCCGGTGACCGGGGAGTCGGCGGACGACACCTACCGGCGGCTGGCCCGGGAGATGATCGGCGCCGAGCGCGAGGTCTTCGTGACGCTGCGGGACGAGCGGCGGATCGACGACGAGATGCTGCGGACGCTGCTCAGGCGGCTCGACCTGGAAGAGGCGGCGGCCTACCGGGAGGAGTCCGACGCCCCCTGAGGGCTGCCCGTGACGACCGCCGCGAGCGCGGTTCCCGGAGGGAGCGCGCCCTCCCCGGCCAGTTCGGTGAGCGCGTACAGCAGCTTGGCCACGTAGAGCCGCTCGACGGGCAGGCCGTGCCGCTGCTCGAAGTCGTCGGCGAAGGCGTGCAGCGCCGGGGTCGTACGGGCGTAGCCGCCGAAGTGGAAGCGCTCGTCCAGCGACCAGGCCCCGGCCGGGCCGCCGAACGCCTCCTCCTGGAGTCCGCGCACCGCGTCCCCCAGGAAGCCGCCGCGCAGCACCGGAACGCCGAGGGCGCGCTGCCCCGGCGCGAGCCCGGCGGCGAGCCCGGCGAGGGTGCCCCCGGTGCCGCAGGCCACCGCGACGGCGTCGGCCGCTCCGCGCAGCTCGCGCCCCAGCTCCGCGCACCCCTGTGCGGCCAGGGCGTTGCTGCCGCCCTCCGGGACGACACAGCACTCCCCGAAGAGGCTCAGCAGCCCCGCCAGGACCTCCGGATCACCCTTCGCGCGGTAGGTCGCACGGTCCACGAAGTGCAGGGTCATCCCGTCGGCGGCGCACCGGGCGAGCGAGGGGTTCAGAGGCCGGCCGGCCAGTTCGTCGCCGCGTACCACCCCGACGGTGGGGAAGCCGAGCAGCCGCCCGGCGGCGGCGGTGGCCCGCAGATGGTTGGAGTAGGCGCCGCCGAAGGTCAGCACGGTGCGCCCGGCGGCGGCCCGCAGATTGAGGGAGAGCTTGCGCCATTTGTTGCCGGGCAGATCGGGGTGGATCAGATCGTCCCGCTTGAGCAGCAGCCGGACGCCGTGGCGGGCGAAGCGCTCGTCCTCGACCGGCTGCAGGGGCGAGGGGAGCACCGGTCGCAGCCGGGAGAGGTCGAGTACTTCGGAGGGCATGCCGCAATTGTCGCCGTACGGCACCGTGCCGGGCGGGCGCCGGTCATTTGAGCCGGTCGTGGATGCGGGCCCGCATGGAGTCCATCGTGAAGCCGCGCGGGTCGACCTTGCCCGGCTGCCACTCCTTGTGCCCGATCACCGAGCGGGAGTTCCAGCCGTGGTGGCGGCAGACGGCGGCGGCGGCCTTCTCGATGGCTTCGAGCTGGGCCTCGGGCCAGGGGTCCTCGCCGTCGCCGAGGTTCTCGCACTCGAAGCCGTAGAAGTGCCTGTTCCCGTCGGTGTCGGCCTCGTTGTCGCCGGGGAGGCGCTTCTCGGCGACGACGGCGCGCAGTACGTCGCTGTCGCCGAGTCCGGCGTGGTTGGCGCGGCCGTGGCCGACCAGGTGGACCCGGCCGTCCTTGGCGATCACGCCGTGGCAGAGCGGGCCGGGCAGATCCGGGTAGCCGTCGCGGCAGACGCCCACGGTGGCCTCGGTGCCCCTGGTGACGGTGTGGTGGATCATCACGCCGTTGACCGGGCCCCAGGGGCCCTTGTGGTTGCGGTTGTGGCTGCGCCAGTCGCCGACCTGGACGACGGTGAGCCCCTCGTTCATCAGGACTTCCAGGAACCTGCTCGCGGACATGGGCGAGGACATGGCCGTCTCCTTCGTGCGTGGGGGGAACCAGCCTTGAACAGCCTTGATCCGCTTTTACCGGAATGCCGCTCTCCGGGCCATGCCCTCGGTGGCTGTTCGGACCGTGTGCGATCCGAACCGGTCAGGTCCGCGAGCAGTGGGCCGGATTCAGCCCTGTGCCAGCCACATGTCGGGGCCGAACACC
Source organism: Streptomyces sp. NPDC001933 (assembly GCF_042890955.1). Taxonomy (NCBI): domain Bacteria; kingdom Bacillati; phylum Actinomycetota; class Actinomycetes; order Kitasatosporales; family Streptomycetaceae; genus Streptomyces; species Streptomyces sp. NPDC001933. The sequence continues at coordinate 360,979 of NZ_JBIASS010000003.1, read as the reverse complement.
TCGTAGTGGATGTCGGTCGCCGGGATGCCCTTGGCCAGCAGCTGGGTGCGTACGGCACGCATGAAGGGCAGCGGGCCGCAGAGGTAGGCGTGGGTGCCGGGGGCGACGGCGAGGCCGCTCAGGTCGACCAGGCCGGTGCGGTCGGCCGGGTGGCCGGGCTCGGGGTCCTCGTACCAGAAGTGGGCGGCGGCGTCGGGGAGTTTGCCGGTGAGCAGGGCGTGATCGGTACGCATCGCATGGGTGGCGGGGGAGCGGTCGCCGTGCACGACGGTGACCGGGGCGCGGTGTCCGGTCGCCGCGAGGTGCTCCAGCATCGAGAGCATCGGGGTGCAGCCGATGCCCGCGGAGGCGAGCAGGAGCGGTGCGTCGACGGAGTCGAGCACGAGGTCGCCGTACGGGGCGGAGACGCGCAGCACGTCACCGGCCTCCACCTCGGTGTGCAGGTGGCGGGAGACCTCGCCGTCGGGCGAGCCGCCGCCCCGCACCCGCTTGACGGTGATCGAGCGGAGCCGGGAGCCGGGGGCGCTGGAGAGGCTGTACTGGCGTATCTGGCGGGCCCCGTCGGGGAGTTCCACCTGTACGGAGACGTACTGGCCGGGCCGGAAGGCGGGCGTGGGCGCTCCGTCGGCGGGGCGGAGCTGGAAGGTGGCGACGTCGGCGGTCTCCTCGATCCGGGTGACCACCTCCCACTCGCGCCACACGTCGCCGGCGACGACGCCCTGCTGCGCGTACAGCCGCTCCTCGATCGAGATCAGGGCGCCGGCCATCAGCCAGTAGACCTCGTCCCAGGCGGCGGCGACCTCCGGGGTGACCGCGTCGCCGAGCACTTCGGCGATGGCGGCGAAGAGGTGGGTGTGCACGACGTCGTACTGGGCGGGGGTGACGCCGAGCGAGGCGTGCTTGTGGGCGATCCGGCCGAGCATCACGTCGGGGCGGGTGTCCGGGTGCTCGATCAGCTGCGTCGCGAAGGCGGCGATGGAACCCGCGAGGGCCTGCCGCTGGGCGCCGGACGCCTGGTTGCCGCGGTTGAAGAGGTCGCGCAGCAGCTCGGGGTGGGCGTCGAAGAGCTTGCGGTAGAAGAGATCGGCGATGTCTCCGACGGCCGCGCCCACGGCGGGCAGGGTGGCGCGGACGGTGGCGGTCGACGTCTCGGAGAGCATCGGGACTCCTCATGAGTGAATTGGTATTTGAGATGCGTATTTTTGGGCGGCGCGAGGCCGGGCGGTGGGTCCGTGGCGCGTGTGCGCGGTGTGCGGCCGGTGATGTGTGGCGTGCGGCGGCTCAGTCGGGGGCGGGGCGACCGCTGCTGATGCCGATCAGCAGCGGTCCGGTGGGGGGTGCGACGAGTTCGGTGACGGTGAGCGGATCGAGGGAGGCGTAGAAGGCCTCCTCCGCCTGGCGCAGGGCGCCGCGCAGCCGGCAGGCCGAGCGCAGGGGGCACGGGGTGGTGCCCTCGCAGTCGACGACGTCGCCGGGTCCCTCCAGTTTCCGGACCAGTCCGCCGATCGAGGCGGAGCGCCCTGCTCCGGTGAGGCTGAGCCCGCCGCCGCGACCCCGTCGCGCCTCGATCAGGCCGAGGTGCTGGAGCTTGGCGACGACCTTCGCGGCGTGGGTGTACGGCACCTGCATGGTGGCCGCCACCTCCCGGGTGGTCGGCGGATCCTCGTTCTCCACGACGGCGAGGCGCATCAGTACGCGCAGCGCCACGTCGGTGAATCTCGTCAGCCGCATGACAACCACCGTAGATAAGTTGCATCGAGGATGCAACTTAAGTCCACTCGCGGAGGTCGCTGTGCGTTGTGCCCAGCCCAAAGCCGATTAGTCACACTCTTTTGTGTAATGGCGCGACCGCTCTCCGTGCTGAAAGGCTTCTTCGCGCAGGTCAGCCGAAGAATCGAGAGGACGACAGATGTCCGTTGGTGAAGAGGTTCAGAACGCGTCGTTGCCGCCGCAGCAGAGCCTGGGGACGGCAGCGGCGCGGAACCTCGCGACGACCACCAAGTCCGCCCCGCAGATGCAGGAGATCACCTCGCGGTGGCTGCTGAAGATGCTGCCGTGGGTGCAGGTGCAAGGTGGTACCTACCGGGTGAACCGCCGGCTGAGCTACGCGGTCGGGGACGGCAGGGTGACCTTTGTGCAGACCGGTGACCGGGTCGCGGTCATCCCGGCCGAGCTCGGTGAGCTTCCCGCCCTGCGGGACTTCGGTCACGAGGAGGTGCTGGGCGAGCTCGCCCGGCGCTGCGAGCAGCGCGAGATCGCGGCGGGGCAGGTGCTGGCCGCGTCGGGGGACGCGGCGGACAGCGTCTATCTGCTGGCGCACGGCAAGGTCGAGAAGATCGGCACCGGCCCGTACGGGGACGAGACGGTGCTCGGGGTCCACGCCGACGGGGCCTACTTCGGGGACCAGGCCCTGGTCGACGGCGACGCCGTCTGGGAGTACACCGCCCGCGCCGTCACCGCCTGTACGGTGCTGACACTGAGCCGGGCCGACGTGCTGAACCTCGCCGAGCGGGCGCAGCCGCTCCGCGACCATCTCGCCGGACTGCTCAACATCCCGCAGCAGCGCACCAACAAGTACGGCGAGGCGGCGATCGACCTCTCCGCCGGCCACGTCGGCGAAGCCGTCGTCCCGCACACGTACGTCGACTACGACGCGGCGCCCCGCGAGTACGAACTGAGCGTCGCCCAGACCGTGCTGAAGGTCCACAGCCGGGTCGCCGACCTCTACAACCAGCCGATGAACCAGACCGAGCAGCAGTTGCGGCTCACGGTCGAGGCGCTGCGCGAGCGCCAGGAGCACGAGCTGATCAACAACCGCGAGTTCGGGCTGCTCAACAACTGCGACTACGGGCAGCGCCTCCAGCCGCACGACGGCGTGCCCGGCCCCGACGACATGGACGAACTGCTCTCGCGCCGCCGCGGGTCGAAGCTCTTCCTCGCCCACCCGAGGGCCATCGCCGCGTTCGGCCGCGAGTGCAACAGGCGCGGTCTGGTACCGCAGAGCGTCGACCTCGGCGGACAGCATGTGCCGGCCTGGCGAGGGGTGCCGATCCTCCCGTGCAACAAGATCCCGGTCACCGACGCCCGGACCACGTCGATCATCTGCATGAGGACGGGTGAGGACGAGCAGGGCGTCATCGGACTCCAGCAGACCGGCATCCCCGACGAGATCGAGCCCAGCCTCTCGGTCCGCTTCATGGGGATCGACGAGCAGGCGATCATCTCCTATCTGGTGACGGCCTACTACTCCGCGGCCGTCCTCGTGCCGGACGCCCTGGGCGTACTGGAGAACGTCGAGGTCAGCCGCTGGCGGTAGCCCCGCGGGGGTCCGGACGACGATGTCCGGGCCCCGTCAACCTCCGCCACCGGGCAGCGGTGCCCGGGGCGGCCTCGGGAGGACGCCCCAGTGAAGACCCACCATGTACCCCAACCACCCAAACCCCGGGCCCCGGGCGACGACGCCCCGGCCGCCCCCGTGGCGCAGGGCCAGGAGGGCGCGGCTCTCCTGGAGGAGACCCGGGCCCTGGTCGATCCCCGACTGCGCGCCGCCGTCGAATCCTTACCCGGATCGATCCGCCGCGTCGCGATGTACCACTTCGGCTGGCAGGAGGCCGACGGCACCCCGGCCTCGGGGCCGGCCGGAAAGGCGATCCGGCCCGCCCTGGTCCTCGCCGCCGCCCGCGCGCTGGGCGGCGATCCGGAACGGGCGGTACGGGCGGCCGTCGCCGTGGAGCTGGCACACAACTTCACGCTGCTGCACGACGACGTCATCGACGAGGACCGGACCCGCCGCCACCGGCCCACGGCCTGGGCGGTCTTCGGCATCCCCGACGCCGTGATCGCGGGCGACGCCATGCTCGCCCTCGCCCAGCGGCTGCTGGCCGAGGATCCGGACCCGGCCTCGGCCCGTGCCTCGGCGCGGCTCTCGGCCTGTGTCATCGAGCTGTGCGCGGGCCAGCAGGCCGACTGCGCCTTCGAGGACCGGGGCCCCGACGAGGTCACGCTGGACGAGTGCCTGACCATGGCCACCGCCAAGACCGGAGCCCTGCTCGGCTGTGCGTGCGCACTGGGGGCGCTGTACGCGGGCGCTGAGGAGCGGGCGGTCCGGGGAATGGACGGCTTCGGCCGGGAGGCGGGCCTCGCCTTCCAGCTCATCGACGACCTGATCGGCATCTGGGGGGACCCGGCGCGGACCGGGAAGCCGGTCGGGGCGGATCTCGTCGCCCACAAGAAGTCGCTGCCCGTCGTCGCCGCGCTGACCTCCGGCACCTCGGCCGCGGCCGAACTCGCCACGCTCTACCGGGGATCGATGAACACCCCGGGTGAGGTGAGCCGGGCTGCCGACGCCGTCGACCGGGCCGGCGGCCGGGACTGGGCGCAGATCGCCGCGGCGGACCGGATGGCCCGCGCCGTCCACCATCTGTCCCGGGCGGTCCCCGACCTGGCCCGGGCCGGCGACCTCCTGGCCCTGGCGGAGTTCGTGACCCGCCGGACGAACTGACCACGAACCACCGGGACCGGGAACGGTGAAGGCGCGGAGGAAGGAGACCGGGACCGAGGAGAGCGGAATCGAAGAGACCGGACCCGAGGAGAGCGGAACGGAGGAGCCCGGAACGGAGGAGCCCGGAACCGGGGGGAACGGAACAAGGCGCCGAGGTCACAAGGCCCGTGACGGGAAACGGAGGGCGATCGGGCGACTGTCATGGGCACGGGCTACAGTCCGTGCCCATGACAGATGAGTCATGGGCGGGGTGGTACCGGGACCGACAGGGTTCCGACGCCGTCGTCCTCACCACCGACGGACAGCAACTACGCCTCCGGACAAGAGGCATCGACTTCGAGGGCGCGAGCTTCGACGGCCTCACCCCGGCCGCCGGCGCGCCACCGGCCGACGACCGGTTCGTCCTGGTGGACGGTGCGCTGAGCGACTGCGTCCTGGAGTGGGACCTGCCGCTCCCGGTCATCTGGGACGGAGCGGTCCACCAGGCAACGCTCAGCTGCCTGTTGTCGCTGCGCCGACCCGATTCGCACCTCAGCCTCGAATTGCAGTTCGGCGGTGCGGCCTACGCGTCCCATCGCGCCGAGAGCGACTTCGCGTCCGCGCTCGCCACCATCCAGCGCGCGCTGCCGCCCGGGGTGCGACTCCAGACCTGCATCGCCTGCGCCTTCTCGGACTACTTCCCGGCCCCGGCCGCGGTGCGCGGACTGTCCGGCGGCCTCGCCTGCTTCCGGGGCGCCAAGGACGCCTACCGCGAGGCGGCCGGTGAGGGTGATCTCCGGGATCTGTGGGACCGGCGTACCGGATTCGTCCAGGAGATCTGGAGCTGCCGCGAGTACGAGCCCCGCCCGGACACCGGCGCGGGCACCGGACACCGGGGCGCGTTCCCGCTGGAACACGCCTGAGGCGAGGGGGCGCGGACCGGCCCGAAGCGGCCACCCCGTCCTACGAGGTGGCCGCTTCGGGCCGGTGAGGCCTGTGCTGTGCGGTGAGGCGCTGTGCTGTGCGGTGCGTCCGGACCGTACGGGGTCAGGAGGCGCTGCGCGCGAGTCCGGCCGCGAAGCCGTACTGCCACAGGTAGTTGACTTGGCTGCGCTCGTTCGCGTCGGGGTACGGGTTGGTACAGGACGGGCCGGGGCCGCCGCCCGACATCAGTTCGCTGCACGGGCCGGAGTAGTGGTCCGGAAGGCCGAGCACATGCCCGGTCTCGTGCGTGGTGACGCGGGTCGAGTCGTACTGCTGGTTCTGCGCGTAGTCCAGGAAGATGTACCCGTTGCCGTGACCGTCGGTGCTCGCGTACGAGCCCCTGGAGTCGTTGCCCTCGTAGTAGGCGAAGTCGGCGTTCGAGCCTTCCTGCAGCCGGACGGTGGAGACGGAGCTGTTCCAGATCTGCGCGCTGTTGGCTATCGAGCTGCGGAAACTCGGCGCGTTGGCCGCGCTGTAGACGACGGTGACCGACTGGGCGCCGGGGTTCGCCGCCCGCTTCTTCGCCACGGACTTGGCGACCGCCTCGAAGAACGCCTTGTTCGCGGCGGCGTTCTCGTGCGACCCGGCGTAGGCGGTGTAGCCCGCGCGGGCCTGCGAAGCGGTGTCGGCGAGTGCGGCGGCGGGGGCCGGGGAGGCGGCGATGGCGGGGGCGGTGCCGAGCGCGGCCGCGAGGCCGAAGCCGAGGCCGACCACGGCCGACATGACGGTCCTGGGGTGTCTCATGGGGGGTCTCCTACCGGTAACCGGTCCGATGAACCCGTCCGATGATCGGACCCGGACGGGTGCGGTACGCAGAGAGTGTCGGGGAGCCGGAGCCCGTGCGGATGATGTCAACCGGCGATAACACCGCCCTATCGCCGTCCTGTCGCCGCCCTGTCACCGGACTGCTGCCACCCCGGGTACTGCCGTCGAAGCGTTCCCCAACTCCAGGTGAATTAACGGACTTTGATGCGATTGGGGAGTCTGGTGCGACCGTCGCCCGCCGCCCTACGCTCGACCGTATGGAGCTTGAGGTGAGACACCTCAGGGCGCTGTGCGCCATCGCGGACACGGGCAGCCTGCACCAAGCCGCCCGCAGACTGGGCGTGAGCCAGCCCTCCCTGACCACCCAGCTGCGCCGGATCGAGAACACCCTGGGCGCCGAACTGTTCAGCCGCGAACGGACCGGCTGCCGCCCGACGTTGCTCGGCCGCGCCGTCCTCAGCCGGGCCCGCCCCCTGGTCGACGGGATGACCGCCCTGGTCAGCGACGCGAAGGCGGAGGCCGACGCGGTCCGGGCCTCCGGGCCGCGGCTGCGCATCGGCTGCACCGCGAGCCGCGTCATCGGCGGCTGGCTGCGCAGGCTGCGACTCCGGCTGCCCGACACGGACATCTCGCTGCGGGTCGACGTATCGGCCCGCGCACTGCTGCGCGACATTGCGACGGGCGGGCTCGACGTCGCCTTCGTCCACGAGGTCGAGGGCTGCCCGCTGGCCGTCCCCGACGGCCTGGAACAGCGCGTACTCCTGGACCGCGAACCGCAGTTCATCTCCATGGCCAGGGACCATCCGGCCGCAGCCCGGCCCGTGGTCGACCTCGTCGATCTGGCCGGCGACCGGTGGATGGTCGACCCCACGGTGGACGGTGAATGGGACGGGCTGCGCCGGGTGTTCGGCGAGGCCGGGCTCGCGCCGACCGTCCTGCACGGCGACTACCTCACCGCCGCCTCCCTCGTCGTGCTCGGCGAGGCGGTCGCCCCCTGCCAGCCCACCTCCGGACCGCGCGACGACATGGCCATCCGCCCACTGCGCGACGACCCCCTCGCCGTACGGCTGCTGCTGGTGTCCCGGCCGGGCGCCGACATGGGTGCGGTGTACGGGGAGCTGGAGGCGGCCTACTGCGAGGCGGCCCGGCGCGCTGCCGGGTACCACCAGTGGCTGCTGCGCAACCGAAGCCCGCTCGCCCGCACGCCGTGACGAACGCGGCCCGCCCGCCCCGACGCCGTGACGAACCGCTTCCCGATTCCGCCGAGAGCGAGGACCGGTTCCCAGCAGGCCGCCAGGCGGGCAGAGTCGGGCCCATGAGGCTTCTGATGCTGGGCGGTACGGAATTCGTGGGACGCGCCGTCACCGAGGCGGCGCTGGCGCGGGGCTGGGAGGTCACGGTGTTCCACCGCGGCCGGCACGGGCCCCCGCCGGGTGTGGCGGAGCTCCTGGGCGACCGCACCACCGAGGACGGCCTGGCCGCCCTGGCGGGCGACGGCGAGGGTTCCGGCGATGGGTACACCTGGGACCTGGTGGTGGACACCTGGAGCGGCGCCCCCTCGGCCGTGCGGGACGCGGCCCGTCTGCTGGCGGACCGGGCCGCCCGGTACGCGTACGTCTCCAGCCGCTCCGTGTACGAATACCCGGCCCCGGCCGGCCTGGCGGAGGACGGTCCGCTGGTGGCCGGTGCCTCGCCCGACGCGGGCGGTGACGTCTCGTACCCGCTGGCCAAGCGCGGCGGCGAACTGGCCGCGTTCGACGCCTTCGGGGACCGGGCCCTGTTCGCCCGCGCGGGACTGATCCTGGGGCCCTGGGAGAACATCGGCCGACTGCCCTGGTGGCTGGGGCGGATCGCCCGCGGCGGACCCGTACTGGCCCCGGGCACGCCGGACGTGGCGCTTCAGTACATCGACGCCCGCGACCTCGCGAACTGGCTGCTGGACGCGGCCGACAACGGTCTGCACGGGCCGTACGACCTGGTCAGCCGGCCGGGGCACGCCACGATGGGGCAACTGCTGGACGCCTGTGTGCGGTTCACCGGCTCCGACGCGGAACTGCGCTGGACGCCCGCGGAGAGGATCCTCGCGGCCGGTGTGGAGCCATGGGCCGATCTGCCGGTCTGGCTGCCGCCGGGCGAGCTGTACGAGGCGATCCACGGGGGCGACGTCAGCCGGGCGTACGCGACCGGCCTGCGCTGCCGCCCGGTCGAGGATACGGTCGCCGACACCTGGAAGTGGCTGGAGGAGCTGGGCGGGGTGGCGCCGCAGCGACCGGACCGGCCCGCGGTCGGCCTGGACCCGGACGTGGAGGCCGGACTGCTGGCGGAAGGGGGCTGACGCACCGCCAGGGATCGTGAAGCGCCGCGCGGGTGCGCCCCCGGGCGCGGAACCGGGCGCGGTCCTGGGTATCGGGGTCGGTCCGGGCGTGGCGCTCCTGCCGCTTGTAGGAAAAGTTGCATATTGCCCTGTATGGCAACACATGCGCGTGCGCGCGGCAACGGTATCCGGGCGGCGGTGGCCATGGCGGCGGCCGCGGCAATGGTGGGCACGACGGCGTCCATCGCTCTCGCCGACCCGCTGCCCGGCGGGCTCGGTCCGTGTCTGGGCAGCGACTGCCCGACGACCTGGCTCGATCCGAACAGCGGGCCCGTCACCCACCACGACCGCAACATCAACATCTTCGTCGGCGGCGACTTCCTGGTCCGGGAGGCCGCCGCCGAGGCCGAGGGGAAGATCGTCACCCTCGGGCGGTTCGACATGAACAAGCGCGAGGGTGCCTCGCAGGTCTACAACGTCGGCGTGGCCGGCGGGGGCTCCCGGGTGCCGCCCCCCGACGACTCCGACTACCTGACCGTGGGCGGGCCTCTGTCCATCGCGACCGGGCAGCGGCTGCTCGCCGAGGAGGGAACGAACCACGGCGTGGTCAAGTACGCCCGGACCGTCAGTGGAACGGTGATCCCGGACCCGGTCCACGAAGCGGACGCCACGGCCCCGTACGCGGACCTGCGCGACGAGCTGACCGCGGCCAGCCACTGCTACGCGTACGACGACAACCAGGACCACCGCCGCCCCGCCACCGGCACCGTGGTCAACTCCGGTTCCGAGACGGTCTTCACCGGCGACGGCACCTCGCCCCTCCAGGTGTTCGCCGTGGACGCCGATCTGGTCTCGGCCCAGGGCGGCCAGCAGGGCACCACGTTCGCCGCGATCCCGGACGGCGCGACGGTGCTCGTCAACGTCTACGGGAGCAGCCGCAACATCAGCACGCTGATGGGCTCGCTGCCGCAGGCCGGGCTCCGCGAGCACCTGCTGTGGAACTTCCCGGACGCCACCGAGGTCGGTCTGCACGGCACCGGGCAGTTCCAGGGCAGCGTGCTGATCGGCCGGCAGTTCAGTACCACCATCCTGGACATGAGCGGCACCAACGGCCGTTTCTACACCGCCGGTTCGCTGACCCACACCTCGGCGGGCGAGTCGGGCGGCCAGGAGCTGCACGCCTACCGGTTCGACGGCGATCTGCCGGGCTGAGGCGAGGAGCCGACTCCCACCCCGACGCCGACGGACACGCCGACCCCGACCCCGACGGACAGGCCCACGCCGACCCCGACGGACACCCCCACACCGAAGCCCACCCACACCCCGACCCACACCCCGGGCCCGAAGCCGACCCCGTCCCACACCTGGCCGCACAAGCCCGACGGGCCCGACTGGCCGCACAAGCCCCACCCCGGGGGCGAGCTCCCGCACACGGGCGCGCGGCGGTGAATGGATTCTCGGCGGAATCGCCGCCACTCTGCTCGCGGCCGGATCGGCGGCCACGCTGATGGCCCGGAGGGCGCGTCGACGCGGCTAGTTTTGGCCCATGGCCGAACTGCTGCTGCACCTCACCGAAGGGCCCCTGTGGGAGGCGGCCCGCGGGATCGGGACGTACGAGATGTCCACCCGCGGCCGCACCCTGCACGAAGAGGGCTTCATCCACTGCTCGCTGCCGCACCAGCTCCCCGGCGTCGCCGAGATGCTGTACGGCGCCGGGAGCGGGGCCGGGACCGGAGACCAGGAACTCGTGGTCCTCGTTATTGATCCCGACCGGCTCCCGGTGCCCGTACGGTACGAGTCCGTCGCGCCCGGTGGCGAGGAGTTCCCGCACATCTACGGCCCCGTCCCGGTGGACGCGGTCGTGGAGGTGCGCCCCTGGCCGCGCAAGGAAGGCGACCCCGCATGAACAACCCACCCCCCACCGGCCCGGAGAACCCGGACGCCCCCATCGTCGCCGTCACCGGCGCGGGCGGAGCCGTCGGCGGCCGGGTCGCACGGCGCCTGGCGCGGGCCGGCGTGCCCGTGCGGCTCCTCGGGCGCGACCCCTCCCGGCTGCCCGAACTCCCCGGCGCCGTGGCCGCGCCGCCCGCCCGGTACGGCGACGGCGAGGCGATGCGCCGCGCCCTGGCCGGGGCGCACACGCTGTTCCTCGTCTCGGCGCACGAGAGCCCGTACCGGGTGCGGGAGCACACGACGGCTGTGGACGCGGCGGTCGCCGTGGGCGTGGAACGCATCGTGTACGTCTCGTTCCTGGGCGCGGCGCCGGACGCCACGTTCACCTTCGCCCGGGACCACTGGCACACCGAGGCGCACATCCGGGCCGCCGACATCCGCCACACCTTCCTGCGCGACAGCCTGTACCTCGCCGGGATCCCGGCCATGACCGGCGCCGACGGAGTGCTGCGCGGACCGGCCGGGGACGGCCGGGTGGCGGCGGTGGCGCACGACGACATCGCGGACGCCGCGGTCGCGGTCCTGCTGGCCGACACCGAGAGCGCCGACACCCGCCACGACGGGATCACCTACGAGCTCACGGGCCCGGAGGCGTTCACCCTCGCCGAGGCGGCCGAGGAGCTCACCAGGGTCACCGGCCGGACCGTCACCTACCTGCCGGAGACCCGGGAGGAGGCCTACGCCTCCCGGGCGCAGTACGGCGCCGAGGACTGGGAGGTGGCCGGCTGGGTGACCTCGTACGAGGCCATCGCCACCGGCGAGATGGCCACGGTCTCGGACGCCGTACCGGAGCTCACCGGGCATCCGGCGACGAGCCTGGCCACGTTCCTGCGGGAGCATCCGGACAGCTACCGGCACCTGCTGAAGACGGACTGACCCGGGACCCGCTGAAGACGGACCGGCCCGGGACCCGCTGAAGACGGACCCACCCGGCGTCGGACGGAGCCGGACCGGCCGACCTCGCGTCGGGCGGCGCCGGAGAGGGGAAGAGGCCTGCGGCCATGCGTACGGAGACCCCGTGGGGCCCTTGGGATCCGCCCCCGCCGGACGAGGCCGCACGCCTCTTCGCACCGTTGCGTGTCCCCTGGTGGATCGCCGGGGGATACGCGGTCGAATTCGCCGTGGGCCATGCCTTCCGGGACCACGCCGACATCGACGTGCTGCTGCTCCGCCGCGACCAGCTCGCCGCCCAGCGGCTCCTGGCGGGCTGGGATTGGTGGGCCGCGGACCCGCCCGGCACCCTGCGCCCCTGGCTGCCCGGCGAGATCCTGCCGCCGCACGTGCACGACATCTGGTGCCGTCCGGGGCCCGACGAGCCCTGGCGCATCCAGCTCATGCTCGACGACACGGAGGGCGACGACTGGCTGTTCCGCCGCGACCCCCGCATCCGGCTGCCGGTCGGCCGGCTCGGCCGGGTCTCCGAGGGCGGCGTCCCGTATCTCCGCCCCGAGGTGCAGCTCCTGTACAAGGCCGGGTCCCCGCGCCCCAAGGACGAGCAGGACTTCGCGAAGGCGCTGCCGGTCCTCGACGCGGACCAGCGCGCCTGGCTGACCGGGGCCATCTCCCTGGCCCAGGACGCGGGGCACCCGTGGGCGGTGCGGCTGCGCGCCCGTCCGGCGGGCTGACGGGGCGCTAATCGCCGCCACGGGGCGGGCGGCCGGTCCTCAGCTCACGTACGCGCCCGCCCGGGCCGCCGCCTCGGCCGCCCCGGCGGCCCGGTCCGCCGCCGACTCGTCGAGCGGGTCGCCGCTGGCCAGCAACCGGTAGTAGAGCGGCGCCGACACGGCGCGGATCACCTCGTCCGCGTCCGTGCCCGCGGGCAGCTCCCCGCGCTCCACGGCCTCGGTGACGCAGCCGGACCACTCCTTGATCCGGATCGCGTAGAACCGGTGCAGCGCCTCGGCGGTGCGCGGGTCGCAGGTGGCGGCGGCGATCACGGACCTGAAGAGCGCCCCCTGCCGCGGGTCGGAGAGGGTCGTGGCCACCAGCCGGGCGTTGGCCCTGAGATCCTCGGCCAGCGAACCCGTGGCCGTGCGGGGCGAGGACTGCTCGGCCATGTCGTCGAGCAGGTCCGCGATCAGGCCGGTGGGGGTGGACCAGCGCCGGTAGACGGTCGTCTTTCCGACCTCCGCGCGGCGCGCGACATCGGCGAGATCCAGCCGGTCGAAGCCGTGCTCGGCCAGGGCGTCGCCCGCCGCACGCAGGACCGATTCCCGGACCCGGGCGGTACGGCCACCGGGCCGGACGCTGCCGGGTTCCACACCCTCAGAAGCCATAACGGGTCTCCAGTTCCATTAGTAACTCTTCCTCTGCTACGGTGACTCCCATCTTAACGGAACTGTGGTCCCGTTAAAACTCTCCGTCCCTGCTCCGTCGAGGAGTCCCATCATGTCCGCACCCAGCCAGGTCCCGTCCGGCGCGACCGCCGCCGCCGCGCCTTCCCTCGCTCCCTCCGCCCCCTCCGCCGCCTCGTCGAAAACCCGTATGACCGGACGGCAGAAGCTCGTCCTCGTACTCCTCCTCGGCGCCCAGTTCATGATCGCTGTGGACTTCTCGATCCTGAACGTGGCACTGCCGGTCGTCGGCGAGGGGCTCGGCTTCTCCCTCTCTCATCTCCAGTGGATCGCCACCGCGTTCGCGCTCGCCGCCGCCGGCTTCACACTGCTCTTCGGCCGTGTCGCCGACCTCGTCGGCCGCAAGCGGCTGTTCCTCGCCGGCATGGTCGTCCTCGGTCTCTCCTCCGCCCTCGGCGGACTCGCCACCTCGCCCGAAGTGCTGCTCGTGGCAAGGGTGTTGCAGGGTCTCGCCACGGCGGCCGTCACCCCGGCCGGGCTCGCGCTGCTGACCACCGCCTTCAAGGAGGGCCCGCTGCGCGAACGCGCCCTGGGGCTCAACGGGGCGCTGATGTCCGCCGGATTCACCGCCGGGGCCATCCTCGGCGGCCTGCTCACCGATCTGCTCTCCTGGCGCTGGGCGTTCTTCATCAACGTGCCGGTGGCCGCCCTGGTGGTCGCCCTCGCCCCGGCCGTCATCACCGACTCGCGGCCCGCCGCGCGCCCCCGGCTCGACGTCCCCGGCGCCGTGACCGTCACCGGCGGTCTGCTCCTGCTCGTCTACGGGCTGACGCAGGCCGGCGAGTCCGGCTGGACCCGGCCCACCACCCTGGCCGCACTCCTCGCCGGGCTCGCGCTCCTCGTCGCCTTCCGGGCCGTCGAGAAGAAGGCCGCGGCACCGCTGGTCCCCGTGCACATCCTGAAGCGGCGCAGCGTCATCTGGGGCAACACCGCCGGTCTCATCGCCTTCGTCACCGAGACCTCGCTGGTCTTCCTGCTCACCCTCTACCTGCAGGAGGTCCTCGGGTACTCACCGCTCGCCACCGGTCTCGCCTTCGGCGTCCTGGGCATCGGCACCGTGATCGGCGGCACCCTCGGCGGCCGCGCCGTCGGCCGGTTCGGGAACCGCAGGACCATCGTCACCGGCGGGGCCGTCCAGGCCGTCGCCACCCTCTCCCTGGTGGCGCTCGGGACGTCGGGGGCCTGGATCACGCTTCTGCTGGTGGCCACCTTCGTCGGCGGCATCGGCAACATGCTGATGATCGTCGCCTTCATGGTCACCGCGACCTCCGGTCTCCCCGACGAGGAACAGGGCCTGGCCACCGGCCTCGCCACCATGACCCAGCAGGTCGGCATCACCATGGGCATCCCGGTCATGAGCGCGGTCGCCACCGCCCGGATGTCCGCACTCGGCGACACCGGCCCCGAGGGCGTTCTCTCGGGGGTCTCGGTCGCGATCCTGGTCAACTCGGCGCTGGTGCTTGCCGGGGCGCTGCTCGCGGGCACCTTCCTCGGGCCACGGCGGACGGGGAGCGACGCGCGGCGGTGAGAGCGGGGAAGCGGGGGGGGGGGGGGGGGGGGGGGGGGGGGGGGGGGGCGCGGGGGGGGGGGGGGGGGGGGCGGGGGGCGGCGGGGGGGGGGGGGGGGGGGGCGCCGCGCGCCCGGCCCCGCCGCGGCGGGCCGCGCCCGGCGCGCCGCGCCCGCCGCCCCGCCCGCCCCGCGCCCCCCCCCCCCCCCCCCCCCCCCCCCCCCCCCCCCCCCCCCCGCTTCCCGGTCCGCGGCGCGTCTCAGCCCCCGTCGTGGGCCTTCTGCAGCGCGGCGATGTCCAGCTTCTTCATGGTCATCATCGCCCTGGTGGTCCTGGCGGCCTTCGCCCCGTCCGGATCGGTGACCATCCCCAGCAGCACCTCCGGCACGACCTGCCAGGAGAGTCCGTACCTGTCCTTCAGCCAGCCGCAGGGCCCCTCCTCGCCCCCGTCCGTGAGAGTGCCCCAGTAGTAGTCCACCTCGGCCTGGTCCGCGCAGCGGATCTGGAACGAGATGGCCTCGTCGAACGTGAACTCCGGGCCGCCGTTCACCCCCACGAACTTCTGGCCGTTGAGCTCGAACTCGACCGTCATCACCGACCCGGCGGGCCCCGGCCCCGCCTCGCTGTAGCGGCCGATCGCCCCGAGGCGGGAGTTCTTGAAGACCGAGACGTAGTACTCCGCCGCCTCCTCGGCCTGTCCGTCGAACCACAGACATGTGGTGAAGCCCTCGGTGGTCATCGCTGTCTCCCCTCATTACGCAGCCCCGTCGCCTGCGCAGATACACCCATACCGACCGGTCCCGTCCCGAAAAATCACCGTTGTACTGGGGGTAACTCAAGGGGTACAGGTATCGGCCGACTTCATATGGTCCCTGTGGATGGCTCGAAATCGCCTCGGCGACACGGCTGCACCCCACATCTAACAACCGGCCCGGAGGGTTCCGTGACCGCGCGGCGGACGCGGGTCATACCCAGGTCCGACCCCGAGATCCGGGCCGTGATCCGATGCCCCGGCCGGGGGAGGGGCGGCATCGTCGGGGCATGACGAACCGAACTGCCCCCATGGGCACACCGGCGACCGCCATCGGCGCCCGGCTGCGCGTCGCGCTGCCGGTGGAGCGGATGGGCACAGCCGGATTCACCGGACGCTGGGCAGCCGGCACCGCCATGGTGCTCGGCCCGGTCCTGATGCTGGCCGGGGCGCTGCTGCGCGTCCGCTTCCACTTCTTCTACCCGGACCAACTCGCCGCGTACGAACGGCACCCCACGCTGATGGCCACGGCGTACGGCCTGTTCGCCGCCGGGAGCGTGCTGCTCTGGCCCGCCGTAGCCGTGCTCGCCGCCCGGATCGGCGCCCGCAGCCCGGGATGGGGGCTGTGGGGCGGAGTCCTGGTCGTCTTCGGGCTGTTCGCCCGCGCCTTCCACGCGGGAGTGGACCACCTGGCCTTCCAGCTGGTGCGGTCGCGCGGGGCCGAGGCCGCCACCGAGGCCGTGACCGCCGGCTACGGCGCCTTTCACGTCTTCGCCGCGCTCAACCTCGCCGTGCTCGCGGGCTGGATCGTCCTCGCACTCGGGGCCTGGCGCACCCGGGTGCTCGGGCCGGTGCGGGCCGTCGCGCTCGGCCTGACGGCGGCGCTGCCCCTGGGAGTTCTCAAGGGCACCACGCCGATGTCGCTGGTGGCCCTGGCCGGGCTGTGCGTCGCACTGATGCCGTCCGGCGTCGGCCTGCTGCGCGAGGCGCCGCGACCCGGCCGGGCGGCGGCGCTGCGGTGGGCCGCGCTGACCCCGGTGGCGATCGCGTTCATGGTGCTGATCGGACAGGCCGGCTGAATGCGCCGCCCGTACGGATACCGTCGGACCGTGATCCCCACGGTCGACCGCCGCCGTCTGCGGCTCCAACTCCTCGACCTCGTCGCGGCGTTGTCCCTGACCGCCGTCTACGTCGGTTTCGTCCGGATGGGTTCCGGCGACGGCCAGGCGCACTACACCGGGCCGCTCTGGACCGGGTACCTGGTCGCCGCCGCGGTGGGCCTGCCCATCGCCGTACGCAGGCGCCGGCCGCTCCTGGTCCTGGCGGTCGTCCTCGCCGCACTGGCCGCCGCCTCGCTCCTGGACATCGTCCGCGAGCCGTACGCGGCGGCCGGTTTCGGGGCCTACCTGGTCGGCCTCGCCGAACCGGCCCGCCGCTCCGTACCCGCGCTGGCCGTCGCGCTGACGGTGGCGGGCGGCGCCGTCTACCTCGGCGAGGCCGTGGTCACCCCGGCCGAGGACCCTTTGGGGGCCGTGGGAGTGGCCGGGCTGGTGGTGCTGGTGATCGGTGGTTCCTGGGGTGCGGGCCGCACGGTGCGCGGGCGCCGGGCCGACGCCGTACGGGACGAGAGGCGTCGCGCGGAGCGTGCGGTGGCGGAGGAACGCCTCAGGATCGCCCGGGAGTTGCACGACATCGTCTCGCACAACCTCGGCCTCATCGCCGTCAAGGCGGGCGTCGCCGGACATGTCGCGGACGCCGATCCGCAGGAGGCGAGGGCCGCGCTGAAGATCATCGAGGAGACGAGCCGGTCGGCGCTGGCCGAGATGCGGCGCACCCTCGGCGTACTGCGCGGCCAGAGCACACCCCCCGGCGCGGACGCGACACCCGGCCGGGGCGGGCAGCTCGGCCCGGGCGCCCCGCTCGGCCCGGTCCCGGACCTCGGCCGCCTGGACGCGCTGGGTGTCGAGGCCGAGCGGGCGGGCACGGACATCCGCTTCGCGGTCAACGGCACGGAGGGACTGACCGAGGGGATGCGGATGACCGTCCACCGGATCGTCCAGGAGGCCGTCACCAATGTCGTACGGCACGCGTCCCCGACCCGGTGCCGGGTCACGGTCGCGGCGGACACGCGCGAGATCCGCATCGACGTCGTCGACGACGGGCCACCGGCGGGCCGCCGACGGACCGGACACGAACTTCCCGGCGGGCACGGACTGTTGGGGATGCGGGAGCGGGCCATGATGTACCGAGGCAGCTTCGCTGCGGGGCCGCGCCCGGAGGGCGGCTTCGCGGTGTCCGTCCGGCTGCCGGTCGACGGGGAGCGGAACACATGACCGACGGAGCACCGGTCCGGGTGCTGGTCGCGGACGACCAGGCCATGGTGCGCGGCAGTTTCCGCGTACTGGTCGATCACACGCCCGGCATGACCGCGGTGGGCGAGGCGGCGACCGGCGCGGAGGCCGTCGAACTGGCCCGGCGCGAACGGCCGGACGTGGTGCTGATGGACATACGCATGCCGGAACTCGACGGCATCGAGGCCACCCGGCGCATCTGCTCGGACCCCGCCACGTCCCGGGTCCGCGTCCTGGTCCTGACCACCTTCGACCTGGACGAGTACGTCTATGCCGCACTGCGCGCCGGAGCCACCGGCTTCCTCCTGAAGGACACCCCGCCGGCGGAGGTCCTCACCGCCATCGGAGTCGTCGCCGCGGGGGAGTCGCTGCTCGCGCCCTCGGTCACGAGCCGTCTGATCGCGGAATTCGCCAGCCGCCCGGAGCCGGGACGGCCGCCGTCCCGTTCGCTGGACGGGGTCACGGACCGGGAGCTGGAGGTGCTCGGCCTGATCGCGCGCGGCCTGTCCAACACGGAGATCGCGCAGCACCTCCGGCTGAGCCCGGCCACGGTGAAGACACACATCGGCCGCCTGCTCGCCAAGCTCCGGGCGCGCGACCGCGCCCAACTCGTCATCGTCGCCTACGAGACCGGTCTGGTCGACGCCCGCAGGCGCGACGGTCTCAGACGGTGACCTTGGGATCCGTCGGCCCGAGGTACTGCACGGCGGTCCGTTCGCAGTGCGGTGCGAGCAGGTTCCTCAGCTCCTGGGCCGCGACCCCGACGAGGTCGCCGTCGTGGGTGGTGCGGAGGGTTTCGAGCACGAATACGACGCGGTCGGAGTCCTCGGTGACACGGGTGCGGTGGGCGTCGCGGTGGTTCCAGTGCCGGGTCAGGACGCCGCCGGCGTCCGCGTAGACGATCTCGCCCGGCTTGGGGTTCTCGACGGCTTCGGGCTCGCCGAGTGGAGTGAACTCCTCGCTGCCGTCCGCGTACCGGATGTCGACGTCGCCGGTGACGTGGTCCAGGTCGAAGGCGCCGGCGGGCAGACCGTGACGGACGGAGACGGCGTTGTACGAGTCGACGGCCGGGTTGATACGCGGCAGGGTCCCGCGCTTCGCGAAGCGGCGGCCGAGCGCGTCGACGCTGGGCCGGACGCGGCGCGGGTTGGTGCCGAAGGAGCGGTAGGCGGTGTGCCACGCCTCGATGCGCGGGTCGGTCTCGGCGGCGGGCTGCCAGACACCGTCGGCGAGCCCCCGCTCCAGGCCCTCCAGGGCGGCTGCGGTGTCGGGCCAGGGCTCGCGGCCGCGCAGGCCGGTGGCGGTGACCAGGGCGATGAGAGTGTCGGGGAAGGCGTCCGTGACGGCGGGGGCGATGCGGAAGGTGGTCATGAGCGGTGTTTCCGTTTCCTGGGTGCGCGGATGCGCGGGTGCGTGAATGTGCTCAGGTCAGGGCGAGGAGGCCGACGGCGACGGCGGCGGTGCCCAGGCCGACGAGTTGGCCGCGGTGGATGCGCTCGGCGAGCACACCGCGGGCGAGCAGGACCGTGCCGGCCGGGTAGAGGGCGGTGATCACGGCCACGATGGTCAGGTCCCCGCTGCGGGCGGCGAGCAGGAACATCAGGTTCGCCATCGAGTCCAGGACGCCCGCGGCGGCCGACATCGCGTAGGCGGGCCGCTCGGGGCCGAGCTTGCGGTACATCAGCCCGGCGACGGCCAGGGTGACGGCGGAGGAGACCGCGCGACCGATGATCAGCGGCGCCACACCGCTGTCCGAGGGCGCCTGGTGCAGGAAGATCAGCTGGAGGGCTATGGCGGAGCCCGCGCCGAGGGCCAGCAGCAGCGCGGTACGGGACGGGCGCACGACCCCGGCGCCGTGCCCGGCGCTGACCAGTACCACCGCGAACAGCGCGAGCGGCAGGCCCACCAGTCCGGCGGAGCCCAGGTGCTCGCCCTGCAGCAGGCCCACCCCGACGGGCAGCGCGGCGGAGACCAGGGCGGTCACCGGCGAGAGCACGTTCATCGGGCCGATCGCCAGGGTGCGGTAGAGAAGGGCGAACGCGGCGGCGGAGACGACCCCCGACGCGGCACCCCAGCCCAGGGCACCGAGGCTGAACGAGGCCCCGAGCACCGGCCACAGCAGCAGCTCGACCGCGAGCGACGCCGGGGCGGCGATCATCACCGTACGCAGGACATGGGCCTTGCGGGCACCGAGCCCGCCGAGGAAGTCGGCGCACCCGTATGCGAGTGAGCTGCCCAGAGCCAGGAGCAGAGCGATCACAGCACATCCCTTACCATCATTGAAACGACCGCACCGTACAACGGATCGACCGGTCGGTGTCAACCAAATGACCGCACGGTTCAATCCAGTAATCCGTGACGGGGATGGAGATCAGATGGCCGAGACGGCCGCAGCCCTGCGGACGGTCGCGTACAACGTCAGGGCGGCCCGGACCCGCGCGGGCCTGACCCTGGACGAGCTGAGCCGGCGCGCCCAGGTCAGCAAGGGGGCCCTGGTGGCACTGGAGAAGGCCCAGGGCAACCCCAACCTGGCCACCCTGGTCCGGCTGGCCGACACCCTCGGCATCTCGGTCTCCGCCCTGATGCAGGGACCGTCCGAGGGCCGCGTCCGCGTCGTGACCGCCGAAACCGTCGCACCCCTGTGGACCGGGCCGCAGGGCGGCGAGGCCCGGCTCATGCTCACGACCTCGGGCCCGGCCCCGGTCGAGATCTGGCGCTGGCGACTGGAGCCCGGCGAGGAGTACCCCAGCCACCCCCACCAGGCCGGAGTCACCGAGACCATCAGCGTCACCGCCGGCCGGATGACCCTGCTCGTCGACGGCGAGGAGCACCCCGTCGAAGCCGGCCAGACCGCCACCTTCGAGGGCGACGCCCCCCACGCGTACCGCGGCTCCGGCACCGGGACCTGCCACCTGGTCATGACGGTCCACCTGCCACCGGGCCCCGTCGCTGCGGCCTGACCCCAGCACCACGCCCCGTGCGGCGCCGCCCTGCGGCGGCGGTGCGCCAGCTCTATGCGGGTTCGTCGCCCGCCTGCCCAGCGCCCTCGGCTGTGCCTGTCTTCTCGCGCATCTTGCGTACCAGCTCCGCCTTCTTGTCCGCTGCATTTTGGCGGTCGAGGTTGCGGTGTGGACCGTTGTTCTGCCGTTCGACGCGGGACAGCTTTTTGCGCTGGCCGCCGCCCTGGCCCACGGGGTTGTTGATGTTCTTGCTGTCGGTCACGGGTTCTCCCGGTATTGATGTGAAGTGATCTGCGGATTCATCGGTGGGGGACGGGCGGCGACGTCGAAGAACGTCAGCAGAGACCCATCACGCTCTCACTCGTGAATCGGCGTCTGGAAGAACATGACAAGGACGTTACCCGGTTCCGTCGGCCCCGCACGCCAACCTTTTCGCCGCCCGGCGTCGGCCGGGCCTTCGGCGAGCGCCCGGGGTCAGCCGAGGTCGAGCAGGGCCTGCTCGCCGAGGGCCTGGGCGTAGGCGCGCTGGTAGCGGTGGCCGCTGGCCGGGTCGGTGGCCAGCTCGTACGGTGCGTTGTCGGGGGCGCTGGAGAGCACCTCGGTGGGGAGGCCGAAGCGGTCGCGCAGTCGGGCGGCCATGGCGAAGGCCAGGGACTGCATGTGCGATGCGCCGTTGATCTGGGTGCCGACGACCAGCGCGATGCGCTCGGGTTGGGTGGCGAGGGTCCGCGGGGCCAGTGCGTCCTCGGCGTGGTGGAGGGCGTTGGCGGGGACGGTGTTCGGCGACGATCAGCAGACCGCGGCCGTCGACGGCGGCTTCCTCGGGAACGCGCTTCGTCGGCCTGTTCTCGCCACTGTCGTGGACCTCGATCCGCAGCTCCGCGTCGAGGGACTCGACCCGTACCAGGACCAGCCGGCCCACGGGCACCCCGTGAAGCACGGCGTTGGTGACGAGTTCCGAGGTGCACAGCCGCATGTCGTCGAGGCGGCTCGTCTCACCCCATTCGGTCAGCGTGGCGGCGACGAAGTCGCGAGCAGCGCGCGGTGTGGTCCGGCGGCGGGGGAACAGCCTGGTGCGGTGCCGACCCGTGCCCGGAAGGAGATGTGGGGCGGCGTCGGGCGCCTCGTTGGTGAGTCTGCTTGCCATGGTCAACAGCAAAGCGACTTAACTCATTTGGGTCGGGAGCCAGCACGGGGGCCAAGACGGGGGCCACTATGGGGGCCAGAGGTCACGTGTTCCTGGGGGACGGCATGGGCGACACCGGGATCGGCGCCTTGCTCGTCCGGCTGCGTACCGCGCACGGCTGGAGCCAGCAGAGGGTCGCCGACGAGTACAACGCCCTGGAGGGGCGTTCCGCGAAGACCGGCAAGGAGATCGGGCGGTACGAGCGCGAAGCACGGATCCCGACTCCCTACGCCCGGAAGTACCTGGCGCATGTCTTCGGTGTGGATGTCGCCCTGCTCGACCAGGCCGTGGCCATCAGCAAGGGGAGGCGGGACGGGACCGGCGGCGAGGTCGTGCTGCCCGCACTGGCGCCTGCGGCTTCTTACGCCAGTGGTGATCGCCTGTCGGAGGACGCGGTGCGTTCGGCCGACTTCGCCCGCTTCATCGCGCAGCGGAACGCCGTCGAGTTCGTCATCGAGCAGCTGGAGGCGGACGTCCACCGGCTCGCCCGCACGTACGTCAGCCACCCGCTGATGGAGCAGTACGTCGAGATCAAGCGGTTACGGGACGGGGTTTTCGATCTGCTGCGCGGACGCCAGCACCCCCGGCAGACCGCTGACCTCTACCTCTCCGCTTCTCACCTCTGTGGCCTGTCCGCGCATGTCTGCCTCGACCTCGGCGACTACGACTCCGCCGCCACCCACACCCGTACCGCACGCGCCTGTGCCGAAGCGGCTGGGCACGAGGGGATGCTCGCCTGGGTACGGTCCGTGGAGTCGTTGATTGCGTACTGGACCGGGAGGTACGAGCAGGCGGCTCGGCTGGCGCAGGTCGGCCGTCGGCACAGGGGTGAATGGCAGCATCGGTGCACGGCTGGCCAGTCTGGAGGCGCGGGCGTTGGCGATAGTCGGCGACTCGGCAGGGGCGCTCGCCGCCCTGGGGGACGCTGAACGATTCCGTGAGGCGATCTCGGGTCGGGACGAGATGCCGGGAGTGTTCGACTTCCCGGTCGCCAAGCAGTTCGCGTACGCCGGAACGACCCTTCTGGCTGCAGGCGGACAGGAGCGCGTTCAGAAGGCCATCGTCAGCGCGGAGACGGCGATCCGGCTCTATCGAAGCGCGGATGGTGATGACCAGTCCGTGGGAGACCTCTTCGCCTCGCACCTCGACCTAGCCCACGGTCATCTGCTCTTGAGTGACCTGGATGGCGTCGAGGAGATGCTCGGCTTCGTCCTTACGGCCTCGCCGGAGCGCATGTCAGCCAGCATCGTGCGCCGACTCATCGTTCTCGGGCGGGAGCTGGAAGGGCCGCAGTACGGTGGAGCTGCGCAAGCGGTGCACCTGCGCGACCGACTCCAGCACACGGCCGTCCGTGCGTCCCTGCCCGCCGTCCACCCTCCGGAGTTGCCGACGTGACCGACCTGTCCGCTGCCCACGACGCCTCCGTCACCGACCGGGCTCGCCTGGCTGGCAGCGCGTACAACGGAGACCGGGACCTTGCGGCCCGGCAGTCGCTCTACCGGTGGCAGACGCCCCGGTACGACCTGCCTGGCCTCGTCGCCGAGCGGCTCAGCGATGTACGCGGCCGGGTTGTCGACATCGGTTGTGGCAACGGCAAGTTCATCCAGCGGCTCCGCCAGGACCGCCCGGAACTGTCCCTGCTCGGTCTCGACATCGCTCCCGGCATCCTTGCCGGCGTCCCCGGTCCGGTCGCCGTGGCGGACGCCACGCGGCTTCCGCTGGCGGCGGGCAGCGTCGACGCCGCTCTTGCGCTCCACATGCTGTACCACGTGCCCGACATTCCTCAGGCTGTCAGGGAGCTGGCCCGGGTCGTCGCCCGTGACGGGCTGGTGGTCGCCTCCACCAACAGTGACCGCGACAAGGCCGAACTCGACGTCCTCTGGCAGCGGGCCGCCGGCGACGTCCTCGGCATCGACCGAGGTCCGGCCCGCATCTCGCTCAGTGCCCGCTTCTCCCTGGAGAAGGCTCCGGCCTTCCTTGGGGAGGAGTTCAGGCGGGTCGAGGTTGTCGAACTGCCAGGGACTATCACTGTCCGCGACCCCGGACCCGTCATCGCCCACATGGCCTCTTACCGAGCCTGGGCAGACCAGCACGACGTGCCCTTCGATGCGACCATTGACCGGGCCCGTGCCCTCGTCGCCGACGACATCGCCCGCGATGGCGCGTACGAGATCACCTGCCTTGGCGGGATCCTCGTCTGTCGCAGGTGATCCGCCCGAGCTGACGCTGCGGCCAGTGCCTCGGTCAGCTGCCGGACGACTGCCTCACGGCCAACGAAGATGTCCTCGGCGATGTCGTCGGCCGACGGTGAGATCGCGGCCGCGTGCGGCGCGTGCGAGCCGCCGGCTCCGACGGCTGTCGGCTGCGCCGGGAGGGCTGGGGCCGGCGGCCAGTCCAGAGCCGGATCCTGGTTGAAGGAGAATTCCGACCCGCGTGGCTGCTAAGTGTTGAGGGGGGCCCGGGAGCCAGCTCTTTAAACTTGCCAGCCGAGCAGGCGTTCGTAGGGCGTAGCGATTGGGGGGCTGACCGCGATACTCCTTGGGGTGGTGCAGAGCGTAGTGCTTGAGGTTTCGTCGTGGAGGTTTGAGTGAGGTCGTGGGAGAACGACCCGGCGTATCAAGCAGTGGAGCGGGCGTTCATCAACGCAGATCCGCTTGAGCAGGTGGGAGGCCCCCTCGACGTGCGCGCGGTGGTGGCGGGTATCCCGGCGGTTGCCAAGGACGGGTTTCTGATCGAAGAGGTGCCTTGGGGCCGCTTCCCCGAGGGCGTCAGAGTTCAGGAGAGCATGGAGCGACTGCGCTCAGGCGACGCAGCCGCCGTCGATAGGGCTCTCGACATGCTCGGGGGCCTGTGCGCCAACGACATGAGGGCGGCGGTGGCACCGGCCGTGCCGTTCCTGCTGCGTATCGGAGCTGATCCGCAGGCTCACCACCGAGCTGATGCCTTGGCCGTGGTTTCCGCGGCGGCGCGTTGGAGGCACCACGGTGTGTGCACGCGTGCCGACATGCTTCGGCCTCGCTACAGCGGTGACGAATGGGGCTTCGAAGTCACCGGATACCTGGGCAACTGGTCGGTCGAGGCCGCCCGTGATGCGATCGCGGCGGACGTGGACCTTCTCAAGGCTCTACTCGACGACCCCGAGGCCGACATACGCATGGAAACCGCATACGTGCTGGCGGCTGCATCCGGCCGCGCGCATGTCATACGGGACGCGCTCCACGTGCGCCTCGACATCGATGACGATCCGAGCGTACGCGCGGGCCTGGTGCTGGCAGTTGCGGAGTTGGCCCGGGCCCGCCAAGACACGGGGGCCCTGGAGTGGACCCAGTCGCGCTGGTCCGATCGGACACAGCCCTCCGAGGTGCGCGTCAGCGCCGGGCTGGGGTGGATGTGCCTTTCCGACGCACCAGTCCCGGACGAACTGCACGCCATGCTGGACAGCCTCGCCACCGACGAGACAGCCCGTGTGATGGCCCCGCTGCCATGGATGCGTGCGATCGAAGGCATCCACGGCGACGGCCTGCGCCGCTGCCTCCGCAAGATGTTGCACCCCGGCGCACCCGATCCCGAAGATCACTGGGACCCGTGGTCCTGAGCTGCTCTCCCCGGGGTCAGCCCAGAGGCCGCACGTGCACCCCGGTAGCTGCGGGGTAAGTCGGGGAGGGCACGGGAGCGGGGACGCCGACCGGGGTTTGCCCGGATGTCGCCCGTACCCGATCGCTGGGCTGGGTCGCGATGCGCCAGATGAGGACTTGGGCCGGGTGCTCGGCGGTGATCATTTCGCGTTCGGCGACGGCCTGGGCCAAGAGCCGGTGCTGGTGATGGCCGGCGGACTCGGCGTGGGCGAGGGTGGTGACGAGGGCGGGCCAGGCCGGGTCGGCGAGGATGCGGTCGGCTTGGGCGGGGATGGTGTGGCCGATGGCGGCCTCGAAGCGGTGGGCCGGTTTGTAGGTGGGGTGTTCGGCGGGTGAGTTCGGTCAGGATGGGAGCGGCAGCCTGCTCGTAGCCGGCCTGGAGGCCGCAACGACATCCAGGTGCTCTTCAAGCACCTGTCCGACCAGCTCGGCCCCGGCAGCGTGCGGAACGTCTACGACGTCCTCGTGCGTCATGACCGCCGCCGTGGACGACAAGGTCATCGCTTCCAGCCCGTGCCGCAGGATTACCCTCCCCGCCATGCCGGACGAGGAGGTCACCCCGCCCACGGCCGAGCAGGTCGAGGCGATGGCGCGGGTGATGCCGCCGTACATCCGCGCGGCGATCGCCACCCTTGCCGGATCAGGGCTGCGTATCGGTGAACTGCTCGGCCTGAAGGTGTCGGACGTCGACTTCAAGGCCGGCACCGTCCGCGTCGAGCGGCAGCGGCTCCAGTCGGGGAAGATCGGCCCGCCGAAGACCGCCAAGTCCCGGCGTACGGTCCCCGTCGGTGAGGTCGTCACAGACGCGCTCCCCGCGCATCTCGCCGCACACCCCCCAGGGAGTGGCTGTTCACGATGGAGGAGGGCGAGCCGCTCAACTACCGGCGATGGAAGACCGAGTGGAGCTGCGCCCGCAGGGCGCTCCAGGCGGAGGAGAGCGAGGCGGCCAAGCGCGAGGGCCGCAAGCCCGTCGAGCTGCCGCACATGGTCACCCACGACCTGCGGCACTTCTACGCCTCCGCGCTCATCGCCGGTGGCGCGAGCGTCAAGCAGGTGCAGTTGGTCCTCGGGCACGCGCCCGCCGTCATCACAGTGAGGATCTACGCGCACCTGTGGCCGGGCGAAGGAGACCGCACCCGGGCCGTCATGGACGCCGTGCTCGGCGGCCTGCGGACCGGGTGCGGACAGCTAAGCGGCACGACCCGTGAAAGAGCAGGTCAGACCGCCTAGAGGGAGATCAAGCCTTCTTCGTCTCCCAGAAGATCTTGTCGATCTGGGCGATGTAGTCCAGCGCCTTCTGGCCCGTCGCCGGGTCCGTGGAGGCCTTCGCGGCCGACAGGGCCTTCAGGGCGTCGTTGACCAGCTGGTGCAGCTCCGGGTACTTCTCGAAGTGCGGGGGCTTGAAGTAGTCGCTCCACAGCACCGAGACGTGGTGCTTGGCGAGCTCGGCGCGCTGCTCCTTGATGACCACCGCGCGGGCCCGGAAGTGCGGGTCCTCGTTGGCCTGGTACTTCTCCTGGACGGCCTTGACGGACTCCGCCTCGATGCGGGCCTGGGCCGGGTCGTACACGCCGCAGGGCAGGTCGCAGTGGGCGCTGACCTTCACCTTGGGGGCAAACAGGCGGGAAAGCATTGAGCTGTCCTTCCTCGTGATCGTCTTCTCAGGTGGGACATTACTCGGTGAGAGACGTGATTTCGTGGGTGCCCCCATGGGCTTAGGCCAAAAGTCCAGGGCGAGGATGGGACCAGTGGCCGAATGTACGTAACGCTGTACGGGACGGTGTACTGGACGGACCGGGGAGGTGCCGGAGAGATGCGGGACGTGCCGGAGGTGCCGGAGGTGCCTGAGCTGACGCAGGGACAGGGCGGGCGCGGGATGTCGCCGTTCCAGGTGGTGGAGGTGACCGGGCCGTCGATGGTGCCGACGCTCCATCACGGGGACTGGCTGCTGGTGCATTACGGGGCCGTGGTGCGCCCCGGTGACGTGGTGATTCTGCGGCATCCTTTCCAGCAGGACCTGCTGGTCGTCAAGCGGGCCGCCGAGCGCCGTCGGGGCGGCTGGTGGGTGCTGGCCGACAACAGCTTCGCGGGCGGTGACAGCACGGACTACGGGACGGTGCCCGAGGAGTTCGTACTGGCCAGGGTCCGGGCGCGCTACCGGCCGCTGAAGAAGGATCAGCGGTCGGTGCTGGGTGTGGTGACCTGGGCGGTCTCCGCGCTGCGGCCGGTGTCGGCCGCCCGTTCCGTCTCCAGGCGCTTGCGGGCCCGGTAGGCGGCCACATTGGCCCGGGTCGCGCAGCGGTCGGAGCAGTAGCGGCGCGAACGGTTGGTGGAGGTGTCGAGGTAGGCGTTGCGGCACGGCGACGCCTCGCACAGGCCGAGCCGATCGACCCCGTACGAGGTGAGGTGGAAGGCGAGACCCATCGCCGCGATGGCGGCGTACCCGGCCGTCGCGTTCGACGGATGGTCGGCCAGGTGCATGTGCCAGTCCGGCCTTCCGTCCTCGTCCCGGGTCTCGTGGCCGGAGATCTGCGGGCTGACCGGGAACTCCAGCAGCAGTGAGTTGAGCAGGTCGACGGCGAGTGTCTCGTCCCCGCCGTCGGCCGCCTCGAAGACCGAGCGCAGCCGGGCCCGTACCGACCTGAAGCGGGTCACGTCCGCGTCGGTCGCCCGCCGGGCCGCCTGGCCGTTGGCGCCGAACAGCTCGCGGACCGCCTCCACGGAGGTGAGGGAGTCCTTGTTGCGGGCCGGCTCCTCGGTGTTGACCAGACGTACGGCGTAGTCCGAGTAATAGGCCAGTTCCACTTGTAGTCCTTACGGCGTGGGTCTATGGTCGGTGCAGCGAACGATGTAATGGGCCTTTTTGGGTCCAGGGTATTACATGGAGGTTCCTGGTGACTGAGACATCGACGGGTACGGACTGGCGGGCCTGGCAGGAGAGCTGGGACCGGCAGCAGGAGTGGTACATGCCCGACCGCGAGGAGCGGTTCCGGGTGATGCTGGACATGGTCGAGGCCCTCGTCGGGCCGCGGCCGAGGGTGCTCGATCTCGCGTGCGGTACGGGAAGTATTACGGACCGGCTGCTCAAGCGGTTCCCGGAAGCCACCAGTACCGGCGTGGATCTCGACCCGGCGCTGCTCGCCATCGCGCGCGGCTACTTCGACGGCGACGAGCGCGTCGCCTTCGTCACCGCCGATCTCAAGGACCCCGAGTGGGCCGGGCGGTTGCCGTACGACTCGTACGACGCCGTCCTCACCGCCACCGCCCTGCACTGGCTGCACACCGAACCGCTCACCGCGCTCTACGGGCACATCGGCGGGCTCGTCCGGGACGGCGGGGTGTTCATGAACGCGGACCACATGATCGACACCGCGACGCCCCGGATCAACGCGGCCGAACGCGCCCACCGGCACACCGTCATGGACCGCGCCAAGGCCGCGGGCGCTCTCGACTGGGCCGACTGGTGGGCGCTGGCCGCCAAGGACCCGGTCCTCGCCGGACCGACCGCCGAGCGCTACGAGATCTACGGCGAGCACGCGGACGGCGACATGCCCCCCGTGCGGTGGCACATCGACACCCTGCGCGAGGCGGGATTCGGGGAGGCGCGGACCGTCTGGGCCTCGCCCTCGGACACCCTGGTGCTCGCCGTGAAGTAGCGGGATGAGGGGGAGGGGCGGGCGGTACGGCCGAAGGCCGTGCCGCCCGTGATCTGTTTCCGGGCGCACCGCCCGTGATTTATTTCCTGACGTCGCTGCAACCCGCTCTGCACCCCACCGCACTGGAAGGGTGAGACGGTCCGCACCCGCGGACCCGGAGAGGGGCGCCGACGATGCGGATCGATGACGATGCCGCGCTGCACGCCTTCGTCGAGGGCAGACGTACCGCGCTGTTCCGCAGCGCGTACCTGCTCTGCGGCGACCGGCACGAAGCCGATGACCTGGTCCAGGCGACGCTGGTCAAGGTGGTGCTCGGGGGGCGGCGGTACGGACGGCTCGACAACATCGAGGCGTACGCGCGCAAGACGCTGATCAACACCTTCATCGCATCCCGCCGCAGGTTCTGGCGGCGCGAACAGTCCTACGGCGAACTGCCCGACCGCGCCGACCGGGCGCCGGACACGGACACCGGGCTGGCGGTGCGGGCGGCGCTCGCCCGGCTCACGGACAAGCAGCGGGCCGTACTGGTCCTGCGCTACTGGGAGGACCTGAGCGTCGAGGCCACGGCCGGGCTGCTCGGGATGCGGGAGAACACGGTCAAGAGCCACGCGGCTCGGGGGTTGGCGGCGCTGCGCGCCGAGATGGCGGAGGAATTGGTATGAGCAACGACGTGCACGAGCTGCTGGGGCGGGCCGCGGACGACGCGGGAGCACCGGCCACCACCACCCGGACGGTGTACGCCGGGGCCGCCCGGGTGCGGCTGCGGCGGCGGGTCACCGTCTCGGTCGCGGCGGCCGCCGTGGTCGCGGGCGGAGCCGTCGTGGTGCCGAACCTGGCCGCGAAGGGCGGCGACACGCAGGAGACCGCGGTGGCGGCCCCGGTCGAGCTCGCGGGGAACAGCGGTCGGGCGAAGGACCTCGCGAAGGTGCTGCCCAAGGACGTCGGGGACATCGATCAGGTCTCGCTGTCGGTCGTCATCAAGGGCGCCACCTCCGAGCGGGAGATGCCGCACCTGGAGGGACCGTTGGACGGGCACTTCTCGGTACGCAAGGACGGTGGTGTCGGCTACCTCGTCATCGGCTACATGAAGACCGGCAGCTCCGCCGCGGGGGACAACCCGTGCGAGGCCGCCCCCGGGGTGCCGGCCATGCCGGACTGTGTGAACGAGAAGCTGCCGGACGGGCGGGTGCTGACGACCTGGAGCGACCCGATGAACTACGACGGCGCGCCGCAGTGGGGCAGGGAGCTGACCGGCCGGCTCACCTTCAAGGACGGCGGGGTGCTGTCCGTCCGTGACAGCACCGGCTTCAAGGGCGAGCGGGCGCAGGGCCCGCTCCTGAAGACGCCGCCGCTGACCCGTGCCCAGCTGCGGGAGCTGCTGCTCAGCCCGCAGTTGCTGCCGAAGAAGTAGGAGAAGCAGGGGAACGGACGGAGAAGGGCGGTACGGAGCTCTCGGCTCCGTACCGCCCTTCTCCCGCTGCTGCTAAAGGACCTTCGACAGGAACGACTTCGTGCGGTCGTGCTGCGGGTTGGTCAGCACGTCGCGCGGGTGGCCGGACTCGACCACCACGCCGTCGTCCATGAAGACCAGCGCGTCGCCGACCTCACGGGCGAAGCCCATCTCGTGGGTCACCACGACCATCGTCATGCCGTCCTCCGCGAGACCGCGCATGACGTCCAGGACGTCGCCCACCAGCTCCGGGTCGAGCGCCGATGTCGGCTCGTCGAAGAGCATCAGCTTCGGCTCCATGGCCAGGGCACGGGCGATGGCCACCCGCTGCTGCTGGCCGCCGGAGAGCTGGGAGGGGTAGTTCTTCGCCTTGTCGCCGAGGCCGACCCGGTCCAGCAGCCGCTCGGCCCGCGCCCTCGCGACGGCCTTGGACTCGCGCCTGACCTGGACGGGGGCCTCCATGACGTTCTCGATCGCCGTCATGTGCGGGAAGAGGTTGAAGCGCTGGAAGACCATGCCGATGTCCCGGCGCTTCAGCGCGACCTCGCTGTCCTTGAGCTCGTAGAGCTTGTCGCCCTTCTGGCGGTAGCCCACCAGCTCGCCGTCGACGTACAGCCGGCCGGCGTTGATCTGCTCCAGGTGGTTGATGCACCGCAGGAACGTCGACTTGCCGGAACCGGACGGGCCGATCAGGCAGAAGACCTCTCTGGGCGCGACCTCCAGGTCGATGCCCTTGAGGATGTGGGCGGCGCCGAAGGACTTGTGGACGCCCTCGGCCTTCACCATGGCGGTGGCGGTCATGCGATGCCTCCCTTCGGGCGGCCGATGGACAGGAGGTTGGCCCTGACCTTCTGGAACGGGGTGGGCGGCAGGTTGCGGCTCGAACCGCGCGCGTAGTACCGCTCCAGGTAGTACTGGCCGATGCTCAGCACCGAGGTCATGATCAAATACCAGGCCGCGGCCAGGAAGTACATCTCGACCGGGGCTCCGGACGCCTGCCCGATGTCCTGGGCGTACTTGAACAGCTCGTAGAACTGCACCGCCGCCACCAGCGACGTCGTCTTGAGCATGTTGATCACTTCGTTGCCCGTCGGCGGCACGATCACCCGCATCGCCTGCGGGATCACGACGCGGCGCAGGGTCTTGCCGTGGCTCATGCCCAGCGCGTGCGACGCCTCCGTCTGGCCCTCGTCGACCGAGAGCAGACCCGCACGGCAGATCTCGGCCATGTAGGCGGCCTCGTTGAGACCCAGGCCGAGCAGCGCCGTCAGCAGCGGCGTCATGAAGCTCGACCAGTAGTCCTTGTAGATCGGCATCAGGTTGATGTACTCGAAGACCAGGCCCAGGTTGAACCAGACGAAGAGCTGGACCAGGACCGGGGTGCCGCGGAAGAACCAGATGTAGAACCAGGCGATCGACGAGGTCACCGGGTTCCGTGACAGCCGCATCACGGCCAGCAGAACGCCGCCGACGATGCCGATGACCATGGACAGCGCGGTCAGCAGCAGGGTCTGGGTGACGCCCTTGAGGATGCGGTCGTCGAAGAAGTAGTCCGGGACCGCACCCCAGTTGATCTTGCCCTGGCTGAAGGCGTAGACGATCGCGACGAGTGCGGCGATGGCGATGACGGCCGAGACGTACCGGCCGTAGTGCCGGACCGGAATGGCCCTGATCGCCTCGGGACCGGAGGACTGGGTGAGGGGTATGGGCGGCTGGTCGGCCGGGCCCGTCTTCTTGATGTCAGTCACAGGAAGAACCTTTCTGCGCCGGTCCCTGATCAGGATCCGCCGTTCACCTTGGCCTCGGTGACCGCACCGGCCTCGACACCCCACTTGGAGATGATCTTGCCGTACTCGCCGTTCTTGATGATCGCGTCCAGCGCCGCCTGCACGGCCTTGGTCAGTTGGTCGTTGCCCTTGGCGACGGCGATGCCGTACGGGGCGGCCTCGACCTGCTCGCCGACGATCTGGAAGTCCTTGCCGCCGCCCGAGGTCTTCACCGCGTACGCGGCCACCGGGAAGTCGGAGGAGCCGGCGTCGGCGCCACCGCTGCGCAGCCGGGTCTGGGCCTCCAGGTCGTTGTCGAAGGTCTCGATCGCGATCTTCTCGCCGCCCGTGCACTTCTTCGACTCGTCCTTGGCGAGGTTGTGCGAGACGGTGCCGCGCTGGACGGCGATCTTCTTGCCGCAGAGATCCGCCCAGGTCTTGATTCCCTGGTCGTCGCCCTTCCGGGTGTAGATCGAGACTCCGGCGGTGAAGTAGTCGACGAAGTCGACGCCCTCACCGACCTTCTTCTTCGTCTCGGAGTCGATGCCCTGCTGGCGGTCCTTGGTGTCGGTCATCGACGACATCGCCAGGTCGTAGCGCTTGGAGCGCAGACCGGTGATCAGCGTGTCGAACGTGCCGTTCTGGAACTCGAAGGTCACGCCGAGCTGCTTGCCGAGCGCGGCACCGATGTCAGGGTCGATGCCGACCGTGTTGCCGGACTTGTCCTTGAATTCGACCGGCGGGTACGCGATGTCCGAACCGACCTTGATGACGCCCTTGTCCCGGATCTCCTTGGGCAGGAGGTCAGCGAGCGGCGCCTGGGCCGATGCCGAGTTGTTCCGCGGGTTGTTCTTGGTCTGGTCGCCACAGGCGGCCAGCAGCATGGTGCCGGCGACCGCGATGGCGCAAACCGCTGCGATCCTGGATTTCGCGGCCGTGCGACGAGTGGTGCTTGCGGTCATGATCGGGTTGCCTCCGGCAGGTGAGGGTGGTGTTACCAGGTGGTATGGACACACGACTTCGGATGTCGCCCCCCTGTGGGATTAGGGCATCTTGCCATTCGGACTGGCTCGAACTGGTCGCCGATCGTGTCAAAATCGGATAACGGGCGATCCCCGAACCTCACGAGGCCGGTACACGAGGCCGGAGCATCTCTGGGGTTTCCACCATCACGCCGGAAGATCTGCGGCGCGTCTCGACTGGTGGACGCTTTTGTCGCTTGGCGGACTTGTCCAGATATTCGACTATGAGTCACGTCACCGAACCGATATGGACTCGTCGATGACGCGGTTCGTCCGGTAAGAAAGACCTTTACACCCCTCATCCGGGGCTCAGGGCGCGTGTGCGGCGCGCCCGCGCGTATGTATTTCCCCCTGCCGGGGCGGGCCAACCGCCGACGTGGGGCACGTACGCGGTGCCCGCCCACCCCTCCTCAACCAGGAGTGGCCACCCTCAAACGATGAAGACTTAAGGGGTCAACACCATGGCAGCGGAGATCGTCAATCCTCGCAGCGACAGCACCACTGACAGCACCACCGATGAGCCGTTCGATCCGGCCTTCGCTCTCCACCGCGGAGGGAAGATGGCCGTGCAGGCCACCGTTCCCATCCGTGACAAGGACGACCTGTCCCTCGCGTACACGCCCGGCGTCGCCAAGGTGTGCAGCGCCATCGCGGAGAATCCCGACCTGGTCCACGACTACACCTGGAAATCGCAGGTCGTCGCCGTCGTGACGGACGGCACCGCGGTTCTCGGCCTCGGTGACATCGGACCCGAGGCGTCCCTCCCCGTGATGGAGGGCAAGGCGATCCTGTTCAAGCAGTTCGGCGGCGTCGACGCGGTGCCGATCGCACTCGCGACCACCGACGCGGACGAGATCGTCGAGACCGTCGTCCGGCTCGCGCCGTCCTTCGGCGGCGTGAACCTGGAGGACATCTCGGCGCCGCGCTGCTTCGAGATCGAGCGCAAGCTCCAGGAGCGGCTCGACATCCCGGTCTTCCACGACGACCAGCACGGCACCGCCGTCGTGACGCTCGCGGCCCTGCGCAACGCCGCGAAGCTGTCCGGCCGGAGCCTCGGCGACCTGCGCGCCGTCATCTCCGGCGCCGGCGCCGCGGGCGTCGCCATCGCGAAGTTCCTGCTGGAGGCGGGGCTCGGCGACGTCGCCGTGGCCGACCGCAAGGGCATCGTGAGCCAGGACCGCGAGGACCTCACCGAGGTCAAGCGCGAGCTGGCCGAGCTCACCAACCGGGCCGGGATCTCCGGTCCGCTGGAGAGCGCGCTGGCGGGCGCCGACGTCTTCATCGGCGTCTCCGGCGGTACGGTCCCCGAGGCGGCCGTCGCCTCGATGGCGCCCGGCGCGTTCGTCTTCGCCATGGCGAACCCGAACCCCGAGGTCCACCCCGACATCGCGCACAAGTACGCGTCCGTCGTGGCGACCGGGCGGTCCGACTACCCGAACCAGATCAACAACGTGCTGGCCTTCCCCGGCATCTTCGCCGGTGCCCTCCAGGTCCGGGCCTCCCGGATCACCGAGGGCATGAAGATCGCCGCGGCGAACGCGCTGGCCGACGTCGTGGGCGACGAGCTCGCGGCGGACTACGTGATCCCGTCGCCGTTCGACGAGCGGGTGGCGCCTGCGGTCACTGCCGCGGTGGCGGCCGCCGCGCGGGCGGAGGGTGTGGCCCGGCGCTGAGCCGGCTGAGTGAGGGGCGGGGCGGGGTACGAGTTCCCGGGTGCGGGGTGCGCCTGCGGCGGGCTTGTTCCCCACCCCGCCCCTTCCCGTAACCGGGGGCTCCGCCCCCGGACCCCCGCTCCTCAATCGCCGGAGGGGCTGGATTCCGGGCTCCGCCCCCGGACCCCCGCTCCTCAATCGCCGACGGGGCTGGGATGCGCGGTGCGCCCACCCCACGCGGTGCGCGTCACACCCGTGGCCGGTTACGTCCGGCCCGCGCCCGGCCTATCGTCGGGGCCATGTTCGCCGCCTACGCATCCCGCATCGACCGCGACCAGCCCCTCAACGGCCTTGAGCTGGGCGAACGCCCCGCCCCCGAGGCGCGACCCGGCTGGACCACCGTCAATGTCCGGGCAGCCTCCCTCAACCACCACGACCTCTGGTCCCTGCGCGGCGTCGGCCTCGCCGAGGACAAGCTGCCGATGATCCTCGGCTGCGACGCGGCCGGGACCGACCAGGACGGCAACGAGGTCGTCCTGCACTCCGTCATCGGCCAGACCGGTCACGGCGTCGGCCCGGATGAACCCCGCTCCATCCTCACCGAGCGATACCAGGGCACCTTCGCCGAGCAGGTCACCGTCCCCAGCTGGAACGTGCTGCCCAAGCCGAAGGAACTCACCTTCGAGCAGGCCGCCTGCCTGCCGACCGCCTGGCTCACCGCGTACCGGATGCTCTTCACCAACGCCGGAGTGCGCCCCGGCGACTCGGTCCTCGTCCAGGGGGCGGGCGGCGGCGTCGCCACCGCCGCGATCGTGCTCGGCCGGGCGGCCGGGCTGCGGATCTACGCCACCAGCCGCGACGAGGCCAAGCGCAAGCGGGCCGTCGAGCTCGGCGCGATCGAGGCGTTCGAGCCGGGGGCGCGGCTGCCGCAGCGCGTCGACGCGGTCATCGAGACGGTCGGCGCGGCCACCTGGTCCCACTCCGTGAAGTCGCTGCGCCCCGGCGGCACACTCGTCATCTCCGGCGCGACCAGCGGCGACCGTCCCTCGCACGCCGAGCTGACCCGGATCTTCTTCCTGGAGCTGAAGGTCGTCGGCTCGACCATGGGCTCCAAGGACGAGCTGGAGGACCTGCTGGCGTTCTGCGCGACCACCGGCGTACGGCCCGTCATCGACGAGGTGCTGCCGCTGGACCGGGCCCGCGAAGGGTTCGAACGGCTCGCGGCGGGCGACCAGTTCGGAAAGATTGTGCTCACCTGCCCTTGAGGAGTAAGGGGTGAGCTGCTCTGATCTGCGCCATGCGAATACGGATGCGGACAGGCAGCGTACTCACCTCGATCGTCACTTCGTTCGTGCTCGCGGCGGGGGCCCTCGCCCCCGCCGCCGACGCATACCCGACACACCCGACACGCCCGGCACACCCAGCGCACCCGGCACCACCGGAACGGGCCGGCATACCCAGCCTCACCGACGACCAGGGCCGCACGCTCACCCTGCGCGGCTGGAGCGTCGCGGACAAGGCGAACAGCGGTGACCAGGCGCTGAACGCCATCACCGAGAAGCACTTCCGCGATCTGCGGGCCAAGGGCTTCAACTTCGCCCGGGTGCTCTTCTTCTGGGACGACCTGGAGCCGAGCCGGGGCCACTACAGCGCCGAGTATCTGCGCCGGATCGACCGGGTCCTGGACTGGGCGCAGAAGTACGACATCCAGGTGCTGCTCGACGCCCACCAGGACGTGTTCGGCCCGGCGTTCAACGCCCGAGGCATCCCGGCCTGGGCGACCCGCACCGACGGTCTGCCCTTCACCCCGCACCCCGACGACTGGTTCTCGGAGTACTTCGAGCCCGCCGTGCAGCGCGCCTTCACCCACCTCTACGAGGACGCCGACCTCCAGCGCGCCCAGGCACGGATGTGGCAGGTCGTGGCCAAGCGCTTCGGGCACCACCCCGCCGTCCTCGGCTACGACCTGATCAACGAGCCGATGGGGGAGCTCGGCGAGGGCGAGGACCTGGCGACGGCCGCCCGCCGCATCGAGGCCCAGCAGATCACCCCGATGTACAACCGGCTGGCCCGCGCGGTCCGTTCGGTCGACCGCGACAACTGGCTGTTCGTCGAGCCCACCCCCATCGTCGGCGAGGGCGTGCCCACCGGACTGGGCGCGATCAAGGACCACCGCACCGTCTACGCCCCGCACTTCTACAACGCCGCGATGGAGGCCGGCGCCGACTACGACCCGGCGGCCGGCTGGATCGAGTCGTACGAGGCCGCCATCACCGCGTACCCGAAACAGCAGAAGATCCCGGTCGTGGTCGGCGAATGGGGCCCGCTGAACAACAAGCTCCCGCAGATGGGCCGCTTCTACCGGGACGCGATGGCCTCCCTGAGCCGCTACAGCTCGGGCTGGGCGGGCTGGGTGTGGTGCTACGGCGGTGGCTACTGCGCCCTGGACGAGAACGGCGCCTTCGCGGCCAACAAGGAGCGGACCGCCACGCCGTACGCACCCGCCGTCGCCGGAACCGTCCACTCCGACACGTACGACGCCAGCGCGCGCGTCTACCGGCTGAGTTACACGGCGGGCCGTCATGGCAGCACGGAGATCTCGCTGCCGCCGACCGCAGGGCGGTGGCGGGTCTCGGTCGACGGTCGCGCCGAGGTCCGCCGGCACGGCGGAGAGGTCCGCGTCCAGGCCCGCAAGGGGGCGCGCATCACGGTGACGGTGACCGGGTCCGGGGCCGGGACGGAGCGCGGCTGAGCGGTCCGTACACCGCACCACGCGCCCCATACGCCACGCCTGCCACATCACGCGCCGCACATCGCGCCCGCACACCCCGGGCGAGGCGGGGCGGTTCAAGGAGGCGGGCTGAACCCGGGTCCTCGAACCGCCCCCCACCCCGTCACTTCTGCCCGTCGTCGCCCTTCCCCAGCAGCGCCCCGATGTGGGCCGCCGCCGTCGACAGGTGGCGGCGGGCCTCCGTGAGCTGCTCCTGAGTGACGCCCCTGTCCCGGGCCGTGTCGCGGATGTCGTCGCGGAAGCGGTCGAGCAGCCGGTCCAGGTCGCGGGCCGGGTCGCCGGTGCGGGGGGTGTCCTTGCCCCAGTCGGTGTCGGCTCCGGCCGGTTCCGGCTTGACGTAGGGGGGCCAGGTGCCCGTCCTGGCGAAGCCGCCGAGCTGGCCGGTGATCTCGGCCAGTCCCTCCCGTACGCCCGAGGGCCAGTCGCCCCGCGCGAAGTGCTCCTGGACCTGCCGGGCGGCGTTCTGCATCTGCTCGCGCGCCCGGTCCTGGGCCTCCTTGGCCTGACGGCGGGCCTGCTGGGCATCCTCACGGGCGCGGCGGGACTCGTCCTTCGCCCGGCGGGCCTGCTCCTTCCACTCCTGCTTGGCCTTGCGCAGCTCCTCCTTGGCGGCGCGCCAGGCCTCCTTGTCGCCGAAGTCCCCGAGGTCGCCGAAGGCGGACTCCCAGTCGCCCTTGCGGCCGGAGCCGGAGCCGGAGCCCGAGCCCGAGCCCGAGCCCGAGCCCGAGCCGGAACCGGCGCCCGAGCCGGTGTGCCTGGTCTCGTGTGCGGCGGCCCGCATCTCGCTGCGCAGCTTGCCGGCGGCGCCGCGCACGTCGTCCCGTATCTCGGCGGCCAGCTCGGAGACCGAATCCCGGATCTCCAGCTCCAGGTCGGCCAGTTCGCCGGTGCGGCCGGCCAGCTCGGCCCGGCCCGCGTCGGTGATCGAGTAGACCTTGCGGCCGCCCTCGGTGGCATGGGTGACGAGGCCCTCGGCCTCCAGTTTGGCGAGGCGCGGATAGACCGTGCCCGCCGAGGGGGCGTACAGGCCCTGGAAGCGCTCCTCCAGGAGCCGGATCACCTCGTATCCGTGGCGAGGGGCCTCGTCGAGGAGCTTCAGCAGGTAGAGGCGGAGGCGGCCATGGGCGAATACGGGGGGCATGTCAGAGCACCTTTCCGGTCGGCTCGGCATCGTACGGACCGTCCTCGGCCGGCGGGCGGCGCAGCAGGGCGATCGAACCCGAGACGGTCGTCGCGCGCAGCTTCCCGGTCCCGGCGCCGAGCGTGCCGGTGATCTTCTTCGCGCCCCACTGGCCGCTGACCCGCAGGTCTTCGAACCCGTTGGAGACGGAGCCGCTCGCGGTGTTGGCCTCGACCGTCGCGTCCGCCGGGTGCGGCAGCCGGATGGCGACCTCGCCGGAGACCGTGGTCAGCCGGATGTCGGTGGGCTTCCCGGTCGGGTCCAGGTCGAGCACCATGTTGCCGCTGACGGATTCGGCCCGTACCGAGGCCCCGGCGCCCTCGACGACCGTCAGATCGCCCGAGACGGAATGGAAGCGCAGCTCGCCGGTGACCGACTGGGCCTCCACGCTGCCGGAGACCGTGTCGGCGAGCACCGGCCCGGCGAGCCCGACGAGCGTGGTGTCGCCGGTGACGCCCCTCACGTCCGTACGCCCGCGGATCCCGGAGACGACGGCGCCCGCGCCGACGACGCCGACCTCCACCGCCGACCCGGCCGGCACGGCGAGTGAGACGACCGCGCTGCGGTGCCAGCCCTTGCGGTCGAACCACTTGAGGAAGTTCTGCCAGGGCAGGTCCTCGTAGGCGACCGTGAGCACGCCGTCCTCCAGCGTCACGACCAGTGGCGGTCCCTCGATCCCGGAGACCTCCAGCCGGGCGGCCGGCTCTTCGGTGCCGACGACGTTGACGGTGCCTCCGACGATGCGCACGTTGAGCGACGTCACGGGGTCGTCGAAGGTCAGCTTCTGGGGCTCGGCGATGGCCCATGTCGACACAGGCATGGATCTGACCTCCTGGGGAGCGCGGCTGACGCAATATATCGCATCTCTTGATGAACACGATATATCGCGGATCGGGGAAGTCAAGGCGCGTCGCGATGCCGTCGGTGGATCACTGGGAGGGGCAAAGGGCGTCAAATATTGGCAAATTGCCCTAGCGTGTGAGGCATGAATGCGACATCTCCCGTGGGGGCGCTGCTGCTGTGCCGAGCCGAACCGGAGGCCGTGAGGCCGGTGGCCCATCTGCTGCGCGAGCGGATGCTGCTCGCTCCCGCCGGGGACGGATGGTCCGTCCTCGTGCCCGAGGGGAAGCCCTGGCAGGGCGCGGTCGCGGAGGCCGGTGCCGCGGACGTGGTGGACCC
The DNA here is from genome assembly GCF_042890955.1 of Streptomyces sp. NPDC001933. Lineage (NCBI taxonomy): Bacteria > Bacillati > Actinomycetota > Actinomycetes > Kitasatosporales > Streptomycetaceae > Streptomyces > Streptomyces sp. NPDC001933. The sequence goes on along the minus strand of NZ_JBIASS010000003.1, from coordinate 321,043 downwards.
GGTCGACCGGGTCGTGGCCGGCTGGGCCGCCGCGCTCGCGGTCGGCTCGACGTGGCCCGTGCTCGCCCTGTGGTGGGACGGCGACCGGGCCGGCTGCACGCTCGCCTCCGGATTCCGCCGCCCGGTCGGCTACGTCTGGCTCGCGGACGGCACCCCGGCCGGTGAGGACGAGGCGATGCGTACGTTCGCCGAACGGCTCGGCCTGGACTCCGTACTGGACGTCCAGGCGCTCGACGAGCTGATCCGCCCGGACCCGGACGCCGACGCGCGCATCCGGCTGCGCGGGCTGCTCGCCGTACTGACCCGGGTCGGGCTGATCCTGCCGCCCGGACTGGACCCGGACACGCCCGGCGACCGGCTGTACGAGGCGGCCGACGACCGGCCCGAAGCGGAACCGGTCGCCCGGACCGGCCGGCGCGAGGCGGTGAAGGCCGAACTCGACGTGGTCGAGAGCAGCCGCCTCGGACCCTGGATGCGCGGCCCCCGGGCCCGTGCGCTGGCAGGTGCCCAGTTCGCGGCCGGGCTGCCGCTGGCCCTCTGGGGGCTCAGGCGCCGCGGCGGCGGATGGGTGCTCGCGGGGGCGCTGCTGCTGGCGCACGGGGCGCTCGGGCTCGCCCACGACCGGATGAGGGGCGCCGAGGGGCCCGCGGACGGGCGCGGGTGACCGTTCGTCCTGGCCCCTGCTCCTAGTCCTAACTCCTAGTCCTCGTCCTCGTCGTCGAGCCGGGCCAGCCAGGTCGCGAGGCGCTCGACCGGCACCTCGAAGTCGGGATTGAGATCGACGAACGTACGGAGCTGCTCGGCGAGCCACTCGAAGGTGACCTCTTCCTCGCCTCGCCGCTTCTCCAGCTCCTCGATACCGCGGTCGGTGAAGTACATGCGGCAAGCCTAATGCCTGGTGGCAGCCCCACGAAGGCCGGGAGCGGGTCCCCGGGCCGCGCACTCCGGCACCTCCACGAACCGTCGCGACCGGCCCCCGTCACCCCCGCCGGCCCGCCGGGAACCGCCCCGCACCACTACCGCGTCCTGGTCCGCGCACCCGCCCGCGTACCCGTCCATCTGCCTCGCATCGGACGCGTACTGCCGTTAGCCTGCGGGTAGTTGGGGAACGGGGGGTTTCATGGGTGACAGTGACGCCCGTATTACGCGCATTGAGATGCCCGACGGTACGGAGGTCTGGGCGCGGATCTCCGGCGCCGAGGAGCTGGCGCAGTCCGGCTCGGGACCGTCGTTCGCGGACATCGGCGCCGGGAACATCGCGGACCGGGTGCAGGCTCGGGTCGAGAGCCTGCAAGGGGTCGTGACCAGCGTGGCGCGTTCGCTCGCCGAGCCGCTGCGGGCCGTGCGGCCCGACGAGGTCAGCGTCGAGTTCGGGATCGAGCTCACCGCGAAGTCCGGCAAGGTCGTCGGGCTGCTCGCGGACGGCGAGGCCAAGGGGTCGATCAAGGTCACGCTGACGTGGAACGGCGGCGGGCCGCCCCTCGACCCGCAGGTACCCGCGCAGTCGCCGGGGCAGCAGCCGGCCACGCCCTCCACCTCTCCGTCCGCCGGGGCACCCACCGGCGCACCGGCGCACGCGGGCGGCACCGGGCCGGACGACGGAAGCGGATCGTGACGCAGCCGCCGGGCGGGGGCGCGTGGCACGGGCCGGGCGGCGCCGAATCCGCGCTGATTCGCCTCGTGAAGGACGCCACGGTGCGCATCCATCGTCCGGAGCCCGGGTATGCCCCTGAAGGATCCGACGGCGACTTCCTGGGGAGCGGATTCTTCATCGCTCCGAGCTGGGTCCTCACGTGCGCGCACGTGGCGATGGAGGGGAGGGGGCGTCAGGTGAACGTGGTCTACAAGACCGCTCGTGGCGGCGACGCCGTCAGGGTCGGGGGCACGGTCGTCGCGGCCCTGCCCGAGGAGCGGCCCGGCACGGGCGGCTGGCCGGCCCCCGACCTCGCGCTCATCCAGCTGCTGCGGCCCGTCGAACACCCCTGTGTGTACCTCAGCGAGCGCTCCACGGGCATGAACCGCGGCGCGTACTACTTCGCGGGCTGGGCGGACGGCGGAGCCGGAGCGCTCAAGCGGCTCGGCCGGGAGTGCCGGGTGGTGGGCACCGTCGACGACTGGGCCGACGGCGACGAACAGGTGCTGATCGAGGCGAGCCAGCTCTACGCGGGCATGTCCGGCGGCCCCGTCGTCGACCTGGCCAGGGGCGAGGTCGTCGGCGTACTCAAATCACGCTCCATGGATACGAACGGCGGTACGGCGATCGGCGTGGAGCGGCTGCGCACGCTGCCCGTGCCCGACCAGGCAGCCACGGCCGAGTCCGACGACCCGTACCAGGCGGTGTTCCACGCCCACGACCGCTACCACGCCGACCGGCACGACAACCCGGTGGACGACGAGGAGTCCTGGGCGGACGTCCAGCGGGACCTGGGCGCCGTGGCGGGCCCGGCGCTCACCCCGCAGCAGCGCGTCGACCTGCTGGGCCGGTTCGCCAAGCTCCCGCCGCCGGTCAGCACCCGCAGCCTGCTCGACACCCTCGGCGGCCTCGGGTACGGCTACCGGACCGTCGGCGTCCCGGCCCCCCGGGGCTGGCGCGACGGGCTGGGCGTCCTGTACGACGCACGCGAGGGCGACGAGGCGCTGGAGCGGATCCTGCGCTACTGCATGGGCGCCATCACCGCCGAACGCCCCTATGTGGTGCCCTCCACCCAGCGCGCCGAGGACGCCCTGTGGGACTGGGTGCGCGAGACCGCGAAGGAGCGGCTCAAACCACCGTTCCGCCGAGAGATGGCCAGGCTCCGGTACCAGGGCCGGTACGACCGGGGCGCCGAGCACGTGCGGACGCCCGATCCGGCCGACGAGCCGGTCCGTCCGGTGCGGGCCCCCACGTTCGTCGTGCTGTATCTGGAGCCCCGCGCCTGGGAGCCGGACCAGTACGACTGGCGGGTCGTCGCCCGGATGACCGCCGAGGACCTGCCCGTCACCGAGAACTACCAGGGCACCAGGGCCGACGAGCTGCCGGCCAGGCTCGCCGCCTCCCTCGGGAAGGCGTTCCGGATGTGCGACGAGCCAGACAGCCCCGCGATCCTCCAGGTCGTGGTGCCGCCGGCACTGCTCGACCTGGAGGTCGAGAACTGGCAGCTGCCCGCGGACAGCCGGCCCCTCGGGGTCCAGCGGCCGGTGGTCGTCCGGTGCTCGGACGAGGGCCCCGCCCCGTCCGACGACGCCGTCCGGGAGCGCCAGGCGCGCTGGAACCGCATTCACACCGGTCCGACCCGGGCCGCCGTCCTGGACTGCGACGACGGAATGCGGGTACCCGTGCCCGTGGCGGCGAAGCTGCGCGGACTGCCGCACGAGACCGTCCCGGTGTTCTGCCGCTACGGCGGCCGGACCGACGCCCAGAGCGTCGCGGGGTTCGCGCGGGTGCTCGACGACGGGTTCGGCGTGGTCCTGTGGCGGCGCCCGAGGACCGAACGGGCCGCGTCCTGCACCGAGTTCCACCTCCGGGTCGTCGACACGGTCGACGGGGCGGGCGTGGCCGAGCGGCTTCCGCAGAAGATCCATGAACTGAGAAAAGGGGTGCGTGAGGGCCGGCCCGACATGTTCTGGTCGGACGGCATCGCCCTGGTCTACGGAAACCCGCAACCGCCCATGCCCGGCCCGTTGTTGCAGGCTCCGTGAAGCCTCTTTCGAGGGGTGTCCCGGATGACTACGGTGAACCACGTTCGACTGCTGCCCCTGGCGGACGAGTGATGACGAGGAACACGTTATGAGTGAACCCAGCGAGTGGCTCATCTACCGAGGGGCCGGCGAACCGCACGAAGGCATCGAGCAGTTGCCTCCGCCGCCGCCCTGGCGCGACTTCGCGAGCCGTGGCGCCCCGGCCCCCGACGAGCCGGACGGGGACGGCTCCGCCGACCGGCGCCTCGGCGGCCACCGGCACGTCGCCGAACTCCACCGGCCGGGCGCCGAGGAGCTCGAAATGATCAACGCGGCGCTCTATCTGCGGCGTCCGCTGCTGGTCACCGGCACCCCCGGCGCGGGCAAGAGCACGCTGGCCCACTCGGTCGCCCATGAACTGGGGCTCGGCCGGGTGCTGCGCTGGCCGATCGTGAGCCGGACGACGCTGCTGGACGGCCTCTACCACTACGATGCGATCGCCCGGCTCCAGGACGTACAGATCGCCGCGCACAGCGCCGCAGCCGGCACGGGCGCCGGCCCGGCCACGGACGATGTGGGCAGTTACATCCGCCTCGGACCGCTCGGCACCGCGCTGCTCCCCTCGGACCGGCCCCGCGTGCTGCTCATCGACGAGCTCGACAAGAGCGACATCGACCTGCCGAACGACCTGCTCAACGTGTTGGAGGAGGGCGAGTTCGGCATTCCGGAGCTGGAGCGGATCGCCGACCGGCTGCCCGACGGCGAGGCGCGGGTACTCGACGACGACGGCAACAAGGTGACGGTGCGGGGCGGCCGGGTGCAGTGCACCGCCTTCCCGTTCGTGGTGCTCACCAGCAATGGGGAGCGGGACTTCCCGGCGCCACTGATGCGCCGCTGCATCCATCTGGAGCTGGGGCGCCCCGACCACCAGCGCCTCGCCACCTTCGTACGTGCCCACCTCGGCGACGAGGCGGCGCGCTCCGGGGACGACCTGATCGCCCACTTCCTGGAGCGGTCCCGCAGTGAACTCCTCGCCACGGACCAGCTGTTGAACGCCATCTACCTCACCGACGCCGCCGCCCCGGCCGGCCGCGACCGCCTCGCCGACCTGCTCATCCAGCGACTCGACAGGCCGAGGTGATGGGCTGATGGCGGGCGCCGGTGCGAGACACGGACCGGACGGCGAACACCACCCCGGCGACGACGACGGCGACGGTGACGGCGTGGCGGGGGAGGGGATTTCGGTGCCGCGCAGGGCGGGTTCCGGCGACGACGGTGTTGTGGTGCCGGGCGGCGCGGGACCCGGCGACGGTGTTGCGGTGCCGCATGGGGCGGGATCCGACGACGCGGGGCTCTTCCCCGCCTTCGTGGCGCGGCTGCGCGAGGCGGGGCTCGACCCCGACGTCGAGCAGCTGCGCGACGCACTCTGGCTGGCCCGCTGGGCCCGTCACCCGGACGCACCGCCTGCCGACCCCGACGCCGACACCACCACCGGGGAGCGGGGGAACATTCCGGGCGTCCGCCTGTCCCCGGAGCCGCCGTCGAGCGGGCGGCCCGAGGCCCCCGGGCCCGACGCCGCGAAGCCCGAGCGCGACGCCCCGGGCGACGAACCCCTGCCACGGGCGGACCCCGGCGACCCCGACCGGCGGATCACGCTCTACCCCGTACCGCGTACCGGACCCTCGGGCCGCGCCCGTTCCGGCGGCCCGTCGGGCACGGGCACGGGCGCCGCCCGGAAGGGGCGTACGGCCGCCCTCGCCTTCGGTGTGCCCGCCGCCCCGGCGCTGCCCGCACCCCTCGAACTCCAGCGCGCGCTCAGGCCGTTGCAGCGCTACCACCCCGCGTCGCCACCGCTGCGCAGCACCCTCGACGAGACGGCGACCGCCGAACTCAGCGCCCGCGCGGGCGGGTTGATCATCCCGGTGTTCCGCGGCGTGTCCCGGGGGGAGGCGGTCCTGCAGTGCGTCATGGACGCCTCGTCCTCGATGCTGGTCTGGGACCGGATGTTCGGTGAACTCCAGCAGATATTCGCCCAGTTGGGCGCCTTCCGGGACGTACAGGTCCGCTATCTGCACCAGGGCCCCGACGGCGCGGCCGCGGTGAGCCGCAGCCCCGACCCGGCCGCGGCGCCGCTGAACTCCGCGGACCGGCTGAGCGATCCGACCGGCCGCCGGGTCACCGTCCTGGTCAGCGACTGCGCCGGTCCGCTCTGGCACAGCGGCCGGGCCCACCGGCTGCTGCACCAGCTGGCCGCGCAGGCCCCGGCCGCCGTGCTCCAGCCGCTGCCGCAGCGGATGTGGAACCGCACCAGACTGCCGGTCACCTACGGTTCGCTGTCCCGGGGCGACGGACCCGGCGGAGCCGCCGTGCTCAAGGTCGTGGAGCAGCCGGGTACGGGCCCCGCCGTGCACCCGGGGGCCCTGGCCGTACCCGTTCTCCCGCCGGTGGAAAGGGCGCTGGCGGCCTGGGCCCGGCTGCTCTCCGGCACCGGCTCGGGACAGATCTCCGGCGCGGTCGGCTGGGTGCGGGCCGATCAGCCGGCGGCGGCCGCGCAACGCGCGGGCGACGGACTCTCCTCGCTCCAGCTGGTCAGCCGCTTCCGCTCGGCGGCCTCACCCGCCGCCGGGCAACTGGCCGTCTACCTCGCGGCGGCCCCGCTGCACCTCCCGGTGATGCAGCTGGTGCAGCGCACGATGCTGCCCCACTCGGGCCCTTCCGAACTCGCCGAGGTGCTGCTCAGCGGGTTGCTGACGCGGAGCAGGAACGAGGACGGGGGTGAGCACGACGGCCAGTGGTACGAATTCGTGCCCGGCGTCCGGGAAGCGCTGCTCGGGCCGCTGGGCCGCGACGAGGCGCTGCTCGTGCTCAAGCACTGTTCGCAGTACATCGAGCAGCGGTTCGGCAGGGGCGGTCCGAACTTCCCGGCCCTGGCCTTCGCCCAGCTCGGCGAACGCCGGCACGAACGCAGATACCCGTCCACGCCGGCCCCCGCCGGTACGGACCCCCTGGAGGACGGCACACCCGACGGGGGGATCGAGGAGGGTGGCGAGAACGAGGAGAGCGGCGCAAGCGGCGGGTCGCGCGTCCCCCACCCCTTCGCCGAGGTCGCGGTCCGCGTACTGGAGCGTTTCATGCCCCTGCCCGAGCAGTTCGTGATGCAGACCGGAAGCGGCGGCCGCCCGAGCCTCGTACGGACCCCGAACACCGCGGTGGAGAGCGCCCGCGCCCTCCTGCGGCAGTTCGAATCGGACAGCATGGTGCAGTACCTCATCGACGCCGTGCAGCTGCTGCGCGGCGCCGCCGTGCGCGAGGAGCAACCGGACACCGACCCCGCACTGTGGGCGGAGTACGCCCGCTGCGTGCTGCGGCTGTGGGAGGTCCAGGGCGACGCCGAACTGCTCCGCGAGGCCGAGTACGCCGCCGAACGGGCCGCCGCGCAACCCGCAGCGGTACGCGAACGGGCCGTACTGGCCAAGGTGTTGCACGCCGCAGCCGACGACCGGCGGCGGCGCGGCGACCGGCGCGGAGCGCTGGAGCTGCTGCGCCGTGCCGACCGCGAGTACACGGCCGCCTGCTCGGCCCCCGGCCTGGACCCCGCCGAGGCCCTCCGGCTGACCCTGGAACGGGTGCGGGCCCTGGAGGCGCAGTGGCGGCTCGACGGCGACACCGCCCTGCTCCAGGCCGCGTGCGGGATGCTGGAGGCGTTCGCCGATGTCTGGCCCGACCAGGAGAACCGCCCCACCACCCTGCCCCTGGCGCACGGACGGACCATGCTGAAGCTGGCCGGGGCCACCGCCGACACCGAACAGTCCCGGGTGTACGCGGGCCAGGCCGCACGCTCCCTGCGCACCGCCTTCGAACAGGGCGGCGGCCGGCACACCCTGGGCACCGAGGTGCGCATCCTGCTGGACCTGGTGGACGCCCTGCTCGGCTCCGGCCAGGAACCGGACGAGGCCGCGACACTCGTCGAGCAGGCCCTGGCGACCGTACGCGATCAGCGGCAGCGCGCCGCGCTGCGGATCAGGGCCGGCCGGGTCCGGGTCGCCCGGTACGAGCACACCGGCGAGCCCGACGAACTCGTGGCCGCCGCCGACTGGTTCGCCCGCGCCGCCCGGGACGTCCCCCGCGACTCGCGCGCCCACACCGACCTGCTCGCCGAATGGGGCGGCACCCTGCTGCGCCGGGCCAGGCTGCCGGACGGCCGCCCGCACATCGGCGCCGCGATCCGGGTGCTGCGCGACTGCCGTACGGAGACGCCGGCGGGCAGCACCCGCCAGGCCGAGCGGCTGCTGATGCTGGGCCGCGCACTGATGCTCCGGCACCGCGCCACCGAGGACCGGGTCGACCTCCGCGAGGCCGAGCACCTCTTCGGCCTCGCGGCCCAGGAGGCGGCCGACCCGCTGACCGAGGCAAGCTGCTGGCTGGAGCTGGGCCGCTCCCACCTGGACGCCGCCCGGGTGCTCCAGCGCCCGGCCCGGCTCGACGACGCGGCCGAGGCGTTCCGGGGGGCGGCTGAGGCGGCCGGCCGGGCGGAGGCGGAGCTGGACAGTCCGCAACAGCTGGGACAGGCAATCGAGTTGAGCGCTACAGCCAATCACTGGTGGGGTATGACGTACGAGAAGGCGGGCCGCCCCCGGGCCGCGCGGGAGGCGTACCGGGCGGCCCATCGGGAATGGCGCAAACTGCCGGACGGCGGCGGCGCTGCGGGTGAGTCGACCGCCGCGCGGCTGGCGGAGCTGGAGCGCTGAGCCGCGCGACGGAGAGCGCTCGGCGGTGCGGTGCGGCCGGTGAGTGTTTCACGAGGCGTAGGCCCGGTCGGGCGGGGCATCCGTACAGGGGTGGTCGGTGCGGGCGGGGCCCGTGCCGGTGCACAGGTCAGGGACGCGGGTTCGACGGGGTGCGCTCAAGGGCGAGCATGCCACCGCGAGCACGATGCGGTGTTACGGGGAGGAACGATGAGCGAGACGGCACACCAGGGCATACCGGACGACAGCCTGACGGGCGGACCGGACCCGCTGCCGGACCTGCTGGGGCTGGATCTGGAGTCGCTGCGGACGCTGGACCATCCGGTGCTCGCCGAGGTGGTGGCGGATCTGCGCGGGCGGGCCGAGCAACCGCGGGAGATGCTGTGGGGGTTCACCAGCGCCTTTTGAAGCCGCACGATTTCGGTCCGGGGGCCGGTTGAACAGGACATCGTGGTGGGGGACACGTTTGCCCGTACGGCAGGCCAGGGATACTCGCTTCGGGGCGGCGACGGGGGCCGTGCCGGCGGATGCGAACGGCACGGGGGTGCGGGAGTGTCTCGACAGGCGACGCCGAAAACACCCCCATGTGCCGGGCCGGACCAACCCCGGCCCTCCTTCGGACAGTTCATCGTCAAGGTGCACGGCCGTTGCAACCTCGCCTGCCGTTACTGCTACCTCTACGAGGGCCCCGACCAAACATGGCGTGACCGCCCGGCCGCCGCCGCGCCCGCCGTCCTGGAGCGCACCGCGCACCGTATCGCCGAACACGCGGCCACCCACGGACTGCGGGACATCGCGCTCGTCCTGCACGGCGGCGAACCCCTCCTCGCGGGCGCCGACCGGCTGGCAGCCTTCGCCAACCGGGTACGCGACCTGACGCCCGTCCACACCACCGTCCACACCACCGTCCAGACCAACGCGACCCTGCTCACCGAGGCCCGCACCGCCACGCTCGCCCGGCACGGCATACGCATCGGCATCAGCCTCGACGGCGGACTGGCCGCCCACAACACCCAGCGCACCGACCACGCCGGACGCCCCTCCTGGCCCGCCGCCTCGCGTGGCGCCCGGCTCCTCGCCGACCGGCACCCCGACGCGTACGCGGGCATCCTCACCGTCGTCGACCCCCGCACCGACCCCATCGAGATGTACGAGTCGCTGCTCGACCTGCACCCCCCGGCCATCGATCTGCTGCTGCCGCACGGCAACTGGACGAACCCCCCACCGGGCCTGCCGCGCACGGGTTCCGCGTCCGGCCGCCCGACCCCGTACGGCGACTGGCTCACCACCGTCTTCGACCGCTGGTGGCGCACCGGGCGGCGGGAGACCCGGGTCCGGCTCTTCGAGGAGTGCGTCGCCCTGCTGCTGGGCCTGCCGGGCGCCACCGAATCCCTCGGCCTCGACCCCGTCGACGCGATCGTGGTCGAGACGGACGGGTCGATCGAGCAGGTCGACTCGCTCAAGTCCGCCTACGACACGGCCGCCGCCACCGGGCTCGACGTCTTCCGCCACACCTTCGACGACGCCCTGCGCCACCCCGGCGTCGCCGCCCGCCGGGCAGGCGCCGACGCGCTCGCCGCCACCTGCCGCGCCTGCCCGCTGCTGGCCGTCTGCGGCGGCGGCCACTACGCACACCGCTACCGCGCAGAGAACGGCTTCGCCAACCCGTCCGTCTACTGCGCCGACCTCGAACGGCTGGTACGCCATGTCGCCGCCCGGCTGTCCGACGCAACCGCAGGAGAACGCCGATGATCCCCCCACTCCCGGACCACATGCTGCGTCAACTCGGCCGCACCGAAGGCGACGCCGACACCCTCCAGGTACTCGTACGTGATCAGGACACCCGAAGACTCCTCCTGCTGCGGGCCCTGCTCGACGCGGCCGAGGCGGCACCCGCCGACGTCCTCCCGCCCCACGCGCTCGACCGCCTCCGCCAGGACTGGGCGCTGCTGGAGACGGCCGAACGCGCCGACCGGACCGCCGTACGCACCGTCCTGCTGCACCCCCTCACCGGGCCATGGGTGCAGCGCTGCCTGCGTGGCCTCTCCGGCCCCGGCCCCGGCCCCGAACTCCGCTCCGACCTCGACCACTTGAGCGCCCTGGCCGCCGCGGCCGCGATCCGCGCCGGAATCCCGTTCACGACCCGGCTCGCCGCGCACGGCGGGCTCCTGTCCCTGCCCACCCTGGGTGCCCTGCGCGCGGAATCCGAAGCATCCGCACCGGTCGACATCGCCTTCTCCGGCAACGAGTTGACGATGCGTGAGAGCGGGCGGGAATCCATATCGGCACACACCCAGCCGGACGGCACGACCGGCTCGGCCGACCCGCGCTGGCTTCCGGTGCTAGCCCTGCCCGCCGTGCAGTCCGGCATCGGACCCGTTCCCCTGGACGACGTCGATCCGTACCGCACCGACGGCCGCGGACCCCGGCGGCACGGCCTGAGCGCCGCCACCCATGTCGACGACCACGAACGCAAGGCCTGGGCCGAGTCGTGGGCCGGTGTGGCACCCCTGCTCGCCATCGGTGGCGAGCACCGCCTCACCGAGGCGGCGGTCCTGCTCCGCTGCCTCGTCCCGCTCGGCCCGCCGCCCGGCTCGGGGCCCACCGGCGAGAGCGCGGCACACTGCAGCGGCACCAGGCGCGAGGCGTTCGGCGCCGTCCTCAGCAGCAAACCGGCCACCCCCGCCTACTTCGCCTCCACCCTCGTCCACGAACTCCAGCACACCAAACTCGCCGCGCTCGCCGCCCTCGTACCGCTGCATCACGAGGGCCCGGAGGCGCGCCACTTCGCACCGTGGCGCTCCGACCCCCGCCCCTTCGACGGGCTCCTCCAGGGCGCCTACTCGCACATCGCGCTCGCCGACTACTGGCAGCGGTTCGCGCTCTCCGCGCGGCGCGTCACCCACCGCGACCTGGCCTGGGCCGAGCACGCCCGCTGCCGCGAACAGGTCGGAGCGGTACTGCCCGTGCTGGCCGGCTCGGCGGCACTGACCCGCGAGGGCCGGGTACTGGTCAACGAGATGATCACGCTCTACCACCGTCTGGACGATTGCCCGCCTCCTTCCGGTCACCTCGCCCGCGCGGAGGCATACGTGGCCACCGCGCAGGTGATATGGCAGCAGAGGAACGGCTCGCACGGGCCGTGAGAACCCCCGGGATTGTCCGCCGGAACGACCAGGCTCCGGTGTATGTTGACAAGGCTCGAATCGAGGCAGGGAGACGGTTGAATGCCCGGAACGCGTAGGCAAGTTGGAGCAACCGGGGCGCAAACCGTCACCATCAGTTTCGCCGGTTTCAACCGGGCCTGGGCGACCTGGATCGGGGACCGTCTGGAGCGGCGCGGGGTGACGGTCGTCCAGCAGCGCTGGGACCCCCCGGTGGAGGTTTCGCTGGAGGAGTCGCTGCGCGATCTGACGCTCTCCCGGGGCCGAGTCCTGGTGATCCTCAGCGACTGGTACTTCCAGCTCGGACCGCGCAGCCACGACGAGTGGAACAGGGCGCTGCGCGAGGTCGTCGCCCCCGATCCCGACCGTTTCACCGCCGTCTGCGTCACCACGTCGGCGTTGCCCGGCGCCACCTCGGCCCTCGGCGCGGCCGACCTGACCAACATCGGTGCCGAAGAGGCCGAACGGCGGCTTCTCGTCCGCCTGGGCCTGCCCACCGACCCGCTGCCCGAGCCCGTCGAGGCCAGGCAGGGGCCCCGGTATCCGGCCGATGTCCCGGAGGTGTGGGGCGGCGTGCCGCGCCGCAACACCCGGTTCACCGGCCGGGAGGCGCTGCTCAGCAAGGCGTACCAGGCACTCCAGGACGCCGGACCCGGTGCCGGGGTCGTGACCCTGCACGGCATGTCCGGCGTGGGCAAGACCCAGCTGGCCGCGGAGTACGTCTACCGGTTCGGCTCGGAGTACGACGTGGTGTGGTGGGTGCCCGCCGACCGCCGTGCCCTGTACCGCCAGAAGCTCGCCGAACTAGCCCCCGAACTGGGCCTGTCCACGGGCGCCGAGTACGGCGAGCGGCTGCGGGCCGTGCGGGACGCGCTGCGCCGCGGCGAACCGCACTCCCACTGGCTCCTCGTGCTCGACGGCGCGGACGAGCCCGAGCACATCTGGGACCTGGTGCCCACCGGCCCCGGGCATGTGCTGATCACCTCCCGCAACCCGGAGTGGCGCGAGCACAACAGCAACCTCGTCGAGGTCCCCGTCTACAACCGGGACGAGTCCGTCGCCTTCGTCCGCCGCCGCGCACCACGCCTGACCCCGAACGACGCCGACCAGCTGGCCGAGGCCCTCGAAGATCTCCCGCTCCTCCTCGACCAGACGGCGGGCTGGCTCAACGACTCCGACATGTCCGTCGAGGAGTACATCGAACTCCTCGACGGCGGCATCGACCAGGACGTCGTCAAGGTCTCCGCCGACTTCCCGCTCGCCTTCCAGACCGCCTGGTCGATACTGCTGAACAAGCTCAAGGAAACCGTCCCGGAATCCGTCGACCTGCTGCGCCTGTGCAGCTTCTTCGCACCCGGCTCCATCCCCGTGCGACTGCTGAGGGAAATGCCCCCCGGTGAACTGCCGGAACAGCTTTCCGGCCTGATGAACGATCCGCTGCTGTGGAACAAGGCGATCGGCCAGCTCCGCCAGTACTCCGTGGTCCGCCTGGAGTCCCACGAGATGGCCGGCGAGGAGGCCTCGTCCGGCGAATCGCTCTACATGCACCGCATGGTCCACCAGATCGTCGGCAAGGACATGCCGGAACACGACCGCCACGAGTTCATCGACGTGGTCCGCAGGGCCCTCGCCGCCGCGGACCCCGGCCGCCCCACCGACACCCGGATGTGGCCCGCCTACGCCGAGATCACCCCGCACCTGAAGTGGGCCGACGTACTCAACAGCACCGACCCGGCCGTCCACGCGCTGGTACTCAACTGCCTGCGCTACATGTACCTCTCCGGCGAGTACCGGGCCGGCATCAAGCTGGGCGAACGCGCCATGAAGGCCTGGCGGGAACTCCTCGGCGAGGACCACCCCAGGGTCTGGGACCTCAGTTACAACTACGCGAACCTGCTGCGGGCCGTCGGCGACTACGCCGGTACGGAAGTCATCGAACGCGCCGCCGTAGACCACCTCCGTGCCGAACGTGGTGCCCAGGACCTGGAACACCTCCGCGCCGCCGGCGGCCTCGCCGCCGATCTGCGGGGCCTCGGCCGGTACGACGAGGCGCTGGAGATGTCGACCTGGATCCTCATGGCCTACCGCGAACTGCTGGGCGACCAGGACCCGCGCACGCTCAGTGCGCAGAACAACCTGGCCGTGTCGCTCCGGCTGCTCGGCAGATACGAGGAGTCCCTGGAGCTGCACCGGCGGACACTGGATGCCAGGCGGCAGGTGTTGCGCCCTCGCCACAGCTGGACGCTCTACTCCGAGATCCACTACGCCACCAGCCTGCGTCTGCTCGGCCGCTACAACGACGCCTTCTCGCTCCAGAACCAGAGCGTCCGGCTGCACCGGCTGGTCATGGGGACCGGACACCCGCAGACCTTGTGCGCCGAGCACAACCTCGCGCTGTGCCAGTACCGTGCGGGGGAGCGCGCCAAGGCGGCGACGTTGTTCACCCAGGTTCTCGAACGAAGCGAGCGGGTGCTCGGGGAGAACGACCCGCTGACGATGATGTTCGCGGCCAGTCAGAGCTTCTTCGCCCGCGAGCACGCCGACATCGACCAGGCCAGGGCGATAAGTGAGAAGGTGGTCGACGGCTATGTGGGCATGCTCGGCGAGGAACACCCGTACGTGGCGGGAACCCGGGGGAACCACGCCCTGATCCTCCGCAACGTGGGCGAACGCGACCATGCGCACGCCCTGCTGGAGGAGGCGCTCGCCGACATGACGCGAGCCGTGGGTGAGTACCACCCCTGGACCCTGGGCTGCGCGGTGAACGCCTCGGCGCTGCGCAATCTGGTGGGCGACCCGGAATCCGCGGCCGCGCTGACGGACGCGGTCATCACCAGGGCCACGGAGGTCCTCGGCCGGACCCATCCGCTGACTCTCTCCGCCCGGATCGCGCACGCCGCGGACCTGCGCGGCATCCGTGACCGCGAGCGCGCGGAGAAGGTCGAGCGGGAAGCATTGGGCGATCTGGTCGAGACACTGGGCGCCCAGCACGTCCACACGGTTTCGGCCCGCTCCCGCAACCGTCCGTACTGGGACTTCGAGCCGCAGATCATCTGAACGGGCTGCGCCCCGCCCGCACACCGAAGGGCCCGGCCCCGCGAATTGCTCGCGGGGCCGGGCCCTTCGGTTCGTACGGCAGCGGGTCAGGCCTCGAAGACCTCGGCGACCAGCTGTGCCTGCTCGGCCTGGTGGCGCTTGGCCGAGCCGACCGCCGGGGACGAGCTGTGCGGACGCGAGATGCGGCGCAGGCGCTCACCGTGCGGGACGTCGGCGCCGACGGCCAGGTCCAGGTGGTCGATCAGGTTCAGGGCGATGAACGGCCAGGCGCCCTGGTTGGCCGGCTCCTCCTGGGTCCAGAGGTACTTCTCGGCGTTCGGGTACTTGGCGATCTCGGCCTGGATCTCGGCACCCGGCAGCGGGTACAGGCGCTCCAGACGGATAATCGCGGTGTCCGTGACGCCGCGCTTCGTGCGCTCGGCCTCCAGGTCGTAGTAGACCTTGCCGGCGCAGAAGACGACCTTGCGGACCTCGGCCGGGTTCACCGAGTCGTCGCCGATCACCGGGCGGAAGCCGCCGGTGGTGAACTCCTCCACCTTCGACGCGGCCGCCTTGAGGCGGAGCATCGACTTCGGGGTGAAGACGATCAGCGGCTTGTGGTGCGGGTTGTGCACCTGCCACCGCAGGAGGTGGAAGTAGTTCGACGGCAGGGTCGGCATGGCGACCGTCATGTTGTTCTGCGCGCACAGCGTGAGGAAGCGCTCCGGGCGGGCGGACGAGTGGTCCGGGCCCTGGCCCTCGTAGCCGTGCGGCAGGAGCAGCGTGACGCCGGAGGTCTGGCCCCACTTCTGCTCGGCCGAGGAGATGAACTCGTCGACGACGGTCTGCGCGCCGTTGACGAAGTCACCGAACTGGGCCTCCCAGACGACCAGCGACTCCGGACGGGCCAGCGAGTAGCCGTACTCGAAGCCCATCGCCGCGTACTCGCTGAGCAGCGAGTCGTAGACGTTGTAACGGGCCTGGTCGTCGGCGAGGTAGAGCAGCGGGGTGTAGTCCTCGCCGGTCACCTGGTCGACGAGGACCGCGTGGCGCTGGCCGAAGGTGCCGCGGCGGGTGTCCTGGCCGGCGAGCCGGACCGGGGTGCCCTCCATCAGCAGCGAACCGATGGCCAGGGTCTCGCCCATGCCCCAGTCGATCGTGCCGTTCTCCACCGAGGCCGCGCGGCGCTGCATCTGCGGCATCAGACGGGGGTGGACGGTGATCCGGTCGGGGATGTTGACCTGGGACTCCGCGATGACCTTGACGACCTCCGGGGAGATCGCGGTGGTCACGGCGACCGGGAACTCCGGCTGGACCTCGGGGGTGTGCGCCGGGGCCGGCAGCGAGGTGGCCTCGCGGACCTCGGCGAAGACCTTCTCCAGCTGGCCCTGGAAGTCCTGGAGCGCCTGCTCGGCCTCTTCCAGCGTGATGTCGCCGCGACCGATGAGGGACTCGGTGTAGAGCTTGCGCACCGAGCGCTTCTTGTCGATCAGGGTGTACATCTGCGGGTTGGTGAACTCCGGGTTGTCGCCCTCGTTGTGACCGCGGCGGCGGTAGCAGATGAGGTCGATCACGACGTCCTTGTTGAACGCCTGGCGGAACTCGAAGGCGAGCCGCGCGACCCGGACGACGGCCTCGGGGTCGTCGCCGTTGACGTGGATGATCGGCGCCTCGATCATGCGCGCCACGTCCGTGGCGTACATCGAGGAGCGCGAGGACTCCGGGGCGGCGGTGAAGCCGACCTGGTTGTTGATCACCACGTGCACGGTGCCGCCGGTGCGGTAGCCGCGCAGCTGCGACATGTTGAGCGTCTCGGCGACGACGCCCTGGCCCGCGAAGGCCGCGTCGCCGTGGAGCGCGATGGGCAGGACGGTGAAGTCCGTGCCGCCCTTGTTGATGATGTCCTGCTTGGCGCGGGCGATGCCCTCCAGGACCGGGTCGACCGCCTCCAGGTGCGAGGGGTTGGCGGCCAGCGAGACCTTGATCTGCTCGCCGTCCAGACCGGTGAAGGTGCCCTCGGCGCCCAGGTGGTACTTGACGTCGCCGGAGCCGTGCATCGACCTGGGGTCGAGGTTGCCCTCGAACTCGCGGAAGATCTGGGCGTACGACTTGCCCACGATGTTGGCGAGGACGTTGAGCCGGCCGCGGTGGGCCATGCCGATGACGACCTCGTCGAGGCGGGCCTCGGCGGCGGAGTCGATGACCGCGTCGAGCAGCGGGATGACGGACTCGCCGCCCTCCAGCGAGAACCGCTTCTGGCCGACGTACTTGGTCTGCAGGAACGTCTCGAACGCCTCGGCGGCGTTCAGCCGGCGCAGGATCCGCAGCTGCTCCTCGCGCTCGGGCTGCTGGGCGCGCGGGCGCTCCACCCGGTCCTGGAGCCACTTGCGCTGCTTCGGGTCCTGGATGTGCATGAACTCGATGCCGGTGGTGCGGCAGTACGACTCGCGCAGCACACCGAGGATGTCGCGGAGCTTCATCATCGACTTGCCGGCGAAACCGCCGACCGCGAAGTCCCGCTCCAGGTCCCACAGGGTGAGGCCGTGCTCGGTGATGTCCAGGTCGGGGTGCTTGCGCTGGCGGTACTCCAGCGGGTCGGTGTCGGCCATGACGTGGCCGCGGACCCGGTAGGAGTGGATCAGCTCGAAGACCCGCGCGGCCTTGGTGACGTCGCTGTCGTGCGAGGCGTCGATGTCCGTCAGCCAGCGGACCGGCTCGTACGGGATACGCAGCGACTTGAAGATCTCGTCGTAGAACTCGTTCTCGCCGAGCAGCAGCTGGGCGACGATCCGCAGGAACTCGCCGGAGGCGGCGCCCTGGATGACCCGGTGGTCGTACGTCGAGGTCAGCGTCATGACCTTGGAGATGCCCAGCTTGTTCAGGGTGTCCTGGGAGGTGCCCTGGAACTCTGCCGGGTAGTCCATCGCGCCGACGCCCATGATGAGGCCCTGACCGGGCATCAGGCGGGGCACCGAGTGGACGGTGCCGATGCCGCCGGGGTTGGTCAGCGAGGCGGTGACGCCGGTGAAGTCGTCCATGCCGAGCTTGCCGTTGCGGGCGCGGCGGACGATGTCCTCGTAGGCCTGCCAGAACTCGAAGAAGTTGAGCGTCTCGGCCTTCTTGATGGCCGCGACGACCAGCTGGCGGTCGCCGTTCGGCTTCACCAGGTCGATGGCGAGACCGAGGTTGACGTGGTCCGGCTTGACCAGGGTCGGCTTGCCGTCCTTCACCGCGAAGGAGTGGTTCATCGCCGGCATGGCCTTGAGGGCCTGCACCATCGCGTACCCGATGAGGTGCGTGAAGGAGATCTTCCCGCCCCGGGCGCGCTTGAGGTGGTTGTTGATGACGATGCGGTTGTCGAAGAGCAGCTTCACCGGGACGGCGCGGACGGACGTGGCCGTCGGCAGCTCCAGCGAGGCGTTCATGTTCTTCGCGACGGCGGCCGAGGGGCCACGCAGCGTGACGTACTCGGGTCCGGCCGGGGCCTCGGTGGCCGGCGCGGCCTTCGCCGGGGCGGGCTCGGCGGCCTTCGCGGCCGGAGCCGGGGCGGCCTTCGCCGGGGCTGCCGGGGCAGCGGCGGCGGGGGCGGCCTGTGCGGGGGCCGGGGCCGCGGCGGCCGGAGCGGGTGCGGCCGGGGCCTTGGCCGGGGTGGCCGGCGCGGGCGCGGCCGGGGTCACCGCGGCCGCTGCGGCCGGGACGCCGGGAACGGGCTTGTCCGCCGTGCCGGACGTACCCGGCTTGTAGTCGGCGAAGAAGTCCCACCAGGCGCGATCGACCGAATTGGGATCCTGGAGGTACTGCTGGTAGATCTCGTCGACGAGCCACTCATTGGGCCCGAAAGCAGCGGCCGGGTTCGAACCCGGGCTGGCTTGGTCGGTCGAGATGCTCGAGTTACTGGGGGACTGAGACGACACGGCGGCAACCGCCCTCTTCCGCTTCACAAGGTGATGGACAGCGGAAATCAAGGCTACGCCTCCCCGGCCGTTCCACGCAGGCCGGGCCGGTCTTCGTCGCGCAAGTCACATCGGAAGGCGGGTTTCGGTGCGGGAATTGGCGGGAAACAAGCACGGTTCCGCTGCTTTTTGGGTATGCGGGACCGCAGCTACGGCCCCCTGGACCGCACCCCTTGAACGGAACACGCAGAACGTGCCCTTCCGGTTCGAACCCTATGTCAACCTCGCTGCTGAGGGATCCCCGGAAGAGTGACCCGAATGCGGCAGCCGCGAACGGATTCGGCCACGCCGATGCGTCCGCCGTGCAGATCCACCGCCCAGCGGGCGATCGCCAGCCCGAGGCCCGTACCGCCGTCGCTGCCCGGACCGTGCGGGGAGGGCACCTCGCCGCGGTTGAAGCGCTCGAAGACCCGGTGCCGCTCGGACTCCGGAATGCCGGGTCCCTCGTCCATGACTTCGAGCGTCAGGGACTCCGGGGCGGCCCCGCGCCGGGCCAGCACGGTGACCCGGCCGTGCGGCGGGCTGTGCTTGACGGCGTTGTCGATCAGATTGGCCACCACCTGGTGCAGCCGCTCCGCGTCCGCGTGCGCGGTCAGCTCCGGCGGCGACACGTCCAGGTGCAGATGGACGTCCTTGCGGGTGTGGTTCCCGGAACCGGACGGCAGCCGGCGGTGCCCGGCGGCGAGGTTCGCCTCCTTCAGCACGCCCGACAGATACGGCCACACCTCGAAACGGCGGGCCTTGAGCGTGACCACCCCGTTGTCCAGCCGGGACAGGTCCAGCAGCGTCTCCACCAGCCTGCCGAGCCGCTCGGTCTGCTTGAGCGCCGTGCGCATCGTCTCGGGATCGGCGGTGGACACACCGTCCACGACGTTCTCCAGCACGGCTCTCAGCGCCGCGATGGGTGTTCGCAGCTCGTGCGACACATTGGCGACCAGCTCCTTGCGGTGCCGGTCCACGGCCTCCAGATCGTCCGCCATGCGGTTGATCGTCTGGGCCAGGTCGCCGAGTTCGTCGCGCCGGTCGGCGCCGCTCACCCGTCTGGTGTAGTCGCCGTGCGATATGGACCGGGCCACCGTGGTCATCTCGTCCAGCGGCGAGGTCAGACCGTGCGCCACGAACTGGGTTATGAGCAGGGTCGCGATCACCGAGAACACCGTGATGAACCGCAGCTCGGTCCTGGTGCGCACGGCCACCATCAGCAGCCCGGTGGTGATGAACACCGAGACCACGACGAGCGTGCTCATCTTGGCCTTGACCGAGAAGGGACGCAGTCCGGAACCGGGCCGGGTCATGGAGCCGGCGTCTCCAGGGCGTAACCGACACCGTGTACGGTGCGGATCCGCTCCGCGCCGATCTTCCGGCGCAGCGCCTTGATGTGGCTGTCGACCGTACGGGTGCCGGAGGCGTCCGCCCAGTCCCAGACCTCCGCCAGCAGCTGCTCCCGGGAGAGCACCGCCCGCGGCGTATTGGCCAGACAGACCAGCAGGTCGAACTCGGTCGGCGTGAGGTGGACGTCGTCGGCGCGGACCCGGACCCGGCGCTGCGCGTGATCGATCTCCAGCTCGCCGAGGCGCAGTATCCCGCTGCGCGGCGTCACCGCGGCCAGCGCCGCGCGCTCGACCCGGCGCAGCAGGACATGGACCCGGGCCGCCAGCTCGCGCATCGAGAACGGCTTGGTCATGTAGTCGTCGGCGCCGACCCCGAGGCCGACCAGCATGTCCGTCTCGTCGTCCCTGGCGGTCAGCATCAGCACCGGCACCGGCCGCTGGGCCTGCACACGGCGGCAGACCTCCAGGCCGTCGAAGCCGGGAAGCATGATGTCGAGCACCATCAGATCGGGCTGCCACGCCTCGGCCGCGTCCACCGCCGCGGGGCCGTCGAGTGCCGTCTGCACCAGAAAGCCCTCGGCCCGCAGCCGGGCGGAAATCGCATCGACGATCGTGGCGTCGTCCTCGACCACCAGCACCCGGCGCTGCGCGCCCGGGGTGGCCGCGACACCGTTGTGGGTGGTGTGTGTCTGTTCCATCGCCCCGCCCCTGCCCGTTCTCGCGGGGGCCATTCCCCCGGACGCACGGTCTTCGCTTGTGGATTTCGTCGGTGATCCCGTTACCGGTCAGCAGCGTAAAGGCAGCGGACTCCTCTCGGCTACGCAGGGTGTAACGCCGCGGACGCGAAGAGGTGGCGGAGTGTCGGGCTTGTGGCACTTGGCCCCCGGACTTCCGGGGGCCGGGGATACCCGGTGGGGGGTCTCAGCCTGTCCGAAGTGCGAGATGCACCACGTCGGGCACACCTCGGGCAACGCTTACCTCTTCGGTTCTTACCCCCTCGAATCCGGCATTCCGCAGGGCCTGTTCGAAGTCGGCGGACGGCTGTGCGGACCACACTGCGAGAACGCCGCCCGGCGTCAGCCGCTCCCGGCAGTCCGCCAGACCGGCGGGGGAGTACAGACTCGTGTTGTCCTCGGTGACGGTCCAGTCCGGCCCGTTGTCGATGTCCAGACACAGGGCGTCGTAACGGTCCGTAGTCGTACTCAGGTACTCGACGAGATCCGTCGTCAGGATCCCGGTCCGCGGATCGGCGAGCGCCGCACCGGAGATCGTGGCCAGCGGCCCCTGAAGATGCCAGTCCACGATCGCCTGCTCCCGCTCGGCCACGACGATCCGCCCCCACCTCGGCTCGGCGGCGGCCCGGACGAGCGAGAAACCGACGCCCAGACCGCCGATGAGTACCGAAGGGGCGGTCCGGCCGGCCGGCAGCGCGGCCAGCGCCGCGTCGATCAGCAACCGCTCGGAGCGCCCGTCCGAGGTGTCCATCAGGAAGCACCCGTTGGCGATGATCTCGAAGCCGTCACCCCGCCCCCGCAGCACGACCTCGCCGTACGGGCCTTCGCGGCGGTCGAGCGTGACGGGGGCGAGGGTGTCGGAGTGGTACGTGTCGGGCATGGCGCGGGTCTCCGGTGGACGGCGGGCGGGTTCCCCGCCATCCTGTCCGGTCGGCGTGGCCCGGGGCCAGCGGATTGCCGGATCCGCGCCGAGCGCCGGGAGGGCGACGGCGGTTACCCGCGCTCCGGGCGTGCGCCGCGCACCGCGAGGAGCGCCGCCCCGGCCACGTACGCCGCCACGGCCACCGCCCACGCCGCACCCTGCGGGCCCGGCTGCATGGGCCAGGCCCACACCGCCGCCGCGCCGCCCGGGGTGCGGGGCGCCGCCAGATAGACGGCGCCGCCGTAGACCGTCATCGGCAGCCAGCTCAGCCGGGCACCGAGCAGCGCGACGGAGGCCGCGGCCACCCCCGTCGCACCGAGCACGTTGCGCACCATGGCCGGTACGCCGAACTCCTCCGGGTGCCCCGGGACGGCTGCCGCGAACGCCCCCGCCGTCACGGCGGTCAGCGCCAGCAGATGCAGCAGCCGGCGCGGCCACCACCGGCCCACGGCGGTCCGGTCCAGCTCGTCGCTGTGCGAGTGCAGGCTGGTGCCGATCGCGGCGGAGGCGAGCAGCGGGGCCAGCACGACGACCGGGACGCGGGCGGTGTGGTCGAAGTACGGCCGGCTCTGCAGCCAGTGGGCGGCCCATGCCGCGACGAGCGTGATGCACGTCAGGGTGGCGGCGGTGAGGGGGAGGGCGCGGGAGCGCATGTAGAGGAGGGGGAGAGCGGCGCGGGCCGGCTGAGCGCTCACAGGGCAGGCACCTCCGCGGGCGTGCAGCTCTCCAGCGTGGCCAGGAAGCGGCCGAGCCAGGCCCTGCGGTCGGCTTCGGGCATGGCCTCAAGGCGGGCTACGAGGGGGCGGGCCTCCGGGTCCCAGGTGGAGTCGTCGCCGGCCAGCCAGGTGCGTACGGCGTCGTCCGTGAACTCCACCCGGTCGGCAACCTTGCGGTCGCTCGTCCTCATGCCGTCCGGACAGTCGCGGCTCACCAGGGTCAGGGCAGTGTTGGAGGCGTATGCCTGAGGGTCGGTCAGCTTGTTCCGGGTGAGCTTCCAGCCGCGCGTCGCCGAGCCGAGTACGGCCTCGCCGTCCTTCGGACGGGACTCGGAGTCCACGTACCTGACCGGTGCGCCCGGTACTCCCTCCAGGCGCGAGAACATGCCGGCCAGGGCAGCGGAAAGGCTGGGCAGCGCCGGGGCGTCGGGCGCCTTCACACAGAGCTGAGGCACGCCGGGTTCCGGTACCGAGCAGACCTTTCGCGTCGCGGTCGGGTCGTCCCGGAACAGGTCGGCGCCCGTGTGCACGATCACCGCTCCGGCCGCGACCGCCAGCGCGAGCGGTACGACGGCCGACAGGCGCCGCCGGGCCGCGTACGCGAGCAGCACGGTGGCGGCGATGCCGCCCGTCCAGGCCAGCAGGACCGGCGCGAACCACCACACCGGGACCGACCACGACAGCGTGTACTGCTCGCCGGGGCTCAGGAACCGGGCCTTCGCCTCCATGTAGCCCGGGGCCCCCAGGAGCACGTACAGCACGACCGCGAGCACCGGGGCGGTCAGCCGCCACCGCAGCAGCCGCCCGGCCACGAAGCCGACGAAGCCGATGGAGAGCAGGAGGCCGAGGTCCGTGACGACGACCGAGAGGGACGGGCGGCCCGCCCCGGTGTACGGAGCCGTCGCCGCGAACACCACGGCCAGCGCCAGCAGGTACCCGGCCGCCGCCCACAGCGCGATCGGCGTCGCGGCCGTCGTCACCTGCGCCAACCGGCTGCGCGGCACCGAGAGCAGCAGTTCGGCGGTGCGCCGGCGGTGCTCACGGCCGCCCTGCCAGCAGGCGGCCGCGGCGACGAGCGGGCCGCCGAGCAGCGCCGCCGCCGAGTGCAGCTGGGATTGGGTCTCGCCCCAGCTGCCCTGCCACTGGGCCGCCTTGCTCCAGAGCGGAACGAGGAGGGTGACGGCGACGGCGAGCCCCGTCCAGGGGGCGATCCCGCGCCGGAGTTCGATGCGCAGGGCGGTGTGGGCCGGGGGCTTCCCGGCCGTGGTCTTCCCGGATGCTGCGGATGCGGTCATCGGCTCGCCACCGCCGCCCGGTGCGCCCGCAGCGCGGCGGTGTAGCCGCGCTCGATCGGGTTTCCGTCCGGCCGCTCCGCTCCGCCGTCCCCGGCGTCGCCGAGCTCCGTCAGCTCCCGTGTCGTGCCCCGGTACGCGATCCGGCCCGACTCGATCAGCGTGACATCGGTGCAGGCGGCGGCGATGTCCTCGACCAGGTGGGTCGAGACGATCACGGTGGTGGTGCGGCCCAGCTCCCGTATCAGCGCCCGGAATTCGACCCGCTGCTCCGGGTCCAGGCCGGCGGTCGGCTCGTCGAGCAGCAGCAGGTCCGGATCGTTGACGATCGCCTGGGCGATGCCGACGCGCCGCACCATGCCGCCCGACAGGGTCTTCACCCGGGCGTCGATCCGGTCCGTCAGCCCCACCCGGTCCACCGCGCGTTCCACCGCCTCCGGGACCGCCGCCGCGTCCATCTCCTTGAGCCAGGCCACGTACGAGACGAACTCGCGGACCGTGAAGCCCGGGTAGTAGCCGAACTCCTGCGGCAGATAGCCGAGCCTGCGCCGGACCGCCGCCCGGCTGCGGTGGTCCGACCCGGCGCCGACCTCGCTGCCGAGCAGCTCCACCCGGCCGCCGGAGGGCGCGGCGACGGTGGCGAGCACCCGGATCAGCGAGGTCTTGCCCGCACCGTTCGGCCCGAGCAGCCCGTGCACACCGGGCGCGAAGTCCAGGTCGACGGCGTCGAGCGCGGTCGTCCTGCGGTGCCGGACGGTCAGTGCCCTTGCCTCGACCGTGTTCACGGCCTCGCTGCCGCTCATGCGTTCACGCTCACAACGTCTCCAGATGGTCGAAGGATCTACGGCGTACGGCGAGCAGCGCGGCGCACACCAGCGCGCCCGCCGCCCAGCCGGCCTGTGCGGCGGGGCCCGCGAAGTACCGGGCGGCCGAGGCCGCCGCGGCGACAGAGTCCGGGGGCGCCGCGGCGAAGGCGGGCAGGACGACGGCGGCCGCCCAGGCCACGGCGACGGACGTGGCACCGGTGCGGCAGCCGACGTACGAACCGAGGGCGAGCGCCGCCAGCGTCATCGCGAGTCCGGGCAGCAGCCAGGCCGCCGCGCCGGGCCGCCCGGCGGACGACGGCAGCGCCGCCCCGGCGAGGGTGAGCGCCGGGATGCTCACGGCGAGCACCGCGGCGGTCCTGGTCAGCAGCAGCCGCACCCCGCCGGACGGGGTGGCGGCGGTGATCTCGTGCATCGGGTCCGCGTGCCGGCCGTAGGAGAGGGCCACCCCGGCGAGCGGCAGCACCGGCGCGACGACGAGGAGCAGCGGGCGGACGGCCTCACCGGCCCCGGCCCCCGCCCCGTACGCCAGC
Organism: Streptomyces sp. NPDC001933; assembly: GCF_042890955.1. Lineage (NCBI taxonomy): Bacteria > Bacillati > Actinomycetota > Actinomycetes > Kitasatosporales > Streptomycetaceae > Streptomyces > Streptomyces sp. NPDC001933. Next base: position 296,136 of record NZ_JBIASS010000003.1, on the reverse strand, counting down.
GCGACGGCCCCGACCGCCACCAGCACCAGCGCCAGCAGCCACGGCCCGCGCAGCGCGGGGCCGGCGGCCCACAGCAGCCGCCCGGTGCGGGTGGCGGCCCCGGGGGAGCGGCGCCGGACTCCGTGGGCGGGCTCCCTCGCGGACGCTCCTTCCGCAGAGTCCCCTTCCGCCGAGGCCCCTTCCGTCGACACACCTTCCGCCGACGCCCCCCGCGCCACCACCGCGGCCAGCACCCCCGCGCGTACCGCGTCCAGCACCGCCCCCGCCTCCGGCCGCGCCCGTACCGCCGTCGAGAGCCGGGCCGCGCACCCCCCGCACGCCTCCACGTGCTTCTCCACGGACCAGGCGTCCGTCTCCGGCACCGAACCGGCGGCGTACCGCCCGGCCAGCTCCTCGCTCACGTGCCAGTGGGGCATGCCGTCACCTCCCATCGTGGTCATGCCGTTCCTCCCAGCGGCCGGGCCGCCGGGGCGGGCAGCTCCAGCGCGGCCCGCAGCTCGCGCCTGGCCCGCATCGCCCGGGTCTTGACCGTGCCCTCGGGTATGCCGAGGAGCCGGGCCGTCTCGCGGGTCGTCAGCCCGTCGATGACCGTGGCGCGCAGGACCTCGCGCAGCTCGGGCGAGATCCGGTCGAGCGCGGCGCCCACATCCCCGTACTCCAGCCCGGCGAGCACCCGTTCCTCGGCGGACTGCGCGGTGGCCTCCCACTCGTTGCTCCCGGCCCGCTCCGCCCGGTCGGCGAGATCGGTACGGGCACGGGCCCGCTGGGCGTCCACCAGCCGGCGCGAGGCGATCACCCACAGCCAGCCGCCGACCCTGGCCCCGCGGTGCGACGCGGCGGAGCGCCAGACCGTCACGAAGGTGTCCTGGAGGACCTCCCGTACGGTCTCGGCATCCGCGCACCGTCTGCTCAGCCTGGCCAGCAGCCAGCCGGCGTGCCGGTCGTAGAGCGTCGCCAGGGCCTGCGTATCGCCCTTCGCGACGGCACGCAGCAGGGCGTCGTCGTCCGGGTCCTCCCCCGAGGGGCGCAACAGCTTCACACCTCTTCTATCGGGCGACGCGCCCCGACCGGTTCACGGGCGGCGTGTGTGGCTCACGCCACAGACGGCGCGGGGGATGATCACAGAGGGTAGGACGTTGCTTCGGGGGGCTTGTCACGGAAAGGGGCCTCACGCGGTGCATCAGCGTACGGACAGGGCGGTCCGCGAAGAACCCTTCGCGGCTCCGCTGCTCGACGCCGTCCCGCGCCAGCCCGGCCCGGTCGCCCCGCCGCCGTCTCCGCCTCCGGACAGCGGGGCCCGCCGCTGGCTGCGGCTGCTGCCGACACCCACCGGTACCCCGTTCACCTCCGGGTATCTGCTGGTGCTGGTCGGCACGTCCCTCTTCATGGAGTTCGCCGATCCCGCCACCGTCGCCGCCGTGCTGCGCGAATCGAGCACGGACGTCGCGCACCTCGGCGAGACCCCGCTGCTCGTCCTGACCGCCAGCGCCCTGTGGGCCGTCGGCGGGCTCGGCTCCCCGGTGGTGTTCGTCCTCGCGCTCGTACTGACCGCGCTGGAACGCCGCATCGGAGGATGGCGGACCGCCGCGGTGTTCGTGCTCGGCCATGTCGTGGCGACGCTCGCCACGGAGATCCCGGTCGGGATCTCCGTGGTCGTCGGGCATCTGCCGGAGTCGTCGCTGCACCGCCTCGACTACGGCATCAGCTTCGGGCTGATGGCGAGCGTGGGCGCGCTCACCGGGCTGTTCACCCCGCTGGTCCGGACGGTGGTGCTCGGCGGACTGGGCGCGATGCTGGCGGGCGACCTGGTCGAGCTGAGCAACCCGCTCACCGACTGGGGTCATCCGCTGGCGCTGCTGCTCGGCGTGGCCTGCTGGCCGCTGCTGCGCCGGGCCGGTGCGGTCAGGGACGCGGTGAGCAGGGGGGTGGCGGAGCGCGGCGAGGTGATCAGGGGCGCGGTGCCTTCTCGCCGTGCACCGCGAGGTACTCGGCCGCCAGCCAGGGCGCGAGGTCCTCGATGAGCGTGGTGAGGACGGCCGGATCGGCGGAGGGGCCGCGGCCGACGCGGGCGGCCAGCCGCATCTGCTCGACTCGCTCCGGGTGGTCCGGGTAGTAGCGGGCGAACACCTCGGCGGACTCGGCCAGGTCACTGGTCCAGCCCCGCCACTGCGGCATCACCAGGGTGAAGCCGGACCGGACGATCCGGCGGGCGGCCCCGCGGCAGAGGCTGCGGCGTTCGGCGTCCGTGGCCGCCTCGGCGGCTCTGCGCCGCCAGCGGGGCAGAGCCAGCACCAGGTCCCCGTTGGTCTCGCGGGCGAGCAGCGGGGTCGGGCGGTAGCGCGGCAGCCGCCCGGCGAGGTCCTCGCCCAGCAGCGGGGTGCAGAGACAGGCGAGGAAGAAGCCGAGATCGTGCCGTTCGAGCTCGCTGGTGACGGTGTCGGTACTGGTGAGGAGGGCACCGACACCGTCGATCTGCCCGAAGTCGGCGTCCAGACCGGCTTCGACGGCACGGGCCGCGGCCTCGTCGGCCCCGGTCGGCCGGGTACGCAGGACCAGCAGCAGATCCAGATCGGAGACACCGGGAACGGCCGTGCCGCGCGGAATGCTGCCGTAGACGTACGCGCTGTGCAGCCGCGTGCCGTCGAACGCCCCGGTGATCCGGGACCGGGCCGCCGCCACCACGGGGGCGAACGCCGCGGGCACCCGGCTCAGCGAACCCTCCCGCCGGATCGTCCCGTCCTCGTTCAGACCCCGGCCACCGCTGTCGTCGTCCATGGGGGCACTGTGCCCGCACCCGTGCGACGGGCCGAACGATTTTCGCGCCCGCCGAGGGCCACGGAGCACCCCCTCAGCTCTCCTGCTCCTGTCGGCGGCGCACCAGCTCGGCGATCCAGACCGGCGCGAACGGGGACGTGCAGTTCGGGGGAGTCGGGTAGTCCTTGAGCACTTCCAGGCGCTCGCCGATGTCGATCGCGCGTGCGCGGTACTCGGCGTGCTCGATCCCGATCTGCGCCAGACAGTGGTTCATCGCCCACTGCAGACGGTCCGGGGCGTCCTTCATCTCCGCCTCGACGACATCGAGCAGCCCCGCGAGGTCGAGACCCTCGGGCTTCTTCGCCACCCGCTCGGTGGTCAGCGCCCAGCCGGCACTCGCGACCACCGGATCCGGGTCGGCGGACCAGGCCAGGCGCAGCTCCTCGGCGTGCGGGCTCTTCTTCACCACGTAGTTGACGAGCCAGTCGTGCACCTTGGGGGTGCGCGCCTCGCGCAGCATGGTGTCCAGCTCCTCGCGCCCGAACGCCTTCGGGCGGCAGACCAGGATCGCCAGGAGCCTCGCCGCGGTGTCGCCCGTCGCCCAGAGCCCGCCCGCGAGCTCCTGCTGCGTCCCGAGCCGCTTCGCGAGCGCGCGCAGCTTGCCGAGGTTCACCCCGTGATCGTCGCCGCGCTTCTCGTTCACCTTGCGCGCCTTCGGGTCATCGAGCTCGGCCAGCTCGGCCATGACCTGCGCCACCGTCGTCGTCCCGGTCACCTCGGCCTCCTGCCCTTCGCGCGTGAAATTCCAGCGTACGGCCGACGGCCGCCGGCCTGCGGGAATGCTCGGACGGCGATGCGTGACCTCCGCCCGGCGTGGTGAAGTGTTACTTCTGCAAATGGTGGGGCGGCGGTCCGACCGGATCATCCACGAGCTGCTGCGCTGCTCGGTGCGAGCGGCCCGAGTGATCTGAAGTTGGCCGAATATCAAGGCGTTGTGGGGGTGTTACTGCTTCTTTCGGCGGTCCCTGAACGAATAAAATGCCTGTCCGGTCAAGGGTTTGAAGCGGGAGGAGTTTGCATATCGCACGGGAAGGCGGGGCAGCGGCGTCTGACATGGGGAAGTCGTTCGTGCGCGGTCAGCTGGGCGCCGCGGGTTCGACGAGGCACAGCCTGCACGCAACTGCTGCCGCACAGTGCCATCGGCACCGGTTGCTGCCGCACCGCACCCGTACGGATCAGGCCAGTCCTACTGCACGCGTAGCCATCGCCGCCGAACACCGCACCACGCAACGAGAACTCGTCGAATGGGGGGCGCATGATGGCCTGGAACGAGTGGGAACAGGTCAAGGCCGAAGCCGCTCAGCGGCAATCGGCTCAAATGCAGCTGAATCGAGCTGACGGAGGTACTGCAGCTTCAGGCGGTGCGGCTGATCTGGTGGTGAACCAGGACGACCTCGGAGCAGTCGGACACGAGGCGTACCTGCTGCGCGGTCGGCTCTCCCGGGACGGTGACCATGCCCGTCCTGCCACCTTCGATGCGGCGACCGCCCTGACGAACGGCAACTTCACCAGCGGTTCGGAGCTGCTGAAGGTGCACGACCGGTGGAACAGCCAGTTGCGAACGCTCCTGGACGCCTGCGCTCGGATCTCCGACCACCTCGACTTCAGCAAGTCCGCTCATGCCGAGGACGATGCGGATATCGGCGGCAACCTGCTCTCCGTGTCCAAGATCAGCGAATACTTCAAATAGGACGCGGAGGGAAGCGCCGTGCTGACATTCGATGATGTCGTCAACGCGCCCGTCGGCAAGCTCAAGGAAGCCGCGGACGACTGGTCGGAAATGGTGGCCAAGTTGGAGAAGCTTGCCGACGACGCCCGCCAGGGAATGAAGGCCAAGTCCGACAAGGCGCGATGGCAAGGCGCCAACTCCGACGTCACCAAACCCTTCATCGGCAAGACGGCCAAGGAGTTCGAAGACGCCGAGGCTCAGGCCAAGGGCATCAAGCTGCTGCTTGCGGATGCGCACACGTCGTTCAGGACCGCCAAGGACGCGCTCGTCCGGATCAGGGACGAGGAAGGCCCGGCCGCCGGGATCCATGTGGACGCCAAGGGCAAGGTCACGCCCCGGTACGACCTGGAGAGCGACACCGCGGCGCGCCACGACCCGGATTACTCGGCAGCCTTGCGGAAGCAGAACCATGCCGTGGCCTCCTGGCAGAGGAAGATCGACAGAATCGTCGAGGACTGCTCCGACGCCGACGAATCACTGAAGCGCGCTCTCGCGGCGAACGTGAAGGATGACCACAACTTCACGGCTCCCAAGTACACGACCCTGGACGCCGAGCAGGTGGACCGGGCGACGGAGCTGATGAAGAAGGTCACCGGGGACGGCGGCACGGCGCGCAATGTGGCAGCGCTGAGGGAACTCGAAGACCTCCTGGACGACAACCGCAACGACCCCGAGTTCGCCCCGGCCTTCTACCGGAAACTGACCGCCGAGGGCACCCTTGAGGCCTACACGAAGATGTCGCTGGACGCGACGTCCCTCGGACCGGCCGGCCAGGACCGGGTGAACATGGTCCGCAACATCCAGAGCGACATGGGCACCATGCTGGGCCTCGCCACCAAGACGTCGACACCGGACCACCTCGGCGCCGGGTGGACCACGCAGCTCATGAAGGCCGGCCACAAGCAGATCGACGTACCGGGCGCCGGCTTCGCGAAGCTGTACGGCTACCAGGCGCTGGGCGCGCTCCTCCGGGAAGGAACGTACGACAAGAACTTCCTGCTGTCGGTCGGCCGGGACATGGTCGCCATGGACAAGAAGAACCCGGAGATCTGGCACGAGAACCTGCCGTGGGACCAGAAGATGCTCATCAACCTCGATGAGACGGGCGGCAAGGGCTTCAACCCCCTGACCGGGCTCATGCAGGCCATGAGCAACAACCCCGATGCATCAGCGGTCTTCTTCGACGAGCCGCTCCGTGAGGACACGAACAAGGACGGCATCGTGACCACGGACGACGCTGAGCTCAAAGGCAAGAAGGCGCAGGACGTTGTCGACTACCTGCTCGACAAGAAGCCCACGGACGACTGGTACGACACGGTCATCGGTGGAGAGCAGAGTCCTGGCCAGACGGCCATGGGCAACGCCTTGGAAGCGGCGGTCACGGGACGAGTGCCGGGCGACGAGGACGCGCCGCCGGTAGAGCACGGCAAGCACATGAGCAACGTGATGGAGAAGGTCGTCGCGAAGATCGGTGCGGAGCCAGAGCTTGTGACAGGAGATGGACGACTCAACGGACTCTCCCAAAACTTCGGCAACATGGCAGCCGAGTACATGCCTGACTTGCAGGCCACGGCTGAGAACGGTGCGGAACAGATCAAACCGTTCGGTAAACCCGCAGAATTCCGTAAGGACGAGATGGCCTTCTTCCTTGGCGCAGTCGGTCAGGACCCCCAGGCCTACGGCGCGATCACCAATGCCCAGCAGGCATACACCACGGCACTGGTGTCCAATGCCTTCCGGCATCCTGAGATACACGATGACATGGGTGAGGCGGTGCGGAATGCTGTCCACCCGGGAGGCGAGATCGCCGGCATGATGACCGAGGCGAGGGCGCAAGGTGTCTTCGATGCGCAGGTTGCTGCGAACGAGGAATATAACCAGGGTGTCGCAGACAATGCGAAGTGGACGAATCGCATCATCGACGCTGTCGGGGCCAAGTACGTCGAGATGCTTCCCGTAGGTGGCGATGTGGTGGACTGGATCAAGGAAGACGTCAGCGAGTCCGCCGTGAAGAATGCAGAGCACGACACGACGAACGCGTCACGCCATGAATCTGCGGCAGGTTACGCGGCCGCCGAGAAGGCCGCCAAAGTGGCCGCCGTGTCTGCGGTGGACGTGGCTGGGCGAGGGGCTGGTCTGACGACTGAACAGATCAAGGAGTACCAAGGCTCGGCCTCCACCCAGACAGCAACGGCGCACTCAGCAGGCCGTGATTTGGTCGCCAGTTCAGCCCTCAAGGGAAGTTAATCGTGCGCCGATTCGTAAGTGCCGCAGCGGGGGTATCGATATTCGTGATCTTGGCAGGTCTTCTGGCGGGCTGTTCGAACGGTGAGAGGAAGGCTGTCCCGGAACTTCCCAAGCGAATCTGTTGGAACGCGTTCGCCAGTAGTGACGTGTCGCCCATCCTGCCAGCGGGTGACAAAGCTGCCGTGTATCACAGGCCTTTCGTGTTGGTCGATGATCTCGACTCTGTGACATGTTCCCTCGACATTGATGGCGCTCCGACGTTTCTGGCAATCGCCACTCTCCGAGGCTTCGAGGATCAGATCGACTGGACTTCAATGGACAAAGCCAAGCCGCAACCGATCGACGTGGGAAAGAAGGGCATCCTCTGGGACATCGGCGCTGCCACCTATTTCACCTGCGAACCCTCCAGGGGTCCTAACTCGCCGGGAAAGTACATCGACCTTTTCGTCAACGCGGGTAGCGCCCCTGATAAGGGCAAGCTGCAGAGGGTCCTGCCGGCACTTCTGAAGCAGTTCGTGACTTTTGCTCAGCGCGAGCTGAAGTGCGCTGCGAGCAATGGAAATTGAATTCCCGATCGATTCGAATGATCGGCAGTTCGGCATCGATCGGAGACTCGGTGGGATTCCTCCGGGTATGTAGCTGAGCCCCCGGATTCGATGGGGATCCCGGATCACGCCGTGGTGTCCAGCTCCTGCCGCCCGAACGCCTTCGGGCGGCAGATCAGGGGTCCCATGAGCCTTGCCACGGTGTCCGTCCGTCGCCCGGAGCCTGCCCGCGAGCTCCTGCTGCGTCTTGAGCCGCTTCGTGAGCGCGCGCGTGCGGCCGACGGTGGCCCGGTCGGATGATCGCTCACAGCGAACACACCCCGGGGAACAACGGACGGCTCAGGAGCATTGAGTCTGCATAGCTCAACTTGACTGCCGAAGGGGAGATCATGGCTACCGATTCCAATGCGGTCACTCCGCTCGCCCTGCCCGTGCTGCCGCTCGACGACGAGGTCGTGCTGCCCGGGATGGTGGTGCCTCTGGACCTGTCCGACACCGATGTACGTGCCGCCGTGGAGGCCGCGCAGGCCGCGGCCCGTGACGGGGGCGGCAAGCCCGAGGTGCTTCTGGTGCCGCGGATCGACGGTACGTACACCGGCACCGGTGTCATCGGCACCGTCGAGCAGGTCGGACGGCTTTCGGACGGAGATCCGGGCGCGCTCATCCGCGGCCGGGGCCGGGTGCGGATCGGGGCCGGGACCAGCGGGCCGGGCGGGGCGCTCTGGGTGGAGGGGATCCGGGTCGACGCGATCGTCCCCGATCCGCTCCCCGGAGCCGCCGCCGAGTTGGTCAAGGAGTACAAGGCGCTCGCCACCAGCTGGCTGAAGAAGCGCGGCGCCTGGCAGGTCGTGGACCGGGTCCAGCAGATCGAGGACATCTCCGCGCTCGCCGACAATTCCGGTTACTCGCCCTTCCTCACCACCGCCCAGAAGGTGCAGCTCCTGGAGACCACGGACCCGGTCGCCCGGCTGAAGCTCGCCATCCAGTGGCTCGGCGAACACCTCGCCGAGCAGGACGTCGCCGAGTCCATCGCCAAGGACGTCCAGGAGGGTGTCGACAAGCAGCAGCGCGAATTCCTGCTGCGGCGCCAGCTCGAAGCCGTCCGCAAGGAGCTCTCCGAACTCAACGGTGATCCGGAGGACGAGTCCGACGACTACCGGGCCCGCGTCGAGGCCGCCGACCTTCCTGAGCATGTCCGCGAGGCCGCGCTCAAGGAGGTCGACAAGCTGGAGCGCTCCTCCGACCAGAGCCCTGAGGGCTCCTGGATCAGGACCTGGCTCGACACCGTCCTCGAACTGCCGTGGAACGAACGGACCGAGGACGCGTACGACATCCGGGGCGCGCAGCAGGTGCTCGACGCCGAGCACGCGGGGCTCCAGGACGTGAAGGAGCGCATCACCGAGTACCTGGCCGTCCGCAAGCGGCGCTCCGACCGGGGGCTCGGCGTGGTCGGCGGGCGGCGCGGCGGTGCCGTGCTGGCGCTGGTGGGGCCTCCGGGCGTGGGCAAGACCTCGCTCGGTGAGTCCGTCGCGCACGCCATGGGCCGCAAGTTCGTCCGCGTCGCCCTCGGCGGTGTGCGGGACGAGGCGGAGATCCGGGGCCACCGGCGTACGTACGTGGGCGCCCTGCCGGGACGCATCGTGCGGGCCATCAAGGAGGCCGGCTCGATGAACCCGGTCGTCCTGCTCGACGAGATCGACAAGGTGGGATCCGACTTCCGGGGCGACCCGGCCGCCGCCCTCCTCGAAGTCCTCGACCCGGCGCAGAACCACACCTTCCGTGACCACTACCTGGAGGTCGAGCTCGACCTCAGCGACGTTGTCTTCCTGGCCACGGCCAATGTGCTCGAAGCCATCCCGGAGGCCCTGCTCGACCGCATGGAGCTGGTCAGGCTCGACGGCTACACCGAGGACGAGAAGGTCGTCATCGCCCGGGACCACCTGCTCCCGCGCCAGCTGGAGCGGGCCGGTCTGGAGAAGGACGAGGTGACGCTCGACGAGTCCGCGCTGCGCAAGCTGGCCGGCGAGTACACCCGCGAGGCGGGCGTACGGAACCTGGAACGGGCCGTCGCCCGGCTGCTCCGCAAGGTCGCGGCCCAGCACGAACTGGGCGACCGGGAGCTACCGTTCACGGTCACCGAGGCGGATCTGCGCGCTCTGATCGGGCGGCCGCACCATGTGCCCGAGTCCGCCCAGGACCCGGCCGAGCGCCGTACCTCGGTGCCCGGCGTGGCCACCGGACTCGCGGTGACCGGCGCGGGCGGCGACGTGCTGTTCGTGGAGGCGTCGCTGGCCGACCCGGAGACCGGGGCGTCCGGACTGACCCTCACCGGCCAGCTCGGCGACGTCATGAAGGAGTCCGCGCAGATCGCGCTGAGCTTCCTGCGGTCGCACGGCGCGGAGCTGGAGCTGCCGGTCGCGGACCTGAAGGACCGCGGCGTGCACATCCACTTCCCGGCGGGCGCGGTCCCGAAGGACGGCCCGAGCGCAGGCATCACCATGACGACGGCGCTGGCCTCGCTGCTCTCCGGGCGACTGGTCCGTACGGACGTGGCGATGACCGGTGAGGTCTCGCTGACCGGCCGGGTGCTGCCGATCGGCGGCCTGAAGCAGAAGCTGCTGGCCGCGCACCGCGCCGGGATCACCACCGTGGTGATCCCGAAGCGGAACGAGGCCGACCTGGACGACGTCCCCGCCGAGGTCCTGGACACGCTGGAGGTCCACCCGGTGACCGATGTCCGCCAGGTCCTGGAGATCGCCCTCGCCCCGGCCGCCGCGGCCAGGCCCGAGGAGAGGATCCCGGCCGCGGCGTGATCGCCACGGCGTGACGGACGTGGCACCGCGTACGCGACCGGTACGGACGGCCCGCCTCCCCGGCAACGGGTGGGCGGGCCGTTCCGCGTCCGCGGCACGGGGCGGGCTGTTCCGCGTGCGTGACACCGGGCGGGCTGTTTCGCGTGCGTGACACCGGGCGGGCCGACCCGCGTCCGCGACACCGTGCACGTCGCTCCCCCGGTCCCGCCCCCCACCGCCCCCGGTTCAGACCTCCAGCCACCCCCGCAGCGTCGCCTGCGCCCCCGCCTGGAAGCGGGTCTGGGCGTCCAGCGAGTCCAGCAGCACGCTGATCCGGCGCCGGGCCGTATGCACATGGACGCCCAGCCGGCGCGCTATCGCCTCGTCCTTCAGCCCGGCCGCGAGCAGTCCGAGCAGTTCCTTCTGCGGCTCCGGCAGCGTTCCGCCCGAACCGCCCAGCGGAGTCGCCCGCTCCCACACCGTCTCGAACAGCGGCACCAGTGCGTTGCGCAGCAGCGCGTCCCCGATGACCAGGGCGGACGCCGTCGGGTCGGAGGCGTTGCTCGGTGGCAGCAGGGTGATCCGTCCGTCCACGATGATCAGCTTGGTCGGCACGCCCGGGGCGACCCTGTTCCAACGCACGGCGGGCCCCCGGCGCACCGCGCGCCGGGGGCCCGCCGGTTCACAACTGCCGGGCTCAGGGGCGGTAGATGGTCCCCGGGACCGGCTCGGCGGGCGCCATCAGCTGCGGGACGGTGACGAAGGTGTAGCCCTGCTTCTTCAGCTCGTCGATGATGCCCGGCACCGCGGGCACCGTGCCCTTGTAGATGTCGTGCAGCAGGATGACGCCGTCCTTGCTCGCCTGGTCCAGGATGCGCTTCTTGATCAGCGCCGAGTCGGTCGTGGAGTAGTCCTTCGCCGTGGCGCTCCACAGGATCTGGGAGAGCCCCAGGTCCTTGCTGATGTCCGAGACGGTGTCGTCGGTGCGGCCCTGCGGAGGGCGCATCAGGCGGGGCTTCTTGCCGGTGACGTCCGCTATCGCGTTCTGCGTCTTCTCCAGCTCGGCCCGTATCTCGGCCGGCTTGCGGTCCGTCAGGACCTGGTGGGTCCAGGTGTGGTTGGCCACCTCGTGCCCCTCGGCGGCGATCCTGCGCACGGTGTCGGGGTGCTTCTTGACGTGGTTCTTGCCCAGCAGGAAGAAGGTCGCGTGGACCTTCTTCTCCTTGAGTATGTCCAGCAGGTGCGGGGTGTCCTCGCCCGGTCCCGCGTCGAAGGTCAGCGCTATGCACTTCGCCTTGCGGCAGTCCACCGGGCCGAAGGAGCCCTTGGCGTCGGAGCCGGCGTCGCCGCGTGCCGAGGCGGGCGCCGTGGTCTGCATGGAGCACCCGCTCAGCGTGAGGGTGAGCGCCGTCACAAGGGCGGCGGCCAACCCCGTACCGATGGACTTCATCTTCATGGGCAAGGCGGGTCACTCCTCCGTTGCTGAACAGCTGGACACGGCGCACGGTGTGCGGCGGCAGAGAAGGACTATACATAGGGTGTATACATCGCGTGTATAGGGGGGCCGCTTCCGGGAAAGAGGGCGGAAATCCCTGGTCGCGGGGGTGAAGTCCGCGGGGGTGGGCGAAAGGTGAGAGCCCCGGCGGGTGACCGGGGCTCTGCGGTGTGAAGGTACGTGTGAAGCGGTGGGCCGTGAGGACGCGGCGGGCGGACTCAGCCGTTGGCGAGGGCCTGTACGCGGTCGAGGGCGCCGTTGAAGCGGTCGTGGTCGCCGACCGTGGGGCCGGACGAGGTGTACTGCCACATCGTGTAGAAGCCCCAGCCGGCCGGGAGCTCGCCGACGGTGGAGGCGTAGCGGGCCACCCACAGCGGGTTGGTCGCGCCGAAGCTCGCGTTGTTGCCGGTGCAGGTCTTCCACCAGCTGGTCGCGGTGTAGATGACCGCGTCGCGTCCGGTGCGCGCCTTGTACGTGTTCACGAAGTCGCGGATCCACGAGACCATGCCTGCCTGGCTCAGGCCGAAGCACTGGTCGCCGTACGGGTTCCACTCGATGTCGAGCACGCCGGGCAGCGTCTTGCCGTCCCGCGACCAGCCGCCCCCGTTGTTCACGAAGTAGTTGGCCTGGGTGGCGCCGCTCGTGGTGTTCGGGGTGGCGAAGTGGTACGCGCCCCGGATCATGCCCACGTTGTAGGAGCCGTTGTACTGCTGGGCGAAGTACTCGTTCTTGTAGTACGTGCCCTCGGTGGCCTTGGTGTAGGCCCACTTCACCCCGCTGCTCCAGAGCGTCGACCAGGCGACGTTGCCCTGGTGGCCCGAGACGTCGACGCCTTCGGTCTGGACGGCGCGGGTGTCCCGCGGCAGTCCGCCCTGGCCGTCATGGGCGATGACGCCCATGCCCATCGTGGCCGTGCCGCGGGCGGGCTTCTTGGCGGCCGCCGCGTCCTGGGTGCCGGCGGCGCTCGCCGCGCCGGGCAGGGTGAGGAGCAGCGAGAGGGCTGCGAGCAGGGTCCCGGCCGCCGCGAAGCGGGAGCGTCGGGATGTTCTGGAAGTGGATCTGAGCACCGGCATGGGAGTGCCTCCGAGGACGTGGTGGGGGGACGTGCTGATCCCAGGGGGACGCGGAGCGCACCCCTGCCGGCATGTAATGGTGTGAACATGCCAGGACTGACGCTACGCACGTAGACCCGTGCTGCGGAAGGGGGCCTGGTAGCTGCCGTTGGTCTACGCCTGCGAAATACTGGCGGAGCTGCGGCGATGACCAGCGGCGAAAGAAATTTTCAGCGACAGGAAAGCTCACGAGGGGTGTTGACGTGCACGGGAGCGAAAGCGGTAGTGAACCCGGCGCGACCGGCGGAAGTGGTGTGGACCACGCATTCCTCGCCCTGGAGCGGGAGTTGGCCGTCTTTCTGCGCAGGGCGCGGTCCAATTCCGGTGAGATGGCGCGCGAGGTCCATCCGGATCTGGAGGCTGCCGCGTACGGACTGCTCGTCCGGCTGGAGTCGGCCGGGCAGCAGCGGGCCACCGATCTGGCAGCCTACTTCGGGGTGGGCAAGGCGACCATGAGCCGTCAACTGCGGGCCCTGGAAGACCTCGGGCTGGTGGCCCGTGAACCCGATCCGGCCGACGGCCGCGCCTTCCTGGTCCGCCTCACCGCCGAGGGGCTGGCCCGCTACCGCAGCGTGCGCGACGCCCGCCGTGAGCGCTATGTCCGCAAGCTCGACGACTGGGACCGGGCCGAGGTGGCCGAACTGGCCCGGCTGCTGCACCACTTGAACGAGCGGGCCGAGGGCTGAGCGGGTCGGGGGATGGCGCGCGCCGAGGGCTGACGTGCGCACCGGAGTGCGGCCTCCCGGTGCGTCGCCACGGCGCCGCGCAGGCCGCCGTCATGGCGGCCTGCGCGGGCGCCCGTCACAGCACCGCGTAGACCGCCGTCGCGTCGTCGTGGGTCTTGCTGCGGCGCAGGTGCCTGCGTTCGGTGTCCGCGTCCTCCAGGGCCCTGACCCGGTCGATCAGCCCCTGCGTCCCGTCCTTGTGGAGAATCCCGAAGCAGTCCGCCCAGTCGCCCTCGTGGAACATCTCGGTCCAGCGGGCCGCCCCGTCGGTCAGCGCGGCGATCGCCCGCACCCGGTCGCGCGGGGTGTGCCCGGTGATCGCGCGGGCCGCCACGGAAGGGTCGGCGGCGGCGGTGAAGAAGCCGCCCTCCTTGTTCCGGAAGGAGTCGGCGAGGGCCTCGGTGCGCAGCGAACCGGGCGGCAGGCGGTCGAGCCGGTCGTCGAGCAGGGGGCGCACGCTCCCGTCCTGCGCCTCGAGCAGGAGTACGGAATCGGAGAGCACCAGATGCTCGACCCCGTGGTCGTCCCAGCGCGCCATGGCGACCGTCGCCTGAGGCGTACGTACGTGAGAAAGGTCACACAGGGGGCGGTGTGTGTCGGCGGTGCGTCGGATGGACGTCTCCAGGATCTCCTGAAGGGTCAGATCCCGCCGCGAACCGGACAGTTCGATCAGCGCGCCGCCCAGTCGGGCGGTGAACCAGGTGACCGAGTGCACACAACCGTCGTCACCCCGGGGCGGTGTCACCCCGTCGAGCACGACCAGCGCCCCACCCTGGCCGGAAGCGGGAAGCGAGGTGGCGGCCCAGTCCTCGTTCGGGCGTTCCGGGCTGCCGGCGACAGTGGCCAGTTCGATGCGCATGCGACCAGTCTGCACGGCGCCTTCACGAGCCCTGCACCCGGCCGGAATTGGTTTGTACCAGCAGGTCAGGTGAGCACCTGGAGCGGAAGGGGTGGCTCCGTTGGGCGTGCGGGCGGGCATCCTGCCAAAGCCTGCGCGGAAGTTCCAGCCCAAGCGCCAGGTGTGGCCGAGGTGCCGCCGGGGCAAACTTGTTCGCCAACTCTGGAGTGATGTTCACTCGTTCAGGTGGCGGAGTGGTTGATGCACGCCCCCCTCCCAAAAGCACTGGAATGGTCAGAAGCCGTACCAGGGGACGGGGCGCTCGTTACATGTGACCGTGCGTCACCTCTGCTTCAAGGGCGGACGAGTCAAGATTGCGAGCACCGGTGCAGAAGAAGCGGCCTCGGAGCAAGGGCGGCAAGCAGAGTGGTTCCGGGGTGACGCCACCGGCACCTGCCGAGAGCGGGAGCACCCGGCGCCCCGTGCGGGTGCGGAGCCGGCTGGTCGCCGGTGTCGCGGTGGTCGGCATCACGGTCATCGCCGCGGGCACCCCCGCGATCCTCGCCGCCTCCTCCGAACTGAACGAATCGCAGCGGCTGGTCACCCTCGCCGAGCTGAACCAGCAGGCCATCGCCCTCGCCCACGCCCTCGCGGACGAGCGCGACGACGTCACCGCCCGGATCGCGTCCGGAAGTGACGAGGCGTCCGGCGGCAAGGACGACTCCCGCAGCCGGAGCGCCCGCGTCGACCAGCAGGTCGACGAGATCCGGCCCACGGCCCCGGCCGCGCTGCGCCGGGACCTCTCCACGATCCCGTCCCTGCGCCGCGACGCGCTCAGCGGCAAGGGCACGGCACTGGAGGCCCACCAGGCCTACTCCGAGGTCATCGCCAAGCTCCACGCGCTCGCGGACGAACTCGCCGAGAAGACCCCGCCGCGCGCGGCCGAGGCCACCCGGGCCCCGCTCGCCCTCGGCCAGGCCACCGAGCAGGCCTCCGCCACCCGCGGGCTGCTGATTGCCGCGCTCTCGGTACCCCGCAAGGTCACCGTCCCGCAGATCGACCCGGTGACCGGACTGCCGGTGCCGACCCAGGACAGCGGCAGCGACAAGGACGACCGCACCCGTGACGAGCTGAGCGCCGCCGCCCAGCAGACCCGGGTCCGCGAACTCGCCGCCCTCGCCGACTTCGACCAGGCCGCCGGGTCCACCGCCCGCGACAAGCTGTCGTCCACCGTCACCGGGCCCGAGGTCAACAGCGCGGAGAAGTACCTCAACACCCTCACCGACCGCCCCGAGCTGTCCGACTCCGACCAGCGGACCAGCAGTAAGAAGGCCGGCGCGGCGCTCTCCGCGCGGATCGACCGGATGCGGAGCGTCGAATCCGCCCTGGGCACCGAACAGATCCAGGGCCTGGAGCAGTTGCGCGACGACGACGTCACCGCGCTCGAACTGCGCATCGCGCTGCTCGGCGGCTGCCTGCTGATCGCCGTCGGCGTCTCCACCGCGGTGGCCCGCACCCTCACCCAGCCGCTCGCCGTGCTGCGGATCGGCGCCTCCCGCATCGCCACCGAGCCCGACACCGCCGAGCCGATCCGCTACACCGGCCGCAACGACGAGTTCGCCCAGGTCGTACGGTCCCTCAACAGCCTGCACGGCAGGCTCCAGGGGCTCCTGACCGAGTTCAACGGCCGTTACGAGACCCTCCGGGCCGAGCACGGCGAGCTGCTCGCCGGGCGCGAGGCCCTCACCCTCCAGCGCGCCGAGCTCCAGGTCCTGGCCTCCGACCTCACCGCCCAGCTGGAGCGGCTGAAGAACACGGTCCACCACACCTTCGTCAACCTCTCGCTGCGCACCCTCGGCCTCGTCGAGCGCCAGCTCGGGGTCATCGAGAGCCTGGAGGAGCGCGAGCACGACCCGGAGCGGCTCGCCACCCTCTTCAAGCTCGACCACATGGCCACCGTCATGCGCAGGCACAGCGAGAACATGCTGGTCCTCGCGGGCGCCGAGCACGGCCACGGGCACGCGGGGCCGATCCCGCTGGTCGACGTGTTGCGCGCGGCCGTGTCGGAGATCGAGCGGTACGAGCGGGTCACCATCCAGTCCCTGCCGCCGCACGCCCAGATCGCCGGCTTCGCCGCCGACGACCTCAGCCACCTGGTCGCCGAACTCCTGGAGAACGCCACCTCCTTCTCACCGCCCGACTCCCACGTCCAGCTCTCCGGCTGGCTGCTGGAGAGCGGCGAGGTGATGCTCTCCGTCCAGGACGAGGGCATCGGGATGTCGGCCGTACGGATGGGCGAGCTCAACACCCGCCTCGCCGACCCCACGCTCTTCGAGGTGGGGGACCAGGGAGCGGACGGGGCCGGCCTGGGCCTCCAGGTCACCTCCCTGCTGGCCGCGCGCCACGGCGTCCGGGTCCAGCTGCGCGAGCACAAGGGCAGCGGGGTCACGGCGGTCGTCGTGCTGCCGCAGGCCCTGCTGCCGAAGGCGCCCCCGGCCGCCGCCCCGCCGCCGGTGAAGGTCCCCGGGGACGCTCCCGCGCTGAACCTGCCGGGGTCGGTCGCCGAGGCCAACTCCAACGCGCTGCCGAGCCGTACGCTCGCGCTGCCCGACGACCCGCTGATCGCCGCCGCCGAGCAGACGATCCGCGAGGCGGAGGCCGAACCGGCCCCCGCCTTTGCCCCCGAGCCCGCCCAGGAGCAGGCCCCCGCCCCGGCCCCGGCCGAGACGGAGGCCGAGGTCACGATGCAGGTCCGGCTCCCGGTGGTGCCGGAGTCCGCGGACGCCCCCCGGGCCAAGGCCCCCGACCCGTACACCATCGGCCCCGACCGCCACGAGCGCACCACGGACGGCGCCCCGGAGCCGCGCCCCGCCGCTCCGGCGCACACCCCCGTGGCCGACGCCCTGCCCGGCCCCCGGCAGCCGGAGCAGCAGCCCCAGCAGCCCGCCGAACGCATCACCGACAAGGGGCTGCCCAAGCGCACCCCCAAGGTCGTCAAGCCCACCACGGCACCCACCGCCGAGCGCAAGAGCAGCCTGGACAAGGAGGCGCTGCGCCGCCGGCTCGGCGGCTTCCACCAAGGCGCGAAGGACGGCCGCCGGGACGTCGAGGCGGAGATCGCCGAGAGCACGGTCACCGGCACGTTCCCGGGAGCCGCCGTACCCGGTGCACGCCCCGCACAGACCGAACACAGTGAGGCGGCCGGCCTCCATGGCGGCCGGACCGATCGGACGGACGAGACGGGGGACACAGTCGAGGAGGCACGCAGTTGACTGCGCCCAGCACATTCGGGCTGAGTACCGAGGCCCGTAACCTTCACTGGTTGCTGAGCAATCTCGTGGAGGAGGTGCCAGGGGTCCACTCGGTCACCGTCGTCTCGTCCGACGGACTGATGCTGCTCTCCTCCGACCCCGGCCATCTGATCGCCCGGACCGGCGGCCAGGGCGGCCCCAGGGGCTCCAGTGCCGACCTGGCGACGATCGTCTCCGGCATCGGCAGCCTCACCATCGGCGCCGCCAAGCTGATGGACGGCGGCGGCGTCAAGCAGACGATGGTCGCCATGGACGAAGGCAGCGTCTTCGTCATGTCGATCAGCGACGGCTCGCTCCTCGGCGTGCACGCCACCCCGGACTGCGACATGAGCGTCATCGCCTACCACATGGCGCTCTTCGTCGGCCGGGCCGGACACGTACTCACCCCCGAACTCCGCAGTGAACTGCGCAAATCGATGGAGAGCACCCAGTGAAGCCCGCTGCTGAAACCGCCCGCAGGCTCCCCGTCCGCGGGGCCGACCGAAGGCCCGCACGGGTCCGTCCGTACTCGCTCACCGGCGGACGCACCCGTTTCGGCCACGTCCTGCTCGTCGAGACGTTCGTCGCCGCGCTCGAAGCGCCCGAGGAACGCCGCGAGCTGACCAACGGCAACCTGGGCCGCATCATGCCGGAGCTCCAGGCCATCGTCGAAATCTGCCGCCGGATGCGTACCGTCGCGGAGATCTCGGCCCTGTTGAAGATGCCGCTCGGCGTGGTCCGGGTACTGCTCAGCGACTTGGCCGATCAAGGAAAGATCCGCGTGTACGGGACCGGTCACGGCACCGGCCAGCCCGACCGCGCACTGCTCGAAAGGGTGCTCAATGGACTCCGCCGTCTCTGAGTCGCCGCTCTTCGCCCCGCGTCAGCCGGGCGCCAAGGACCAGGCCGAGGAATCGCTCCAGGCCTGGCAGCTGGATCACACCAGGGCTCCCATCGCCACGAAGATCGTGGTCGCGGGAGGCTTCGGCGTGGGCAAGACGACCTTCGTGGGGTCGGTCTCCGAGATCACCCCGCTGAAGACCGAAGCGATGATGACCCAGGCCAGCGAGGAGACCGACGATCTCTCCGCGACGCCCGACAAGGTCACCACGACCGTCGCGATGGACTTCGGCCGGCTCACGCTCGACGACGACCTCGTGCTGTACGTGTTCGGCACACCGGGCCAGCAGCGCTTCTGGTTCATGTGGGACGACCTGGTGCGCGGCGCGATCGGCGCCGTGGTGATGGCCGACACCCGCCGGCTCGCCGACTGCTTCCCCGCACTCGACTACTTCGAGAGCTGCGGGCTGCCGTACATCGTGGCCGTCAACCACTTCGAGGGAACGCCCGGATTCGAGGCCGAAGATGTCCGGGAGGCCCTGACCGTCCCCTCGCACGTACCTGTTGTGATCATGGACGCGCGCAACAGGATCACCGTCGTCGAGTCGTTGCTGGCCCTGGTCGGCCACGCCCTGGACGCCACCCCCGCCTGAGGGCTGTCCCGTGATCCCTGGCGGGCGTTCTACGTCAGACGCTTCCCCAAGCTCTCGGCTGCGCTCGAGCAGGGGAAGCGTCCGACGCCGCACGCTGATCCACCAGTGATTGCGGGACAGCCCTCAGGCCGGGTCGTCGGACTGCCGTCTGCCGCGCGGCGTCCGGCACGCACGCTCGCGGCGTTGCCGAAATGCCCCAGTAACTCCTTCCTCGAGTTCTCAACTGCGTTCGAGCGGGGGAGACCCCGTCCGAGGACCTTCCGGCGCCTTGCGATCGCAGGCACCGCACGCCGCGCGGCCGCCCTTCGGGCGACGGCGGCAGTCCGACGACCCGACCTAGCCACATACAACGGAGAACCGCGATGCGGAAGATACTCATAGTCGGAGCCGGCCAGTCCGGGCTCCAGCTGGCCCTCGGACTGCAGTCCAAGGGGTACGAAGTCACCCTGATGTCCAACCGCACCGCCGACGAGGTCCGCTCCGGCCGGGTCATGTCGACGCAGTGCATGTTCCACACCGCGCTCCAGCACGAGCGTGACTACCAGCTCAACTTCTGGGAGTCCCAGGCCCCGCGCATCGAGGGCCTCGGCGTCTCCGTCGCGGCGCCGGACTCCTCGCGCGCCGTCGACTGGGTCGGCAAGCTGGACGGCTTCGCCCAGTCCGTCGACCAGCGCGTGAAGATGGCCGGCTGGATGGAGACGTTCGCCCAGCGCGGCGGACAGCTCGTCATCCACGGCGCGGCCGTCTCGGACCTGGACTACTTCTCCCGCACCTACGACCTGGTGATGGTCTCCGCGGGCAAGGGCGAGCTGGTCTCCATGTTCGGCCGGGACGCCTCCCGTTCGCCGTTCGACGCCCCGCAGCGCGCCCTGGCCGTCGCGTACGTCCACGGCATGGGCCCGCGCCCGGAGCACCCCGACTTCGACGCGGTCCGCTGCAACCTGGTCCCCGGCGTCGGCGAGCTCTTCGTGATGCCGACCCTGACCACGTCCGGCCGCGCCGACATCCTGTTCTGGGAGGGCGTCCCGGGCGGCCCGCTCGACGTCTTCCAGGGCATCAAGGACCCCTCCGAGCACCTGGCGAAGACGCTGGAGCTCATGGAGCGGTTCACGCCGTGGGAGTACGCCCGCGCCACCAAGGTCGAACTGACCGACGCCAACGGCACCCTGGCGGGCCGCTACGCGCCGACCGTACGCAAGCCGATCGGCCGGCTGCCCGGCGGCGGTCTGGTCCTCGGCGTCGCGGACGTCGTCGTCGCCAACGACCCGATCACCGGCCAGGGCTCCAACTCGGCCTCCAAGTGCGCCAACGCGTACCTGGACTCGATCATCGAGCACGGTGACCGGGAGTTCGACGCGGACTGGATGCAGGCCACCTTCGACCGCTACTGGGAGACCGCCCAGCACGTCACGAAGTGGACGAACGCCATGCTCGGCGTTCCGCCGGAGCACGTGCTGAACCTGATCGGCGCCGCCGGCCAGCTCCAGCCGGTCGCCGACCGCTTCGCCAACGGCTTCAACAACCCGGCGGACTTCGAGAACTTCTTCTTCGACCCGGAGAAGACGAACGCGTACCTCGCCGAGGTCACCGGCGCCGCGTAGGCATCTGACCTGCGGAGCAGCGGTCAACGTTGGTGAACGTTGGTGACTGTGGGCCGCCCTCCGACGGCCCACAGACGGCCCGGCCACCAGCCCGGGGAACGGCCCTGACACCTCGTGACAGTCAGGGGGCGCGTGACACCCAAACCCCTAGGCGGGAGCGGGTGTCACGCGCCCTGACACCAGACCCTGACACCCGCGTGACACCCGGGGCCCGCCCCTCCTGGCGCCCCGCCGGCCGACCGACGGCTCACGGCCTGGCCCGCCGCTGCGGCGAGGCGGGCAACGCGACCGCCACTCTCTGCTGCAACTCTTGTGGGGGTCTGCTTGTGGGGCCCACCACAAGCAATCTGGTCACTGTCAGCCACGGGCGGCGTGCTCCTCAGCCTCACCGAGGAATAATCAAGTCGGTGAGCTGCCCTGAGTTTGGTACCCGGCCCCGGTTGAAGACGACCGCGACGAACAAGACCACCAGGGGCAGCAAAGGCACCAGTGCGGCATCGGGCAACCCGAGGATGGCGGCACCGGCCATGACCAGAACGACCACGACCCCTACCACGATCATCCGCAACCGTTCCTTCGGTGCAGCCGGAGTCACGCCGGTGAGTTGATCCGCGTCGAGAAGGTCATTGACGCGGCCCTCGGCGTAGCGTTCGGCGATCGTCAGTAGCATCACGGTGAGATCTTCAAGAGCGCGGCCCGGCTCGGAGTCCTGCCGTGCTTCAGCCCTGCGTAGCGCGCCCACTACGAGTGCGGCATGCTCTTTGAGCTGCCGCTCGTTGTGCCGTCTGGCTCTGGCCCGACGGGTGCGATGCGCCCTCCAGATGGCTTGCTCAACCGGCTCTATGGAGACTCGCGGGACCTGGCAATCCGGCTGCGTTTCCTCCCAGCGACGGAGAACCGTGGCGCACTGGGCCGCGACGGTCAACAGTACAACGACCGGCCAGCAACGCCGGTACTCCATTCGCGGACCCCTCTTCTCGGGGTACCCATCGAAAGCCGCCAGGTCATAGGCAGCATGCGTCGCGCCGTCGCCGGAACTGGTGAGGTTTGCGCGCTTGAAAAAGCGCACTTCAGCGAGCAGTAACAGAGCGAATGCCAGAAGATTCACAAATGTGCCAACTGCGTCCCAGTTGCGCATTGATGTCGGCATCGCAACGAAGCCGCTGAGCAGCGCCTGCACCACACCGGGTCTCGGTCCCGGATCCGCACTCAGCCGCAGATGCTGCCAGTCGGCCACGTCGTCGACGCGAACTAAGACGTATAGGGATAAAAAGAACCCGAGTACCTTCATCGGCCTGGCCAGGGGGCGAGCGCACCACCAACGCACGACGTATCCAGGGGCCAAACCATGGCCGTCTACTCGATCGTGTATTCGAGGTGGCAGCAGGAGTATTTGGCCTAGGAGCGGAGCAGCTCGGCTCATTCCCGAGGCTGCGCGCAGACGTTCGAAACGCTCCAATGACCGCAGGCACCAACGCCGAAATGGCCCATCAAAAGCGGCCAGAGGAATGATCGCTGCGACTGCCAGCTCGATACTCACGATGAGAATAACCTTCAACACCCCGGCATTCTCGCCCATTCCAACGGCAGCGAGACGCAGAAGTGACAGGCTGGCTCCCAGCACGCTCGGCCCCGCGTCTGACGCAAGTGGCTCCCCGCCGGTGATGTGTAACGTCACCGCGGGCTCGCGGATGGCTTCTGCCTGATGCCTGACACCAGGCCCTGCCGCCCGCGTGACACTGCCTGACACCCGCAGGGCCAGCCCTCTTGGCCGCGTCGGCTCTTGTCGTCCGTGAACCTTCCAGAGGGGATTGACAGTAGGTAGCGGGCCGGGTGTTCGCGCGCCCGCCTCGGCCCCGCCCCGACCCTGTAGCGGTGATGAAGATGAAGTTCGTCGGATGGTCTTCGGGTGCCCGCTGTTCGGTGCTCGTCACACCCCCGCACAGCCGTCACGTGTGACGGGGCCGTCACACCCAAACCCTTAGGCGGGAGCGGGTGTGACGGGCGCGTCACACCGACCCGCACACCCGCATCACAGCGCCGTCACTCCGCTCGCCGCGCGGGTGCAGGAGCTCAGGGGGAAGGGCAGAGTAGACCGCCCTTTGGGCGGGCGACCCTCGGGCGCCTTCCCTGGGAGCTCCCGGAGGGTCGTGGGCGCCTGCGGGACACAGATATCTTATGGATGCCTTCTAACAAAAGCGGTCGCCCCGATCCTCATGAAAGGCGCCGGGCATCCCGGCCTCGCACCACCCGAACCCGTACACGGCCCGCAGAGCCTCGCACCCTTCTTCCGGGTGGTTCGAGACCCCCGGGCCCCGGTAGTTCACCAGAAGGCCCGTAGCGATGCTGCGTGACGGCAGGTTCGCGTTTCGCGCGCGCACGCGTAGGGGCCCCGCTGGAAACCGGGAAACTGGAAACTCTCCTACTCCCCGTGGCAGTGACGGAGTCGTAGGGACCGTCACCACCCGGCGGCGGTCGAAGAGACCACCTCCCCGCGCCGGCCGCGGTCTCTTGCGGCAACCCAGTTGTGAACTAATCCCGTTCGTCGTACATGGGCCAGGCGGCTGGCTTACTGTGTTACTTCCCAACGGCCATCACGGAGGAGGCGCTCGTGCAGTGCCCCTCGTGTGCTGCCCCTACCGTCGTAGTGGCGCGTAGAGACTCCGAAGACGGCCTTTCAATCCGGCGTCGTCGTCGGTGTTCTGCCTGCACGTTCTTGTTCACGACCGTTGAGACGGCGATTGTGATCAAGCGTGCAGGTGTCACGGAGCCGTTTTCGCGGCAGGCGGTGATTGCCGGTGTTCGCACCGCTGCTCAGCGGCAGAGCGCCATTGCAGATGCATCCGCTGGTCGAGCGCGGTCGAAGCGACGATCGCGGCACGCACCGCTGGCCTGCCCTCGATCCGAACGCCTGAGCACAGAGTCCAGCTGGGACAGCGCTGAGTCGCTGTTCCCGCTGGTGGCTGCTTCGGGCCGGGGCTGAGCCAGCGTCGCCTTCCAATCATCTGATCTCGGCATACGAGGAGCGCGATGCGTGATCCGGCCCTTTAGCGCATCCACGCTTTCATGGGACCCTTGATCCGCGATCTATCCATCAACATCCTGAGCGGCGCACTCGTCAGCCTGGTGGGAGTGGCACTACGGAAGCTGCACCGACGGCACATCCGCAGGCGGGCGGAGTTGGCATCAGCGACTGACACCAACAGCACCGAATAGCAGCAGTCGTCAACGGCCGCTGGAGCAGTTGTAACCGCACGTGGTCTCTTGTCGAGCAGGCGCACAGGAAAGGGATCGGGTAGTCGCCCTCGACCATGCCTGAGTACACGCAGCTACTGGCTAGTGGCTACTGCCAACCTTGCCACTGGCCAGTAGAACGGGCCTCTACTGTCCATACAGGCCCTTTCAGCAGGGCACTAGCCAGTAGCCAGTAGCCACGAGCACGGAGGGTAACTGGCCCTGGCTACCAGCAGGCCGGTTCAGCAGTTAGTCGGCGGCTGCACCCAGTGCTCCCCGCTCGGCACAATCGAGGTCGAAGAGACCACCCGCTCGGCGGCCGTGGTCTCTTCCTCTGCTCGCACAAGCAAGAGGAGCACGCCTCGCCGCCGGCGGGTGCTCTTCTTGCTTGCGGCCGCGCAGATCTCCCCGGCCGCGAGCTCGCCCCTCCTGAAATGCCGCCCAGAGCAATCCAGGGGCGGCAGAGGGCATCGGAGCTTGAGGGCATCCGGCCCCCGCCCCTCCTGGATTGATCGCCGAGGCATTTCAGAGGGGGCGGGTGTTCCGCTTGGCTCTCATTACATCTCTTACTAGAGAGTTGAGAGGGAATAGCGTCCGCAGCGTCCGCGACCTGTCAGGTGTGGCCCCTGACCTGGGCTTTCTTTGTGGACGCTAAACGAAATGTCTAGCGTCCGCCAGCGTCCGCAGTGTCCGCACGCCCCGCCACCTCTTAAGAGCATCACCGCAGGTCAAGACGGCTCTTAAGCGAAAGAGCTTGCGGACGCTACGGACGCTGACCCCTGACGAGGGGGGCGGGGCGTGCCATGCGTGATCTTCCGCTTCCTGTCTCCAGGCAAGAGGAGCACCCGCCCGCCCAGCCGCCGGGGTGCTCTTCTTGCTGTTCGGCGAGCGCGCGAGGCGGCGCTGTACGACAACAGAAACCCCCTTCTTTTTCCTAAGTAGGAAAGCTCTGCGTCACCGCGTCACCAAAGGGCGCAAAACAGCCCCTGACCTGCCGTGATAGGGGTGACGCAGAACGGCTTCGCCTGCGTCATCCTGCGTCACCTGCGTCACCACGTGCGTCATTGGTGACACACGCCTGCGTCACCAATGACGCACCCTCACACCTCTGCGTCACCACAAAACCGCAGCTCAGGGGGTATAGGTGACGCTGATGACGCGATGACGCAGAAATCCAGACCTCGGACAGACTTGCCGCTGGCCCCTTCCCGCCTGCGAGCCTCCTCTGAAATGCCGCCCAGAGCCATCCAGGGGGCGGAGGGCATCGGTGCTTGAGGGCATCCAGCCCCGCCCCTGGATTGCTCTCTGAGGCAAGGGAATGATGCCTGTATGACGAGTACTCAGAGCTTCACTGCATGGTTGAAGACCCATGCCAAGGACGACAGTGCCATCGGCGACTTGGCCCGTGACGTGGCTGCAGATCCTGACTGGCCCACTGGGAAGCAACTCAAAGGGCAGAGGGACTATCTCCATGAGGTGGGCGCCGTCCCTGCCGCCGTCGAGACGCTGGAGCGCGCTTGGCGGCTTTACAGCGAAAGGGAGCGCTGATAGCCCCTGCTGCCTCTTCGAACGATCCAGCACCCGAGCGGGGGTGCTAGGTCTAGCACCCGCCGCCGCTAGGTCTAGCACCCCCGCTAGCAGCAGATTGCAGCGCTGACCTGCGCGCTAGCGTCTAGCGGTGGGCACGGGAAAGGCCCTGGATCTGGGGAATCCAGGGCCTTTTCGGCAGCGGTTGCCTGTTGCTAGGAGGTAGTCGACTCACACGCTGGAGGACGTGTCACTTTCCGCGTATGTGTAGGCCAATGCGTCCACTTTGCGTCCATTTCCGAACTTGTGGTCGATACGGCCAATTCGCCGCCAGCCAAGGCGCTCGTAGAGTTGAATCGCCGCTGAGTCCTTCGTCATCACGTCGAGTACGAGCCGCAGGCCCGCAGAACTCGCGTACGCCTGTACGGTGCGAGTCAGACGTTCGCCGATGGCCCGCCCCCGCATTTCAGGGAGAACGAATAGGCGAGCAAGGACGCCAATCCTGCCTGCGTCTCCGCCGTTGAGGTCGGCCCAAAGGGCAACGGCCTCCTCGTCTGTCGGCTCTGTCAATGCTACGTGGCCAACGACGCGTCCGGCGGCTTCGGCAACCCAAGCCCCGAGCAGTCCACTTGGCGTCAGCCATTCGGTGGGGTGTTCCACCCCCTCGACTGGATAGCCGTCGCTCTTGTGTACCTCCTTAAGCCCCGCAGCGGCCTCAAGGATGTCCGAGGCGATGCGCGGCCGAATGGAAACCTCGGCCTCGATGCTGTTCTCCAATGCTTCTTCTCCCGTGGCTGTCTTCACTGGACGGGCAGTTCGTACTTGAGTCCGGTCAGGTCAGCTCGGTGTACGTAACGAGAAACCTCGAAAGGCGTCTCATCCTGGTCCAGGCTTGTGTGGAGGACTTCGAGGACGGGCACACCGGGAGGAAGCTGAAGAACCGATGCTTCGTGCGGCGTTGGCATGCGAGCAGTGATCTCGTCTCGAATTGATGTCATGACATGCCCAAGTTCTTCGAGGCGCCCGTAGATGCCGTTAGGGCCGCTCTTCTTCTCCATGAGAAGCGTCCCTTGTGCTTCGTCCCACCGGAGATAGGTGGACACGATTTGGACGGGTTCATCGTCCGCGAAGTAGTGGTTCTCTCTGTGAACCACGCTTTCTTCGCCAACGGGCACAATCAGGCGCTCCGCTACGTCGGCCGGAGGATTCTCCCTTGCGATCGAAGGTACTTCGATCCGCGCAACTTTCCCCTGCCGCTTGGCTTCTAGGCGAAATGGGGTTAGCCCGGTGTCGCGGTTCTTCAACGAGTAGCGGTCGCTGCCGAAGCGGAAAAGTCGACGAGGCTCGCGCACGAAGACTCCGCGTCCGTGTCGGGCGGTTACCAGGCCCTGTTCGGCCAGGAGGCGAACGGCTTCGCGGGCCGTGTTGCGAGCGGCGCCGTACTGCTCGGCCAGCGCCCTTTCTGACGGAAGCTTGTCGCCGGCGCGTAGCTCGCCGGACTCGATAGCCGACCGCAATGCTTCAGCGATGCGTCTGCTCGCGGGCTGCTGGGCGCTCTCGTGGGTCGTCATGCAACCAGCATACAACTGGCTCAAGCCAGTGGCTTGACGCGCTCTTCTTCTTCATGCTCAACTGGCTCAAGCCAGTAACTGGCTCAAGCCACTGGGGGCGGCGTCCCGCCTGCCAGCAAAGCCGCCGCTCCCCGACCCGAAAGGGGTAGTTCCATGATGCCTGCAATCCTTGCTCCGCACTCCCACCGTGAGCCGCTGCTTCAGGGCGTCGATGTGTTCGGCGGCCGGGAGCCGGAGGAGGGGGCGCCGGTCCGGGTGGCCGTGCAGATCCCCGTGTGCCTGACGTTCGCCGAGATCCTGGGCCTGCTGTCCTTCACCAACGCGGCCCCGCTCTTCGAGGAGCTGGAGGACGAGGCGGTGATCCGGGAGTCGTTGCAGTACGCGGTGCTCGACACGGACCTGACCGCGATGGACCAGTACGCGGGCCGGGCCATGGCCGTCTACCTCGGCCACCCGATGGACGGCGACGAGGGCGCGGCGGGCTACGTGTGCCGCGTGGCCGTGGCCGTCACCCGCGTCTTCGGGGTGTCGGCATGACGACGCCCCTGGATGCCCTGTACGCGCACGTCGCGCCGTCGCCGGGGCCGGTGTTCTGCCTGGCGGAGATGGACCGCCGCCGGGAGGGGAGCGACTTACCCACCATCCCCGTGGCCGGTCTGGAGCTGGACGTGAACGAGGCCGCTGCCGCTCTCTTTGAGGTCATGGCCGATGGCTTCGCCTACCCGGTCCCCTCCACGGACACCCTCTACGCCACCCTGCGGACCGCCGTGGCGGCCCTCGGCCCGGCCGGGGTCGCGGACGCCTCCGGGGTCTTCGCGGGCCTGCCCGAGGACGAGTTCCCCGAAGTCCGCGAGTGCCGCCGCTTCGCCTACCGCCTCGCCCTCTCCTTCTGGTACGCCGGAGCCCGCTCCCGCCCCATGAGCATCGGAGAAGCCGCAGTTGCCCTGTACCTGTCGCCCCTGCACCGCTACCGCCACGCCGAGTTCCGCAAGCTCCCCTACCGGGACCTGCTGATCTCCCGCTCCCTCCACGAGGGCATGACCGCAGTCCCGACCGAAACCCTGATCCGGCTCGGCGCGTTCATGGCCGCCGAACTGGGAGGCCCGACGGCCGACCGGCGGCGCGATGAGGAGTGGCTGTACAAGCAGGCCCTGCCGGACTACCACCGGCGCCGCTTCTGCTTCGACCTGCTGCGCGCCATCGGCCCGAAGGCGCAGCCCATGCCGCTGGTCGTCCGCCCGGACGCTGGCGGGCACGTCATCGGCCTCACCCCGCCTGCGGGCCCGGACGGGATGCGGCTGCGCACGATGCGGGCGGAGTGGTAGGCGTGGGCACTCAGCACCTCTCCGCGCCGCGTCGGCGCACCCGCAAGGAGCAGCTGGCCCGCCGTCGCGGGTGGCGCTGTACGTACTGCCGCCGCCCGTTCAGGTCGCCGCGGGAAGCGACCCTGGACCACATCGTGCCGGTGTCGCTCTACCGGACCTGGTCGGTCGTGAACCTGACGCTCGCGTGCCGCCCGTGCAACCAGGCCAAGGCCGACCGGCTCCCGCTGTCCATGGCCCTCCTGCTCGTCTGGTCCCAGGTCGGTGACCAGCGTGACCAACCGCGTCACACCCGACGTCACGCCCCGCGTCACACCGACCGGCCGACCGTCCACCCGGTGGATCGGGTGGACGAGGGGGACGTTCACGGTGTCCACCCCGTGTTCACCGCGCCCCCCGGCCGGGCCCCCGGGTCGGTCGATCGGCGCGGGAGTCGACTGGTCGGGTCGGGTGGAAGTCGGGTGGACGGCGAGCGGGTTTCCACCCTGTCCACCCCGGTCGACTGGCGGTTGCTGGCTCGCCTCGCGCACGCCCACCACACGGCCACCCGCACACCCCGCACGGCCACCCGCACACCGATCCGCACACCCTCGGCAGCCGCCCGCACAGGCACCCGATCGGGCACCCGATCGCCTGAACGATCGGGGTGTGACCTGCCCGTACGACATGCCCGCACAGCCACCCGCACGGCCACCTCCCGCCGGTCCGGGGACGGAAGGACGACCGCATGAACATCCCCACCGAGCCCGTGAACGCCGTGAACGGCACCGTGAACAACCGGGCCCGCACCATGAACACCCACCCGGCCGACATGAACACCCCGCCCGGCCCCGTGAACGCCAAGGCCGGTCCCGTGAACACCGACCCGCCGCCGGTGAACACGAGCCGATCGGGCAGCGGCGACGGAGATGGGGGAGGGAAGAAGCCGCCCGCGGCGGCCCGGGTCGTGGCCATGGCGCGTGAGCAGTACCGGTTCGTGACGTCCCCCGACGGCCGCCCCTACGCGGTCGCCCTGGACGGCCCGAACGTCGCGCTCCCGCTGCGGAACAAGGGCGGACTGCGCCAGCGGCTGGCCCGGCAGTTCGCCGACGCTTACCCCGGAGAGGTGGCCTCGCAGTCCGCGCTCGCGGACGCCATGACCGTCCTGGAAGGCATCGCGGAGGACACCGACCCCGAACCGGTGCACCTGCGGGTGGGGCGCGACCCCGCCGGCGCGGTCGTGGTCGACCTCGGCAGCGCCGACGGCAGGGCGGTCGTGGTCACCGCAACCGGGTGGAACGTCGTCGACCGGGCACCGGTGCTCTTCCGCCGCTCCGGGGCCATGGCACCCATGCCCGCCCCTGTGCTGGACGGTGACGGCCTGGCCAAGCTGCACGCGCTGCTGAACATGGACGAGTCCGCGTTCCGTCAGCTCGTGGGCTGGCTCGTTGCGGCCTGGATCCCGGACATCCCGCACCCCGCCCTGGTGTGCAAGGGCGAGCAGGGCACGGGCAAGTCCAAGGCCGCGCAGATGTTCATCAACCTCGTCGACCCGTCCCCGGCCGCCAAGCGCAGCCAGCCCCGCGACGAAAAGGCGTGGTCGCGGCAGGCGTTCAGCTCATGGGCGCTGTGCCTGGACAACATCAGCACCATCCCGCCGTGGCTGTCGGACACCCTGTGCAAGGCCGTTACCGGCGACGGCGTGGTCGACCGGGCCCTGTACACCGATGACGACGTGGTCGTCCTCACCTTCAAGCGGGTGCTGGCCATGACCACCATCGATGCGGGAGCTCTCGCCGGGGACCTGGCCGAACGCGTCCTCATGCTGGACCTGCAGCTCATCGACTCCGAACGGCGCCGCTCCGAAGAGGAGCTGGACAACGCCTTCGAGGCGGTACGGCCTGCTGTGCTCGCGGCCCTGTTCGATGTGCTGGCGTGCGTGCTCGCGGTGCTGCCGTCGGTGCGGCTGGAGTCCATGCCGCGCATGGCCGACTTCGCCCGCGTCCTGGCAGCCGTCGACCAGACACAGGGCTGGAACACCCTGGGCGACTACCTAGCCACATCAGCCAACGTCGCCACCGACGCGATGGAAGGCGACCCGTTCGCCATGGCCCTCGCCCACCTGGTCGAGCAGGCAGGCACCTGGCAGGGCACCGCCGGGCAACTGCTCGAAGCACTGCCCGCACCACTGGTCAGGCCACCGAACTGGCCCAAGGACGCCACCCGAGCCAGCGGACGCGTCAAACGCCTCGCTCCACTGCTGCGCTCGATCGGGATCACGGTGGACGACACGCAGCGTAGTGCCGACCGGCACCGGCACCGCCTCCTCACGCTGTCCCGCACCCCCGACGAGGAAGAGTCAGCGTCCGCATCCGAACAAGGCCCCCTGTGGCCCGACGTGACCCCGCCAGGGTCGGGGCACACGCCCTCTGACCAGCACTGACGTAGCCGGAAGACCCGCCGGGCCGGGCCGCAGAACAGCGGCCCGGACACGTCACCCGCTGCGGACGCTGAAGCCGTCCAGCGCCCGTAGCGTCCGCACTAGCGTCCACACCTCTCACCCCAACTGACCTGCGAAAACGGAAGGTTGCGGACGCTGGTGCGCTGCGGACGCTGAGATACAGCAACTCTCTAGGACGGCGACCGGCACCACTCCCACGCACCGAACCACGGACACGAGGAGTCACCACCACCATGGCCACCGACCCCCGCGCGACCCTCCGCGCCGGACTCCCCGACCGCTACCTCACCCCCGAAGACATCGCCGTACTGCTCGCCGTCCCGATCGAGACCGTCTACCACTGGCGCAAGCGCCGCACCGGCCCGCCCGGCTTCCGCGTCGGCCGCCACGTCCGCTACGACCCCGCCGCCGTCCGCACCTGGATCGACCAGCAGACTGCCCACGACGCCGCCTGACCGCGAACCGCACGGCAGGCGCGCGGAAAGCGCGCGGTAAAGCCCTCCCCCTCTACCCGGGCCCCGGTCCGCCGGCCGAACCGGCCGCCGACAGCGGCCCCACTGGCGCCCGTCGGTAGAGGGGGCCCTTTACCCCGGTAGAGGGGCAGGTAAAGGCCCCTGACCTGCAAGGTAAGGCCGGTAAAGGGGGCCCGCGCCCCCCTTCGTGAAGGCCATCCCAGCACCGCCAGGCACGCAGGGAGGCGCCCCCGCCGGACGAGGGAGGCAGGGAGAACTCCCTGACTGCCTCCCTGCCTCACCTCCCTGGTGATGACCAGCACAAACACCCATTCAGGGAGGCAGGGAGGCACCTCCCTCAACCATCCCGAAGCTCCCTCTGCAGCCACTTCCACGGCACCCCCTTGCCTCCCTCCCTGACAAGAGCAGGCACCACCTACCGAGAGGAGTCAGCCCACATGGCTGGCCACGTCCAAGACCGCTGGTACAAGACCGAGGCCGACGCCAACGGCAAGGAGAGCCGGGTCAAGAGCGACCGATACGGCACCGGACTCCGCTACCGTGCCCGCTACATCGGCCCCGACGGCACCGAGAAGTCCAAGAGCTTCCGCGACGGGCAGAAGCGCCTCGCCGAGAAGTGGCTCAGCAAGACCGAGACCGACATGGACAGCGGGCAGTACGTCGATCCGCGTGCGGCCAAGACCACCTTCCAGCAGTACACGGAGAAGTGGCTGAAGTCGCACAGCGTGGATCCGGTGACGATGGAGTCCATGCGGTCGCAACTCAAGCTCCACGCCTTCCCGCACATCGGCTCACGCCCTCTCGGCTCGTTCCAGCCGGGCCACATCCGGGAGTGGGTGGCGGTGCTCGAAGAGTCCGTGGCTGGGTCGTACGGGCGGACCATCTACGCGAACGTCCGCGCCGCGTTCAGCGCGGCCGTGGACGATGGACACCTGGCCCGCAACCCCTTCTCTGCAGGGTCGGTCAGGCCGCCGGCACTCGATGCGAAGCGTGTCGTGCCTTGGACCGCCGAGAGGGTGTTCGCCGTGCGGCGGGCCATGCCCGAGCGGTACCGCGCCATGGTCGACCTCGGCGCCGGGTGCGGGATGCGGCAGGGGGAGATCCTAGGCGTGCCGGTCGACGCCATCGACTTCGACGCCCAGACGCTCCATGTCGGCCAGCAGCTCAAACTCAGCTACAGCAAGCCCGTGTTCGCCCTCCCCAAGGGCGGCAAGGTCCGAGACGTGCCGCTGCCCGGGCCCGTGGCGGACATCCTCAAGGCACACATGAAGCTGCACCCGCCCGTAGAGATCACGCTGCCCTGGAGGACCGCCGACGGGCCCAAGGTGACCAAGCGGCTCGTCTTCATGGCGTCGGGAGGCAACCACGTCTGGCGCACCTCCTTGAACGAGGAAGCGTGGAAGCCCGCCCTTGCAGAAGCGGGCGTCATTGCCCCGCCGAAGACCAAGGAAGACCGGCACCAGGCCGCCCGCGAGCACGGGATGCACGCACTGCGGCACTTCTACGCCTCCGCCCTCCTGGACGGAGGGGAGAACATCAAGGCGGTCAGTGAGTACCTGGGGCACAGCAATGCGGCTCTGACGCTGCGAATCTACGCCCACCTCATGCCGAGCAGTCAGGAGCGCACGCGGGGCGCCATCGCAAGCGTCTACGGCGCAGCCCGGTGCGAGTCCTGACGGCCCACAGACGGCCCACGGCCCCTCTCGGGCACGCCAGTTGAGGGAAACCCGCTGGTAGAGCCCATGCGGGGCTGTTCGCCGTTTTCTCCGACCCGGAGAAGACCAATGCGTACCTCGCCGAGGTCTCCGGCGCGGCGTAAGCGCCCGATCGCCGCGGCAGGGCCGGTTCCCGTCGGACAACCGACCGGACCCGGCCCTGCCGGCGTTCCGTTCCCCGCCGCCTACTTCCCGGAGGCCGAGGAGGCCGAGGAGGCCGAGGGGGCCGACGAGGAGCTGTACCCCGCGTCCGAGCCCGCCGAGGCCCCCTGCGGGAGCCGCGGCGGCCTGTACGAGGACAGCGCCGCGTTCCGCGGGTCGGGCCGTACGGCGCCGAGCAGGGGATTCGACGCGACTGGCGAGACCTTCACCTTCGAGCCCGGCCGGGGCGCCTGCACCACCAGGCCGTTGCCGATGTACAGCGCCACATGGGTGGCCTTGGGGAAGTAGATCACCAGGTCACCGGGGCGCAGCGCGTTCACCGGGATCTTCCGCAGCTGCCGCCACTGCTCCTGCGAGGTCCGCGGAATGACCTGGCCGGCCTTCGCCCAGGCCCGCGAGGTGAGCCCCGAGCAGTCGAACGAGTCTGGCCCCTCCGCGCCCCACACGTACGGCTTGCCGACCTGCGCGATCGCGTACTTCACCGCCTCCCCGCCCGCTTCGGACGGCGGCCGGGTCGAGGACAGGGCCCCCGAGGCGGCCAGGGCGCCCTGCGCCTTCTCCACGTTCCGCTGTTCGAGCCGGGACAGCTCGGTGAGCTGCGAGCCGGAGAGCTTGGCCAGCATCGACTCGACGGCCTTGAGCCGCGCCCGGACCGTGTCCCGCTGCTTCTTCTGCTTCGCGGCCAGGACCTGCTGCCGGTCGAGCACCTTGCGGGACTCGGCGGCCAGCTCGTCGGCACGCTTCTCGGCCCCGGTGAGCCGCTTCACCGTCGCCGCCCGTGCGGTCGCCGCACGCCGGATCACATGTTCCTGGTCCAGCAGGTGTCCGGGATCCCGGGACAGCAGCAGCCGCATGTACGCGGAGAAGCCGGACCGCCCCTGATACTGCTCCCGGGCCAGCTGCCCGGCCTCGTCGTGGCTGTCGGCCAGCGCGGTCCGGGCGGTGACGAGCTCGGCTTCGAGCTTCTTCGCCTGCGCCGCGCGCTTCTTCAGCTCCGCGTTGGTCCCGTTGTACGTCTCGGTGGCCTCCTCGGCCTGCTGGTACAGCTTCCGCAGCTCGGACAGGAGCTGCGCG
Organism: Streptomyces sp. NPDC001933; assembly: GCF_042890955.1. NCBI lineage: Bacteria > Bacillati > Actinomycetota > Actinomycetes > Kitasatosporales > Streptomycetaceae > Streptomyces > Streptomyces sp. NPDC001933. The sequence continues at coordinate 261,937 of NZ_JBIASS010000003.1, read as the reverse complement.
ACGCTCCTGTTCGTACCCGCGGCCGGGCCCGGGGCCGGGGCCGCGGCGGCCGCCGGTGAGGCCGCGACCACTGCGGCCAGGGCCGCGGTACAGACCGAACGCAGGACTCCGCCCGACACGACATCACCTCCGATGACGGGGCGACCATGGGGCTACCCCATAAGTGGGCGCAACGGGACAATATGCTCACTCGGTGTCGGGAGATGCAAGAACTGCGTGGCGTGGCGGTGGCCGGGTTCGCCCGGACGCTCCACAGGGCGGCCCGGGCCTAGGGTCTTTCGTCTGGATCAGGCCGGACCCCGCGAGCCCGGCATAGCCACGGCACCTCGCCGCGTTGTCGGAACGCCCGAATACACCCAGTATTCGGGCGTCCCTCCGCCTTGCGATGCACCGCGTCCGACGCCGCACGCTGATCCACCAGGGGTTACGGGACAGCCCTCAGGCAACCGGGAACGCGTAGAAGACCCGGTCGCGTTGTACGACGGCGGTCCGGCCGGAGGCCAGTACCCGGTACGGGGCGGTGACCGTGGGGCCCTTCGGGTCCTGGGTGCCGATGTCCTGGAACTTCCACAGCCGCCGGCCGTCCTCGGCCGCGAACGCGGTGACCTGGGAGCCGTCCGAGGCCAGCAGCGTGCGGCCGGTCGTGCTGAGGGTGACGGCGGGTGCGGCGGTGCCGATCGCGGCCTCCGTCGAGCGGCGCCAGCGCAGCCGCCCGGTCTCCCGCTCGACCGCGCCGACTTCCTGGTTGCGGTTGGTGGTGTGCAGCACGGCGCCGGTGGCCACGGGGGTGCCGTACGGGGTCCCGCTGGTGCCGTTCAGCGTCCACTTCGGTTTGCCGGCCGGGGTCTCGAACGCCTGGAGGTCGTCGCCCACCGCCGCGTACAGGAGGCCCTGGTCGTCGCTCATGGCCGCAGCGTCCGGGGCGACGGTGCCGAACTGCTTGGTCCACAGCGCCTTGCCGGTCCTGCGGTCGAAGCTCCGGAAGACGGCCTTGCCCTTGGCGGCCCTGACGTCGCCGGGGGTGAGGGTGGCCGGGCTCTGACGTACCACCAGGTCGTTCCGGCCGACCGCGATCAGCCGGTGGACGGGGGTGCCGGGGGCGCGTCCGGCGGGCACCGGGGCCCGCCACAACTGCTCGCGCCGCACGATGTCGTACGCGAAGAGATAGGCCCTGACCACCTGCTTGTCCTTGCCGCGCTTCTTGCCCTTTTTCGGCGGCGGGGCCTTGACGGTGACCGTCTCGGAGCCGGTGAACCAGATCACCGGCCCGGACGCGCCGACGAACGCCGGGGCGGACAGCTTCGGCATCTCGGGGGACAGTGCCGCGTGTTCCACCCGGTGCGCGGTCTTCCCGTCCTTCGGCGACAGCCAGAGGAAGCCGGAGGGGGTGGCGACGAAGCAGAGGTCCTTGCCGGCGGGGAGGGCGGCTTGCCCGTCGGCGGCGTCCGTGTTCTGCCAGGCCCGGCGCCCGGTACGCAGGTCGACGGCGGTCGCGCCGTTCTTCCCGGTCAGCACGAGCAGCCGGCCGTTCCAGACGGCGGCGGTGAGCGGTGCCGGTTCCGCCGCCGGATGCGTGTACACCCAGCGGGGCTGCGGCGGCAGGCCCGCGACGGTGGGGCCGCTGTGGCTGGGCGCGGGCTTGGGGTCGTCGGCCGTCCCGTCGCCGCCGCCCAGGGCGAGGGCACCGCCTCCGCCGACGACCAGCCCGGCGGCCCCGGCGGCGAGCCCGATGAGCAGGGTGCGCCGGCCGGCGTCGGGGGAGGCGGGCCGTGCGGCGGAGAGCGCGGAGCGCCCTGCGGGGATCGGCAGGGGGGCCGGAGCGACCATCGGCGGGGGCACGGCGGGCACCCCGCCGGGGAGCGCCGAGGCAGGTCCGGCGGGTCCGGAGGGGAGGGGCGCCGGGGCGGGCGAGGCCGGGCGGCCGGTGAGCTCGGGCGGAACGGAGAGCTGGGTCGTCGGCCGGTCGGTCCCGGGGGCCCGGTGCGCGAGGTTCCCGAACTGGGCGGTCCGCGTGTCCGGGAGCGGGAGCGGCTCGACGGCCTCGGCCTCGTCGGCCGGTGCGCCCGGCGGGGTGTCCACCGGCTCGCGGGGCGGGGCGTCCTCAGGGGCGTCCACCGGGGTGTCCGCCGGGGTGTCCACGGGGCCTTCGGCCGATTCGGCGGGCGGCCCGTCCACCGGTCCGCCGGCCGCGACCGTCTCCCGGGCCCACGCGCCCTGCTCCGCCACCGCGGCCGCCAGCGCCTCCGGCAGCCAGCCGCCCTTCGCCAGGCCCGCCGCCCCTTCCAGGGCGAGTTCGGCCGCCACCGTCCCGGCGCTCGGCCGGTCGGCCGGGTCCTTCTCCAGGCAGCGGGCGATCAGGTCGCGCAACTCCTCGGGAACCGCGCCGAGTTCGGGCGCGGTGCGGGCGATCCGCTCGGCGCCCTCGGCGGCCGGGCCGTCGGCGAGCGGGGTCGTGCCGGTCGCCGCGTACGCCAGCAGCAGGCCCAGCACGAAGAGGTCGGAAGCCGGTCCGGGCTCCTCGCCCGTGACCTGTTCCGGGGTCAGATAGCCGAGCCGTACGGACAACTGGCCGCCGGACCGGGCCTCGGCGGCGGCCGCCGCGCCCAGCGGGCCGAACGCGGTGAGGCGCGGCCCGTCCCCGGCCAGCAGCACCGTCCGGGGGGCCAGGCCCTGGAGCACGGCTCCGGTGGCGTGGACCCGGGAGAGGGTCTCGGCGATCCCCGCGCCCAGTATCCGCACGGCACGCTCGGGAAGCGGTCCGGTGGCCTCGATCGCCTCGGCGAGCGTCAGCGCGGGCACGTACGGTCCCGCCGTCCACAGCAGGTCCTCGTCCGTGGCGTCGTCCGTGGCATCTTCCGGGCCGCCCAGCTGCGGCTGGACCCAGCCGCCGGTCAGCCGGTCCGCGGTGCGGGCCTCCGCCTGGAAACGGCGCCGGAAGGCGGGCAGCGCGGCGAGTTCGGGGCGGGCGGCGGTGATCACCACCGCGTCCTGCGAGGCCGCGACGTGCGCTAGGTACTGCACGGCGCTCGCGGTCTCGCGTACCCGTGCAAGCACGGTGTACGGGCCGAAGCGGCGTGGATCGTCCTGACGCAGCGCCTCCATGGCGCACCCCCTCGCTGACCGTGCCTGAGCACCAGAGCGTCGATCTTAGACCGAGTGACCGGTGCCCCGACGGACCGCATACCCTCAGTCCGGCTTCGACCAGGGCCACTTGGGGCTGTGCCGCTCACGGCCGCCGGGGGCGTACTCGTACACCCAGCCGCGCGGCAGCCCCAGCCGCTTGCTGTGACCGGCCGGCACCCTGCGGTACGCGTACACGGTGGCGGGACCGCCGTCGGCGGCCGGTACCGGGACCTCGTACCACTTGGGCGGATGGCCGGTCGGGCCGACGAGTACGGGCAGTACCCGGCCGTCCAGGGGGCCGCCGGTGAAGGCGGTGTTCTCGCTTCGCACCGCCCCAGTCTGACCGATCAGCCGTCCTCGGGCAGCAGATGGGCCGCCTCGCCGAGGACCGGCACCAGCCGCTGTGCCAGCCGTCCGGCCGGACTCGCGGCGGTCTCCAGCGGCAGCAGCGCCGCCACCGCCGACGCGGTCTCCGGGTCCGTCGCCGCGGTGGCCGCCAGCAGCACCATCAACTGGTCGACCAGCCAGTCGCGCAGCTCGGCCGCGGCCGGCTGCTTCCCCTCGTCCAGCCAGATCAGCGACGCCGCCTCGACCGCCGCGATCCAGGTGCGCACCATCATCCGCAGCCTCGGGCCGGCCGCCTCGCCGCTGCCCAGGTGCAGCAGGATCTGCTCGCCCGCCGCCCGCCGCACCTCGTCGACGATCGCCGACGTACGGGAGGTCTCGACGACGCAGCCGCCGCGCAGCAGCGCGCTGAAACCGGTGTCGTGCTCGTCGACGAAGGCAAGGTAGCGGTCGAGCACCCGGGTCACCCGCTCGGTGGGCGGACCCACCGGCGGCTCGGTGAAGCACAGGATCAGCTGCTCGGCGGCGGACCTCAGCGCCGCCTCGTACAACTGCTGCCGCCCGCCAGGGAAGTAGCGGTACACGAGCGGGCGGGAAACCCCGGCGACCGTCGCGACCTCGTCGAGCGAGACCTCGTCGGGGGCCCGGTGGGCGAAGAGGGTGAGGGCCGCGCCGAGGAGCTGGGCGCGGCGTTCCTCGACGCCGAGCCTTCGGTACGCGCGGGCCGGCGGCGCGGTGGCGGCAGCAGGGGTCATATGCCGAAGCCTAGGCCCTTTCCCTCGTACCGGACCGGATCAGGCCAGCAGCCCGGAGCTCTTCCACAGCCTGCGTCCCACCCCGTTCAGCACCCCGATGTCGTCGAAGAAGTCCGTCAGCCGCTTCGCGCCCGACTGCATGACCTCCGCCCGGTGGCCGCTCGCCTTCACCTGGGCGACCGCCTCGTGGCGGTCCAGGCCGACGTTCTCGTACACCCGGGGGTTGATGAAGCAGACGGAGAAGACGCGGGCCGCCTCGCCGCAGCTCACCCGGGTCAGCTCGCGCTCCCAGCGCGGGGCGGTCACCATCTGGCGGCGCAGCTCCTCGCGGGCGTAGCGGACGTGCCGCGCCTCCTCGACCACATGGATGCGGGTCACGCCGCGTATCAGCGTCTGGACGCGCTCGTCCGGGAAGGTCAGCCGCTGCATCCAGTCCAGGATCTCCTCGCCGAGCAGGGTCGCGGCGAACGAACCGGGAGTGGTGGAGATGGTCTTCAGCACCCGCGCGAGGTTGTGATAGACGCGCGGCACCGGGTAGTCGGGCGACCCGCCCCACTTGATCATGCGGCCGAACATCATCGAGTGCCGGCACTCGTCGGCGATTTCGGTGAGCGCGTAGCGGACGTGATTGCTGGTCACCGGCCGGTCGTAGATGTGCCGGACCAGCAGCTGCATGAGGATGATCTCGAACCAGATGCCCAGCGAGGCGAGCGAGGCCGCCTCGTGCCGGGACAGCTCCATCCGCTGTTCCTCGGACATCTTCCGCCACAGCGGGGTGTCGTAGAGCGAGACCAGCTCGGGCGGCCAGAACCACTTGCCGTCCTCGGCCGGCGCGTCCCAGTCGAGTTCCTTGTCCGGGTCGAAGGAGTGTTTGGCCGAGGAGTCGAGCAGCCGCTCGGCGATCTGTTCGCGGTCCCGGAGCGGGCCGAGTGCGTCGCGAAGCAGCTGGACGTCGCGTTCGCTCACTGTGGTCATGCTGGGGGCACCTCGCACATGGGTTACCGGCGGTCACTTCTTATGAGACTCCTCGTCAGCAGGACCGTCAATCCCTTGCGCGCGACTTGTTGACCCGGTGTCTACCAACGTGTGAACCTGCCAACTGACGCAACCGCCAAGGGAATTGCCGGAACACGCCAGGCGAAGGAGCCGTCCGTGTCGACTCACGACCTCTACACCACCGCCCCCGCAGCGCCGTCGTGGCAGGTGCCCGCCTCCGGCGCCGCCCGCTTCAGCTGGGACTACGACGACGGCCGCGAACGCCTGCTCGCCCTCTACCAGAAGGGCAAGGACAAGCAGTGGGACGGCAACAAGCGCATCGACTGGTCCCTGGAGGTCGACCCCACCGACCCGCTCGGCACCCCCGACGAGGTCCTCACCCTGTACGGCACCCCGCACTGGGCGAAGATGACCGAGAAGGACCGGGGCGAGCTGCGCAAGCACTACACCTCCTGGCAGTTCAGCCAGTTCCTCCACGGCGAGCAGGGCGCCATGATCTGCGCGGCCCGGATCGTGGAGTCCGTCCCCGACATGGACGCGAAGTTCTACTCCGCGACCCAGACCATGGACGAGGCGCGGCACGCGGAGATATACGGCCGGTTCCTGCACGAGAAGGTCGGGATGCTCTACCCGATCAACGACAACCTCCAGGGCCTGCTCGGTGACACCCTGCGCGACTCCCGCTGGGACATGCCCTACCTCGGCATGCAGGTCCTCATCGAGGGCCTCGCGCTGGCCGCGTTCGGCATGATCCGCGACACCACGACCAAGCCGCTGCCCAAGCAGATCCTCGCGTACGTCATGCAGGACGAGGCCAGGCACGTCGCGTTCGGGCGGATGGCGCTGCGCGACTACTACAAGCAGCTGAGCGACGCCGAACTGCGCGAGCGCGAGGAGTTCGTCATCGAGGGCTGCTACCTGATGCGGGACCGGCTCAGCGGCGTCGAGGTGCTGGAGAACTTCGGCATCGCCAAGCAGGAGGCCAAGGACCTCTCCGAGCACTCGGAGTTCCTGCAGCTCTTCCGGAAGCTGCTGTTCAGCCGGATAGTGCCGTGCGTCAAGGACATCGGCCTGTGGGGCGAACGGCTCCAGAAGGCCTACGTCGACATGGGCGTCTTCGACCTCGGCGACTCCAACCTGGACCTGCTGATGGCCCAGGACGAGGAGATAGCCGAACAGCTGGACCGGGACCGCTTCGCGGCGGAGGAACAGGCCAGGGTCGCCGAGGTCGAGGAGGCGATAGCCCAGGGCGCACCCGGCGAGTGACCGGAAGCGGCGCCTTCGCGGGGGGGGGGGGGGGGGGGGGGGGGGGGGGGGGGCGCGCCCGGGGGGGGGGGGGGGGGGGGGGGGGGGGGGGTGTGGGGGGGGGGGGGGGGGGGGGGGGGGGGGGGGGGGGGGGGGGGGGGGGGGGGGGTAGTTGTTCCCCCCCCCCCCCCCCCCCCCCGGTCGTATGTACGCCATCGGCCCGTGCGGGGGAGTATGTCGGGCATGACGACCTCGACCCCGCACCCCGCCGCAGGCCCCGCGGCCGCCCGCCGGAGCCTCGAAGGACTGTCCCTGGGCGACGCGTTCGGCGAGCGGTGGTTCCCGCTCTTCCGCGAGCCCCGCCGGGCGTTCGACGAGATCAAGGCGCGCCGCACCCCCGAGGAGCCGGTCTGGCACTGGACCGACGACACCGCGCTCGCGCGGGCCCTGATGCGTGTCGTCGCGGAGCACGGCCGGGTCGAGCAGGACCGCCTCGCGCTCTGCTTCGCTCTCGCCTTCGAGGCGGACCCGGCCCGCGGCTACGGGCACGGCATGCACATCCTGCTGCCCGAACTGCTGACCTCGCCGGCCGACTGGCGCACCCTGGCGCCCGAGCTCTTCGAGGGCGGCAGCCTCGGCAACGGCGCGGCGATGCGGGTCGCACCGCTCGGCGCCCACTTCCACCAGGACGTCGAACTCGCCGCCGCGCAGGCCGCACTCCAGGCGGCCGTCACCCACGCGCACCCGGAGGGGATCGCGGGCGCGGTGGCGGTCGCCGTCGCGGCGGCGCTCTCGGTGCGCGGCGAGTTCACCCTGGCCGCCGTCGCCGACCGGACCCCGGAAGGGCTCGTACGGGACGGGCTGCGCCGGGCCGTGGACGTACCCTTCGCCACCGAGCCGTGGAAGGCGGCCGATCTGCTGGGCAACGGTCAGCGGATCCGCGCCGACGACACCGTCCCGTTCGCCCTGTGGACGGCGGCCCGGCACCCGGACGACCTGGAGGCGGCGCTCTGGGCGACGGCCGAGGGCCTCGGCGACGTCGACACGACCTGCGCCATCACCGGCGGCGTCGTAGGCGCGGCCACCGGGGTCGACGGGGTGCCCGAGACCTGGCTGAAGCGCCGCGAACCGCTGGACTGAGGCCGCGCGCCCGCGCACGACCCGGTCAGCCCTTCGCGGTCAGCGCGTCCTCCACCGCACCGGCCACCCCGAGCAGCGGGACGTCGGCCCCGCGCTCCGCGACCAGTTGGAGGCCGACCGGGCAGCCGTCCGCCGTGAACCCGGCGGGCACACTGGCCGCCGGGTGGCCGCTCAGGTTGAAGGCCCAGGTCAGCGCGGTCGAGTAGAGCTCGCCCGGACCGTCGTGACCGTGCGGGCGGTTGGGCGTGACCGGTGTGAGCAGCAGCGGCGTACGGGCGAACAGGGCGTCCAGCACCGTGTCGTTCGCGTGCCTGATCTCCTCGGCGCGCGGCGACGGCGACCCGCCCCGGACCGACAACCACGCCTCGCACGGGTCGAGCAGCTCGCACGTACGGTCCACCAGCCGCACCACCCCGGCCGCCACCAGCCGCTCCACCGCACCCCGGACGACCGCCGCGACCTCCGGGTCGACATCCGCGTACCCCAGACCGGGGCTGAAGACGGCCGGTACGGGAAGGACGGGCGGCACCCGCTCGTACACGTCCAGGACGGTGCGCAGATAGGTCCGGGCCCCGGCCACCGACCGGGTCAGCACCCCGGCGGAGGCCAGTCCGGTGCGGTCGGGGGAGGGCAGCAGACCGTTCGTCGTCTTCAGGCCGAACACCCCGCACCACGCCGCCGGGATCCGCACCGAACCCGCCCCGTCGCTGCCGGTCGCCAGCCCCACCAGGCCCGCCGCGACCGCGACCGCCGAACCCGCCGACGAGCCACCGGGGGTGCGGTCGGGGCGCCACGGATTGACCGTACGGCCGTGGGCGCCAAGCCCCCAGGTCTGCCAGGGCGTTCCGGGTCCGGGCACCGACGTCGCGCCGACCGGCACCGCACCGGCCGCGATCAGCCGCCGGGCCGCGTACGACCGGATGCCGGTACGCCCCTTGACCGCGAACGGCAGCCCGGCCAGAGGCAGTTCACGGGCCAGCGCGGCGTCGGCGAGCGCCCGCTCGGGCCACACCTCGATGAAGGCGCACAGGCGGGGATCCTCCCGCGCGATGCGCTCCAGCGCCCGTCGCACCGCCCCGGCCTCATCCATCCGGTCAGTCTCGCAGGGCCGCATCCATGACGGAACGGGCGATCGGGGCCGCGCTGCCGCCGCCGCTGATGTCCGCCCGGTCCGCCGCCGCGTCCTCGACGACCACCGCGACCGCGACCGCGGGCTGAGCGGAATCCGGCGCCTGCGCCCAGGAGATGAACCAGGCGTACGGCAGGCCCGAGTTGTCGACGCCGTGCTGTGCGGTGCCGGTCTTGCCGCCGACCGTCACCCCGTCGATCGCGGCGTTGGACCCGGTGCCGTTCTCCACGACGTCCACCATCATCTCCCGCAGCTGCATCGCCGTGCGCGGGTTCATCGCCCGGTGGTAGGTGCGCGAACCGGTCTGGTGGACGGTCGAGCCGCTGTGGGTGGTCGTACGGTCGACCAGGTGCGGGTACCTGAGATCACCGCCGTCGGCCACGGCGGACGCCACCATCGCCATCTGGAGCGGGGTCGCCGTCGTGTCGAACTGCCCGATCGACGAGAGCGCCAGCTGGTCCTTGGTCATGTCGGTGTCGAAGTTGCTCTTCGCCACCCCCGAGGGGATCCTCAGCCCGGTGTCGTTGAAACCGAACTTCCGTACCGCGTCCACCATGCCGTCGAGCCCGACCCGCACCCCCAGATCCGCCATCACGGTGTTGCAGGAGACCCGGATCGCCTCGGCGAGCGAGGCGTTCTCGCAGCCCGGTGCCTCGTTGGGCAGCGTGGTCGACGTACCCGGCAGCACATACGGGGACGGGGTGTCGGTCTCCGCGTCCGGATCGGTGACGACCCTCGCGTCGAGCGCCGCCGCCGCGGTCACGATCTTGAAGGTGGAGCCCGGCGGATAGGTCTGCCGGATCGCCCGGTTGAGCATCGGCAGGCTCTTCGCCGAGTTCAGCCGCGCCCAGGCGTCGGTGACGGACGAACCGGTGCCCGAGATCTGCCCGGGATCGTACGAGGGGGTCGAGACCAGCGCCAGGATCTTCCCGGTGGACGGTTCGACGGCGGCGACCGCGCCCCGCCGGCCGCCGAGCCCCTCGTACGCGGCGCGCTGCATCGAGTCCTTGATGGTCGTGACGACGTCGCCGCCGGGCTGCCGGCTCCGGGTGATCTCGTTCCACAGCGGGAACGGGGCGAGCATCGAGTCGGATCCGGAGAGGACGGAGTCCTCGGCGTTCTCGATCAGGGTCGTGCCGTACGTCTGCGAGGCGTAGCCCGTCACCGGCGCGTACAGCGGGCCGTTGACGTAGGTGCGCTCGTACTTGAGCTGTTCGCCGGTGCTCTTCGAGCCGGTCACGGACCTGCCGCCGATCAGGATGTTGCCGCGCGGCTGGTCGTAACGGGCGATGGTGAGGCGGCGGTTGGCGGGGTTGTTGTCCAGGCTCTCGGCGTCGAGGACCTGGATGCGGGCGGCGTTCAGCAGCAGCGCCACGAGCAGCACCAGCAGGAGCCCGGCGGCCCGCCGGATGTAGCGGATCACCGCTCGTCCCGCGCGACCGCTGCGATGATCCCGGTCTCCGCCTGGCCGGGCTGAGGTCTGCGGGCCTGATCGCTGACCCGGATCAGCAGCGCCACGATGATCCAGTTGGTGACGACGGACGAACCGCCCTGGGCGAGGAAGGGCATCGCCATGCCGGTCAGCGGGATCAGCCCCATCACCCCGCCCGCGATCACGAACACCTGGAGCGCCAGGATCGAGGCGAGACCGATCGCGAGAAGGCGCCCGAAGGGGTCGCGCAGGGCGAGTCCGGCCCGGTATCCGCGCGCCACCAGCAGCGCGTACAGCAGGAAGATCGCGGTCAGCCCGGTCAGTCCGAGCTCCTCGCCCGCGGTCGCCAGGATGAAGTCGGACTTGGCGGCGAAGCCGATGAGGATGGAGTGGCCGAGGCCGAGTCCGGTGCCCAGCATCCCGCCCGCGGCGAACGCGAACAGTGACTGGGCCAGCTGGCCGGGGCCCTGGCCGGCGTCGATGGAGGCGAACGGGTCGAGCCAGTCCTGGACCCGGCTGTGCACATGCGGTTCGAAGGAGCCGACGACGAACGCGCCGACCGCGGCGAGCAGCAGACCCACCGCGATCCACCCGGTCCGGCCGGTGGCCACGTACAGCATGATCACGAAGAGGCCGAAGAAGAGCAGCGAGGTGCCCAGGTCGCGTTCCAGGACCAGCACGCCGACGCTCAGCAGCCAGATCGCCACGATCGGGCCGAGCACCCGGCCGGTGGGGAGCTGGAGCTTCCAGATCTGGCGGCCGGTGTAGGCGAGCGCGTTGCGGTTCGCGGCGAGGTACGCGGCGAAGAACACCGCGAGCAGGATCTTGGCGAACTCGCCCGGCTGGAAGGAGAATCCGCCGACCCGGATCCAGATCTTGGCGCCGTTCACCGCGGGGAAGAAGATCGGCACGATCATCAGGACCAGCGCGGTGGCGACCGAGAGGTACGCGTACCGCTGGAGCACCCGGTGGTCGCGCAGCAGGACGACCACCGCGATGAACAGCGCCACCCCGAGCGTGGACCAGACCAGCTGGGTGGGGGCCGCCTGGTCCTTCGGCGTCTCCAGGTCGAGCCGGTAGATCAGCACCAGGCCGAGCCCGTTGAGCAGTACGGCGATGGGCAGCAGCAGCGGATCGGCGTACGGGGCACGGAAGCGGACCGAGAGATGGGCGAGGAGGGCGAGCAGCCCCAGCCCCGCGCCGTAAGCGGCGACATCGGGCGGGACCGCGTTGTTCTTGGCCAGGCCGACGGCGGCGTAGCCGTAGACGGAGATGAGGACGGCCCCGATGAGGAGCAGCAGCTCGACTCCGCGCCGCTTGGGCAGACGTAGATCGGGCGGGGGTGCGTCCGCCGTCGTTGCGGTCATGCCAGGCAACGTAGCAAGAGCTGGTGACTATTTCCCTTATGTCGTAGTAGGTATGTCCGAAGGTGCAGTGGTGGACGGCCGCCCGGTGGCCGGCGGCGGTGGGCGGCGGCGGTCGGAGTGCGCTCCGACGGGCCGTCATTCCTCGTGACGGGGCGCGGACTTCATGCTGGTCCCGTCGTCCGGCGTCCCGGCGTCCGGTCCGGTGTACTCGGGCAGTGTCACCCGGGCCACCGCCCCGCCGTCCGGGGCGTTGCGGAACTCCAGGCGGGCGCCGATCACCGCGGCCTGCCCGGCGGCGATGGTCAGCCCGAGGCCGTGCCCCTTGCCGCCGGCCTCGGTGCGGAACCGCTGCGGGCCGTCGGCGGGCAGATAGTCCGGGAAACCCGGGCCGTGATCGCGTACGGTCACCACCGGTCCGTCGACCGTCAGCACCACCGGGGGCCGGCCGTGCCTGTGCGCGTTGGAGATCAGGTTGCCCAGCACCCGTTCCAGGCGCCGCCGGTCGGTCATGGTGCGCAGGTGCGCGGATCCCTCCGGGTGTTCGATGCGGATCGCGGTCGCCGTCCCGGACGCGCGCACCACCCGCTCCACGAGCGGCACCAGTTCGTACACATCGAGATCGACGGCTTCCGTGCGGGCGTCGAGCCGGGAGATCTCCAGCAGATCCTCCGTCAGTGCCCGCATCGCCCGGACCCGGTCCCGCACCAGCTCGGACGGCCGCCCCGGCGGCAGCAGCTCGGCGGCGGCCGAGAGACCGGTCAGCGGGGTGCGGAGCTCGTGAGCCACATCGGCGGTGAAACGCTGCTCGGTCTGGAGCTTGCGCTGGAGCGTGGACGCCATCGTGTCCAGTGCCCCGGCGACGATCGCGACCTCGTCCTGCGGGCGCGAGGGGTCCGCCGTACGCGGGTCGCCGACGCGGGCGTCCAGGTCCCCGGCGCTGATCCGGCGGGCCACCCGGGCCGTCTGGTGCAGCCGCCGGGTGACCCGGGTGACCGAGAAGGCGCCGACCAGCACGGTGGCGCCGATGGCCAGCAGGGAGGAGCCGAGGATCGCCCCGTCGAGGCTGTCGATGGTGCGGGCGCTCTGGGTGTAGTCCACCTGCGTGGCCAGCGCGCGGCCGTCCGCCGGGCCCGCCGCCCACATGGCCGGACGCCCGTCGTACTCACCGACGAGCGTGCCGCGATCGCCGCCGGCGGCCAGGGTGCGCAGGGCGGCGGGCAGTTCCGGGGGATCGATCCCGGCACCCGCTGGCAGCGCCTCGCCGGTCTCGTACGCGGCGGTGACGTCCGCCAGCCGGGACAGGGCCTTCTCGCGGGCCCGGCCGACGGTCTGCCGGGTCACCTCGGTGTGGACCAGCGCGCCCAGCAGCGCGGCGAGCGCACAGCACATCACGGTGAGGAAGACGGTCGATTTCCAGGTGAGCGTCGCGGCCCAGGAAGGCACCCGGAGCCGACGCGGACGCCGCCGCGCTCGCGGCCCGCCCGCGCCGGGCCGGCTCACCGGCGCTCCGCGGAGACACCGTCGGAAGGCGTCGCGGTGGGGCTGACAGGGCTGACGGGGCCGGTGGGTGCGACGGGGGCGGCGCTCGGCGGGGCGGTCGTGAGCTGCGGGCGCGGCGCCCGGGACGACGGGATGCGCTGGATCTCGTCCTGCGTCGGCAGCATCGCCCGCTGCCGGGCGTCCCAGGACCAGACGGTGCGGTACTCGTACCCGGTGATCGCGGACGGCGCCCGCATGGTCAGGTCCCGCCCGGCCAGCTCGACGCTGATCACGGCGTCCGAGGTGGACAGGATCCGGGTCAGCCCGCCCGCCTCCGGCATGTAGACCCGCACCGAGAGCTGGTGGTCGGGCAGCCGGATGCCGAGCACCAGGTCGTCCCTGCCGTCGCCCGTCAGATCGCGGTAGTAGGGCCGGAGCACGGGGCAGGCGGCCGGTTCGGTCCGGCAGGCGTTGATCTTCCGTACGGTGTCGGCGGGCAGGTCGGCCGTGCCGCTGGACCGGTTGGGCCGGGCCCGCAGGCCGGCCTGCACCACCGCCACCGGATCCAGCCGGTGCACATCGCCGTCCGGTACCTCGATCCCGGGGATGCGCGCGGTCTCGCCCTCGCCGTAGTCGTACGGCGCGGCGGAGGCGGGCGGCAGCTCGGGCCACAGGCGGGCGGGACCGACGGCGGTCGGGGTCGGCCCGGCGCTCCGCAGCCCGCCGCCGTTGCCGCAGCCGGCCGACAGCAGCGCCATACCGGCGACGGCCCCGAGGGCCGCCGCCGTGCGGCACCGCACCCCGTGACGCGGACGCATGACTCCCTCCCTTCCCGAGGCCCAGGTCTCAAGACCCTATTCGGAAGGAAGTCCGTAATGCCTATTTAATACGGGCAAGGGCGTGCGTTTTCGTACCGGCAAGGGGCCTGCCGGCTCCGGTCAGCTCTGGTACGGGTTCTGTCCCTGCCCGTTCGGCGCGTACCCCGGCTGCCCCTGCGGCTGCCCGTACGGATTGCCCTGCTGCGAGGCCGCGTGCTGGGCCAGCAGCTGCTCGGCCTGCTCCTTGGGGATCTGCTGCTCCCCGCCGCAGAACGTGCACTGGGTCGCGTACTTCGTCGAGAACGGGAAGAGCGGCACGAAGAACAGCGTGAACTTCGTGACCCTCTTGCGCAGCGTGTGCGCGGCCGGGTTGCCGCACCACCCGCAGACCAGCGTCAGTATCGCCAATTGGTACAGATAGCCTCGCGTACCGAAAATGATCATGTTGCGGGTCCCTTCCCCGTATTTCCCTGAAGCGTTCGCCGGCAGAGCGCCAGCAGCTTCTCGTCCTCGTATGTGTCATGGCTGCCGTACCCGCCGTCCATCGCGTTGTGACGGCGTACGGAGGTGAGCTCGGCGCGCAGCACATGTGCCGCTTCCGACCCTGCACCAACGGCACCCATCCGCGCCAGGCCTTCCGCCACCCGGACGCGCACATGACGGTTCTGCTCCCAGGCCGCCAGGAGCACCGGTACGGACTCGTCGGCCCGCCCGGACACCTCCCACAGCGCGATCGCCGCGTCCACCCGCAGCCACAGCTCGTCGTGGGCCAGCAGCGCGCGCAGCCTCGGCGCGACCACCGACGCCCGCGCCCCGAGCCGGCCCAGCGCGTCGACCGCGGACCGCAGCTCGTGCACGCGCTCCGCCCGCAGGCCCTCGATGAGCACCGGCAGCACGGCCTCGGCGTCCCCCTCGACCGCCCACAGAGCCTTCGCGGCCTCGGTCGCCGAAGTGGCCCCGGGGCTCCGCATCAGCGCACGCAGCTCCGGCAGGACGCCGCGCGCCGCCGGCCCGAACGAGCCGAGCGCCCGCAGCGCCTCCGTACGCACCCACTCGCCCCGGTACTCCGGCGCGCCGTGCAGCACCCGCAGCACCTCGGGCAGCGCCTCGTCCGCCCGCAGCGCGGCCAGGCCGGTGAGCAGCGGGCCCGCCCGGTCGTGCACCCGCTCGTCGAGCGGGACCTCGCCGAGCCGGCGGCGCAGCACCCCGGCCAGCGGGGCCGCCGCCGCCCCCAGGCAGCCGATCGCGAACCCCACGTCGTGCGGCACCTCGGGCCGCTCCAGCGCGGCGGTCAGCGCGGGCACGGCACGGGCGTCGCCCAGCCTGGCCAGCGCCTTCACCGCACTGCCCAGCGACGGCGGCCCGCTCGGCCAGTCCCGCACCCAGGCCCCGGGATCCGCCGCCACCCGGGCCGCCAGCGCGTCCGCGGCGGGCGCGGCGAGCCCGAAGAGCTCCTCCAGCACATGCGCGGCGGCCTCGGCCAGCCGTGGGTCGGGGGTGGCGAGCTGCTCACCGACCAGCCGGACGAGCTCCTCGTACGAGCCCCGCCAGGTCCGGATCAGCCCGCCGCACATCCGCAGCGCTTCGATCCGCTGGCAGCGGTCCGGGCTGCGCAGCTGATCCGTCAGCAGCGCCGTCCGCTCGGCGACCCGGTCGTCGAGCCCCACGTGCAGCGTGCGCAGCAGGTCCGCCGTCCAGGGCCCGGTGCGCACCGGCGCCTCCTCGTCGGACAGCGCCCGCAACTGGCTCACCCGGGCCACCGGCTGGGCCCGCTCCTCGGCGGGCGGCTCCCCGGCGGCGTCCGGGTAGGCGTCGACGGCCGCGACCGCCTCGCCCGCAGCGGCCGCACCGGCCGGCGTGTCGAGGGCGGGGGCCGTCCCGGACCGGCGTCCGGGTACCGAGCGCAGCTGCCGCAGCAGCCCCGTCACCACCCGTACGACATCGCCGGGCAGTGCGTCCGGTGCGCACCGGGCCAGCTGGGCCAGCGCGGCCAGCCGCAGTCCGGGCGGGAATCCTTCGCCCGTCAGCCGGCTCAGCCAGGCCGCCGCCTCCGCGGCCAGCAGCCGGTGGCGCAGCGCGACCCGTCCCGCGGCCTCGACCAGGGCGAGCCGCACCTCCTCGTCCGGCTCGATCGGCAGGCGTTCCCGCAGCAACGCGAGGACCCTGTCCGGATGGCCGTGGAGCGCGGCGAGCGCCAGCGGCGCGCTGAGCCGTACCCCCGGATCCTCGTCGGCCATCAGCTCGAAGAAGACCCCGGCGCCCGCCGTGACGGCGGTCGCCGCCATCGCGTAGTTGGCCGCGCCCTCGATCTCGTCCTCGTCGATCTCGTCCTCGTCGTCCTCGTCCAGATCGATACCGCCGATGCTGGTGAGCAGTTCGACGATGCTGCCCCGGTCCTGGATGCCCGGATCCACGACCAGCTCGAAGAGGAACGGAATACTGGCCAGCGTGCAGGCGTAGACGTCCCCCTGGTGGTGAACCGCCCCGTACATCCCGTCCAGCGCCGCCTCGCGCTCCGCCGGATCGGTGGACGCGAGACCCCGCAGCATCGCAGGCACATCACCGGCCGGCCCGTAGGCGTGCTCCATCGAGGCCCAGTCGACCTCGTCGATCCCTGCGAACACCCCATCGCCTCCCCACGCATTTCAACGAAGCAGTGTCTGCGAGGAGTGTGCACCACGGGTCGGACGATCCGCCCTCCACATGCGGTCTTTTCCTGGCGAGCATGACAAATGTCTGTGCCATGCGCTAACGGCTGACCGGCGAGAATCGGCCGCTTCGGGTGACGGGGCGACAGGCCGGGGAGGGGAGGGACTGCGGGGCGACAGACCGAGGGGA
The DNA here is from genome assembly GCF_042890955.1 of Streptomyces sp. NPDC001933. Lineage (NCBI taxonomy): Bacteria > Bacillati > Actinomycetota > Actinomycetes > Kitasatosporales > Streptomycetaceae > Streptomyces > Streptomyces sp. NPDC001933. Next base: position 245,270 of record NZ_JBIASS010000003.1, on the reverse strand, counting down.
GACTACGGGGCGACAGGCAGGCGGCCGGCCCGGTCCGGGTCGGCCAGGGGGCCGAGCAGATCCCCGTACCGCTCCAGCCGCGCCCCCATCCCGTCCGGCAGGAAGACCAGCTCCCCGGGGGCCCGGCACCGCTCGATCTCCGCCCAGGTGACGGGCGCGGACACGGTCGGTTCGGGCCGGGCGCGCAGTGTGTAGGGGGTGGCGGTGGTCTTCGCCGCCGCGTTCTGGCTGAAGTCGACGAAGACCTTCCCCGGCCGCAGCGCCCGCTTCATCCGGTGCACGACCAGGTCCCCGAGCTCCTGCTCCGCCCGGAGGGCCAGACCCTTCGCGTACGCCGACACCCGGGCGGAGGGCGTCGGCTCCAGCGGTACGAGCAGATGCAGCCCCTTCGATCCGGACGTCTTCCCGTACGCGCACAGCCCGTCCGCCGTCAGCCGCTCACGCAGCCACAGCGCCACCGCACAGCACTCCACGACCGTCGCGGGCGGGCCGGGATCCAGGTCGAGGACCATCCGGTCGGCGATCCCCGGAGCACCGGCCCGCCACTGCGGGGTGTGGAACTCCACCACCAGATTCGCCGCCCACATCAACGAGGCCAGATCCTCCACGACCACCTGTCTGGCCCTCTTGTCCTCGCGGTGCGGCACCGGAGTGGTCCGTACCCAGGACGGCGTACCGGGTGGCGGATTCTTGGTGAAGAAGCGCTGCCCGTCCGGCCCGTCCGGGTAGCGCAGGAAGGAGACGGGCCGGTCACGCAGATGGGTGAGCAGGGCCCCCGCGACGGTGGCCGCGTAATAGTGCAGCACCTCGCCCTTGGTGGTCCCGGTGGCCGGATACAGCACCTTGTCGAGATTGCTGAGCGCCAGCCGTCGCCCCTCCACCTCTGTGATCGGCGTCATACGATAAGAATCACATGATTTGAGAACGTACTGGTATCCATGCGGACACAAGGGGTGAACGGTGAGGTCCATCTGGAACGGCGCCATCTCCTTCGGGCTGGTCAGCATCCCCATCAAGCTGGTCAACGCCACGGAGAACCACTCGATCTCCTTCCGCCAGATCCACCTCGCCGACGGTGGCCGGATCCGCTACCGGAAGGTCTGCGAGATCGACGAGGAGGAGGTCACCGCCGCCGAGATCGGGAAGGCGTACGAGGAGCCCGACGGTTCGATGATCCCGATCACCGACGAGGACCTCGGCTCGCTGCCGCTGCCCACGGCCAAGACGATCGAGATCGTGGCCTTCGTGCCGGCCGCCTCGATCGACCCGCTCCAGATGGATGCGGCGTACTACCTCTCCGCCAACGGGGTTCCGGCGGCCAAGCCGTACACCCTGCTCCGCGAGGCGCTGAAGCGGAGCCAGAAGGTCGCCCTAGCGAAGTACGCGCTGCGCGGCCGCGAGCGGCTGGGCATGCTGCGGGTGGTCGACGACGTGATCGCCATGCACGGCCTGCTCTGGCCGGACGAGATCCGCAGCCCGGAAGGCGTCGCCCCGGAGACCGACGTCAAGGTCCGGGAAGCCGAACTCGACCTGGCCGACGCGCTGATGGACACCCTCGGCGAGGTCGACATGGACTCGCTCCACGACGACTACCGCGAGGCGGTCGAGGAGCTCATCGCCGCGAAGGCGGAGGGCCGGACGCTGGAGCCGGCGGAGGCGGAGGACTCGGGCGGCAAGGTCATCGACCTGATCGCGGCCCTGGAGAGCAGCGTCCGGGCGGCGAAGGAGGCCCGCGGCGAGGGGCCGGAAGCCGGGGAGGAGAAGGAGGACGCTCCCGTCGCCGAGGTCACCTCCCTCAGCGGCCGCAGGAAGTCCGGTGGCACCGGGGCGAAGAAGAAGGCCACGGCCGCCGCCAAGAAGACGGCCGCTGCCACGAAGAAGAAGTCCGCATCGGGCAGGGCGCCCGCCAAGAAGACCGCGGCGCGGTCGACGGCGAAGAAGACCACCAAGTCGGCGGCGAAGAAGGCCACCGCGAAGTCGGACCCGAAGCCGGCGGCGAAGAAGGCGGCTCCCCGCAAACGTGCCTCGGCCTGAGCCCCGGCACGCGCCCTCCGCACCCCCCGCAAACGTGGCCGACGGCCGCCCCGGAGGCAGAGCCCCGGGACCGCCGTCGGTACCGGTCCGATGCCGTCGGCACCGGACCGGTGGTGGCTCAGTGCCTGCGGAACGGGAAGCGGTACGAGTTCACGTAACCGGCCGCCGGAGTCCCGACCCCCGTCACGTCGTCGTATCCCTTGACCGCCTTCAGCGAGGCGTCCTTGCCGAGGCTGCGCAGCGAGGTCAGCAGACCGTCCGCCGCGTCCACGCCGTTGGCGTAGTCGACCCGGACCACCGCGAGATCGCGGTTCGCGCCCAGCGGGTGGTCGGTGACGTCGTGGTACGCCTTCGAGTCGTACCGGGCGTAGATCGCCGGGTTGGCGAAGCCGATCGGCAGCCCGTGCCGGGCCTGCTGCGCGAGCGCCTGGACACCGGCGATGACCGGCGCGGCCAGTGACGTACCGCCGATGCGGTACTCGTCGTAGCCGAGCGATCCGTCGGGCATCGTCTGGGTCTGGCCGACCAGGAAGCCGGTGTTCGGGTCGGCGACGGCCGCGATGTCCGGGGCCGTGCGCATCCGCTGCTTGCCGTTGGCCTGCGCGAGCGAGTCGGGCACGACACCGCGCTGGTAGAACGGCTGCTTCACGGACGAGCTGGTGCCGCCGCCCGCGCCGGAGGTGTACGCGCCGGGGAAGCCGGCCCAGCTCTTCCCGTCGTCGGAGAGGTTCGACTTGAGCGTGCCCCAGCCGGTCTCCCACTGGTACTTGTCGTTCTTGCCGACCGCCAGCGCGGTTCCGCCGACGGAGGTCACCCAGGCGGAGTTGGACGGCACGTCGATCTGCTTCGTGCCCGTCGACGCGACGTTGTCGCCGTCGTCGCCGGAGGAGAAGTAGAAGCCGATGCCCTCGATCGCGCCCATCTTGAAGACCTGGTCGTACGCGGCCGCGACGTCCGGGGTCTCGTTGGCCTCGATGTCGCCCCAGGAGTTGGAGACGATGTCGGCGAGCCGGTTGTCGACGATCTTGTTCAGCGAGTCCAGCAGATCGGCGTCGTAGCAGGAGGCGCCGCCCACGTAGACGATGTCGGCGGCGGGTGCGACCGCGTGCACGGCCTCCACGTCGAGGGTCTCCTCGCCGTACCAGCCGGAGGCCCCGCACTCCTCGGTCCTCGTGTAGTCGTCCGGCAGCACCTGGGTCAGCTGGCCACGACGGTAGGGCGCGTCGCCGTTGCGCTCGGCGTACTCGGCGGCGTCCTTCGCGATGGTCGGCGAGGCGTACGCGTCGGTGATCGCGACGGTGACGCCCTTCCCGGTCCAGCTTCCGGCGCCGTAGGCGGCGCGCAGCTGCTTGCCGGTGTACCCCTTCACGGCGTACGGCGCCCTGGACCCGTAGGCGCTGGGCAGCGACGACGCGGTCTTCGAGCCGTAGTACGTGGAGAAGGGGCCGGAGTTGCGGAACACCCCGTCCGGCGGCGGCAGGGCTTCGTCGTGGCTCGACTTGTGCGGCGCGTTGTCCAGGCCGGAGACGGCGAGCACGGCGTCGCTCAGCGCGGCGGGCACGGAGGCGGTGGAGGCCGGGGCGCGGTAGGTGCGGCCGCCCTTGCGGTAGTTGCGCAGCTGGGTGCCGAACGCCTTCTCGGCGGCGGCGACTTCACCGGTGGCCGAGACGTAGTGCTGGTTGGTGCCGGTGACGGTCAGCCCGTTCGACTTCAGCCACATGCTGACCTGGTCGATCTGCTGCTGTGTCGCCCCGAACCGGGCCTGCGCCTGACCGGCGCTCAGATACTTCCCGTACGAGGCGGACTGCGGGTCGGAGACGGCGGCGGCGTAGGCGGCCAGCCCCTTCGCGTCCCGTCCGGCCAGATGGACCCGGACGCTTACCTTGCCGCTGTCGGGCGTGGCTCCCAGATCCGCCCCGGCGGTGGCCCAGGCGGGCTTGGTGCCCTGCAGCGCGTCCCGCCCGCCCGGCGCGGAGTCGGCGCTGGCGTTCGGTATCCCGAGGGCGAGCGCGCCGGCCAGCAGCGGCAGCGTCGCTGCCATGCTCAGCGCGGCGCGACTTCTCGCGCGGCTGGTTCTCATACAACCCCCTGCGATGTGGGTCTACGCGTGTGGATTACATGTGCTGGATGTTGTGCACATGTAATGCGCCACTCTGGCGAGGAACGCCTCATGTATGGGGCATGTACTGACCAAGAATCGGCCAAGTGAACCAATGTGCAGGGCAGTTCGCCGAGAAATCCACGAAATGTGCTGTTGCTGAGCCTTCATCGGGGCGACCCCGTGTCCGATGAAGTGGCCGGTGCCGCGACTGGCGCGTGCCTGGCAGTGGATCGACCGGGTCGTCGAGGCCGCCCGCACCGGGGGTGAGTCCACGATCGCGAAGGTGCGCGCGGAGGTGAAGGAGTTGATGGACGGGTATCCGGCGCCGGGGCTGCCGGTGGGGTGACGGTCCCGCCGGGGCGGCCTTCGCTAGCACGTGCTGAACGCCCGCACAAATGTATTGGTGCGTCCTGTCATGATCGCGGTAACGTCTCGAACCGCATCCCGGTCAAAACGGCCGGGAAGGCTTCAACTCATGTACCCAACAAGGACGTTACCGCAATGAAGCAGAACCGGTTCCGTACCCTCGCGGTGTCTGTCACCGCCGTTGCCGCCGTCGCCTTCGGCCTCGCCCATGCGCAGGGCGATGCGATGTCCGGTCTCCGGTCCGTGGCCGAACAGCCGAGGACCGGAGACACGTTCGTCGTGACGGCGCGCGCCGAGCCGGAGCAGTGGATGTGGACGAAGCAGTGGATGTGGTAGACGCCTGACGGTGGCCGGCGCCCGAGCGCGGGCGCTCAGGAGCCGGCCACCTCGGGGTGTTCCAGGAGCAGGCGGCGCAGGTCGTCCGCCTCCTCCCAGGCCTCCAGCCTCCGGTACAGCGCCACCGCCCGGGTGCCGTAGCGCCGGACCGGGCCCCAGCGGTGTGTGACCAGCGCGGTGTGGGCCAGTCCCGCGAGGGCCTGTGCCGCACCGAGCAGTGACCCCGTTCGTCTGGCCTCCGCCAGGCCCAGCTCGTAGCTCTCCCAGGCCGCGGCGAACTGCCCCGACACGCGAAGGGCATCGGCCGCACCGAGCAGGGCCCGCATGTACTCGTAACCGCTGTCGATCCGGCGGGCCACCTCCCCGGCCGTCCGGAAGTGGGTGAGCGCATCGCCGGTGCGTCCCGTCTCCGCGTACATCGTCCCCATGCTGATCAGCGCGTTGGCTTCCCCCAAGGCATCCCCGTGGGCGCGGTGCGACTCCAGCGACCGCCGGAAGCAGACCAGGGCCCGCGCGGTCTGCCCGGTCGCCTGGTACACCGCCCCCATGTTCGTATCCAGGATGTCCAGTTCCTGCCGGCCGCCGTGCCGTTCCGCCAGCGCCCGGGAGCGTTCGTAGTGGGCGAGGGCCTCCTCGTACCGCCCCTGGCTCTGATGGAACTCGCCCAGATTGTTCTGGGCGTGGATCTGCCCGAGCAGGTTTCCGGTCTCCTCGTAGATGCCGAGAATCGCCCGCGCCCTGGCCAGCGCCTCCCCGTAACGGCCCGCATGGAAGAACGCCGCGCCCTGGACGTTCAGCGCACCCGCCTCGCCCTCGCGGTCCCCGGCCTGCCGGTACCCGGTCAGGGCCTCGTCGAGGACGCGCAGGGACGCCCCTCCGCGCCCCGCCGCCAGATGTGCCCGGCCCGCCTGGAAGAGGGCGTCCGCGCAGCCGTGCGGACGGCCGAGACCGCGGAAGAGCTCCAGCGCCTCGCCCGCACAGTTCAACGCCTCGTCGGGGCGGGTCTGCGCCAGTACGTCGGCGGCCTCGACCAGCGTCTGCGCGAGGGCGTGCGGGGTGCCGAGGGCGCGCAGGGCGTGAACGGCCGCTCCGTAGAGCTCGTTGGTGACGGCCCAGGTGCCCCAGCGCTTGAGCACCGGAGCGAGCACGTGCGGGAAGAGAGCCGCGTACGCGGGAGCCTCGTCGGCGGCCGTACGGGCGACCGCGAGGAGGTTGGCTCGCTCCTGGACCAGCCACGCCGAAGCGCTGTCGGCGTCGCCGAATCCGGTGGCGTACGCCGAGGTGCACTCCGGCCCCGCGGGCAGTCTCCGGCGGTGCGGCCGGGTGTGCAGGTCGGCGTGGTGCGCCGTGGTGAGGTAGTGGCCGAACAGCCTGCCGACCGCCTGGGCCCGGGACTCCTCCGGCTCCGCCCGGCCGAACATGCGCAGCGCGAAGGCCCTGGTGAGATCGTGCAGCCGGTACCGGCCCGGGGTGGGCTCCTCAAGGAGGTGGAAGTCGTGGAGTTCGTCAAGACCGCGGCGGATCCGGGTGCTGTCCGGGTCCGCGCCGACCAGAGCCGTGGCGGCGGCGACCGTGATGTCCGGGCCGGGATGAAGCGCCAGATGGCGGAGCAACTTCTGGGTGGGGCACGCCAGTTCGGTGTACGAGAAGCGGAACGCGGAGACGAGCTCGCCGTCGTCGAACTCGTCAAGCGGGTCGGCCGCCTCGGCCAGCCGGTCCAGCAGATGGCGCAGGGTCCAGGACTCCCGGTGCCGGAAGCGGCTGGCGAACCAGTGGAGGAGAAGGGGGTGGCAGCCGGAGGCCCGGATCACGAGCGCGAGCGCCTCGGGGTCGGCCAGGACCCGGGCGGCGCCCGCGATCCGGGTGAAGAGGGCGGCGGCCTCCTCGTCGGACAACCCCTCCACCAGGAGCGAGGAGGCACCGTCGAGCCCGGCGAGCCGGTTCCGGCTGGTCACGATCGCCCGGCAGCTCGCGGCGCCGGGCAGCAGCGGACGCACCTGGGCCGCGTCCCGCGCGTTGTCCAGCACCACGAGCACCCGGTGGCGGGCCGTCCACTCGCGCCACCGTGCCGCCCGCGCGTCCAGCGAGTCCGGCAGGTCACCGCCGGCCCCGGCCGCGTGCAGCAGCACCGCGAGGGCCTCGGCGGGGTCGTACGGCGCCTGCCCGCCGAAGCCGTGCAGATCGACGTAGAGCCGGCCGCCCGGATAGGCGTCGTGGAGCCGGTGGGCGGCGTGCACCGCGAGCGTGGTCTTGCCGATGCCGGGCATGCCGTGGATGACGGTGAGCGGCATGGCGTACGCGGCGGAGCCGTCCGGCTGCCCGGAACCGCGCGTGACGGAGCCCGCCGGCTGCCCGCGATCGTGTGCGGCGGAGCCGTCCCGCTGCGCCGATTCGCCCAGCAGCAGCCGGAGTTCGGCGGCGCGGCCGGTGAAGTCGCGGCTGTCGCGCGGAAGGTTGGTGCGCGGCCCGGGGTCCGCCGGCCGGTCGGCGCGTACCGCCATCTCCAGGAGCGTACGGTCCTGGCCGAGGATGCGCCGGTGGAGCTCCTGCAGGTCCGAACCCGGCTCGATGCCGAGCTCCGTGCGCAGCCGGGTCCGTGTGGTGCGGAAGACGGCGAGCGCCTCGTCGTGCCGCCCGGACCGGTACAGCGCCACCATCAGATCGGCGATCACCTGCTGGGCCAGCGGATTCTCCGAGGCCAGTCCCTGCAGTTCACCGACGAGATCGGCGTGCCGCCCCAACTCCAGCTCCAGCCCGATGCGTTCCTCCCGCACCCGGCGCAGGTCCTCGACCAGCCGGCCCCGTACCGAGGCGGCCCAGTCGCTCCTGGACTCGGGCAACGGCTCCCCGCGCCATCTGTCCTCGGCCGTGCGCAGCAGACCGATGGCCAGCTCCCGCTTGCCCTGCCCGGCCGCCGCGCGGGCCTCTTTGCGCAGCCGCTGGAAGTGCGAGACATCGACCTCGGTACGGGCGTCGATGCGGAGCTGGTACTGACGCGGCGACGGGCGCTCCACCTGGACGAGGTCGCCGACCGAGTCGTGCAGCAGCCTGCGCAGCTTCGACACATAGCTCTGCATGGTGTCCACCGGCGACTTGGGCTGATCATCGCCCCAGACCCGGTCGATCAAAGCGTCCATGGAGACCGGCTCACCGAGCGAATGCACCAGAACGGCCAGTACGCAGCGCGTTTTCACCGATCCGAGCCCGCACTGCTGTCCTTGATGCCATAGTTCAAGAGGTCCCAGAGCAAGAAGTTCCACATCGCCCCCGCTGGGTGCGCTGCTTCCTGCCGTCGACGGCAGCGCCCGCACCTGTGTGCAGGACCTTCCACTGTCACCCCGGGTGCGGGGAGCAGGCAGGGGCGCACGGGCGCGTACAGGGCGCATCTCCCCACCGCCGTTCCGAACGCCCGAGAGCTGCTCGGGAGCCGTCGGCAACCGGCCCGGAAGCCGATGGCAACCGGCCCGGAGCGGGCCCGGAACCGCCCGCACCCGGAGTGCAGGATTCCTGCAAGCAACCCGTCAAACACGTGGGGCATGTCTTCGGCGTGCGCCGCGAAACGACGCGGCCGCCCCGGACGGGCGCACCGGTCCGGGACGAGGAATCGGGGGATCGATTCAATGACTCTGACAATGGCCGAAACACATCGGCCGCACGTGCCGATGCGTCTGGACGTGGACCGCTGGGCCACCCGGCAGATCCGCCGGAGGGTGCTGGCCGTCGTGCATACGGTGACCGCCGGGCAGCGGCTGCTGGACGCGGTGCGGCTGCTGGAGGGCGACGCCCGGGTGCAGGTGTTCTTCACCGCGGCCCCCGACGTGTTCAGCCACGGGGTGGACTCCTTCCTGGCGGAGCTCGGCGGCCTGGTCCTGCCCTGGCACCAGGCGGTCCAGATGCCCTTCGACCTGGCCCTGTCCGCTGCCCACGGCGGGCTGAACGACCTGCACGCCCCGGTGATCGTGCTGCCGCACGGAGCCGGACACAACAAGCTGGTCCCGGGCGGGCAGCGCGGGCGCCCGGTCGCGGAACGCGGGGTGTACGGGCTGAACCGCCAGTGGCTCGTCCAGGACGGCAGGCTGGTGCCCGAGTCGATCGTGCTGGCGCACCACGAGGAACTGACCCGCCTCGGCCGCGAGTGCCCCGAGGCGCTGCCCGCCGCGGAGGTGGTCGGCGACCCCTGCTTCGATCGCATCGCCGCGAGCATGCCCCTGCGGGCGCTCTACCGCGAGGCACTGCACACCAGGGCCCGGCAGCGGCTGGTGCTCGCCTGCTCCACCTGGGGACCGCGCTCCCTGTTCGGGCAGAGCCCGGAACTCCTGGAACGGCTGGTCACCGAACTGCCCCGGGACGACCACCGGGTCGCCGTCCTGCTCCACCCCAACATCTGGAACGCCCACGGGGAATGGCAGATCCGCAGCTGGCTGGCGACCCTGGGCAGGATGGGCCTCACCGTGATCAGCCAGCACGCGGACTGGGTCGGTGCCCTCGTCGCCGCCGACTACATCGTCGGTGACCACGGATCCGTCTCGCTCTACGGATCGATGACCGGCGTCCCCGTACTGATGGCGGGCGCACCGGAGGCGGACGTGGACCCCGGTTCACCGGTGGCCGAACTGGCCTCGCTCGTCCCCAGGCTGCACGGCGACCGCCCGCTCGGCCGCCAGCTCGCCCGTTCCTCCGCGCTCTACCGACGGCAGCGGTACGAGCGGATCGCGGACCGCATCACCTCCGAACCCGGCCGGTTCGCCACCAGGATGCGCGCGCTGATCTACCGCAAGCTCCGGCTGCGCGCCCCCGCGGTGCGACTCGCCCCGGAACACGCACCGCTGCCGTTCGGCGTGCGGTACGACGAGCGGGCCGGGGGAGTGCGATGACCGCGCTCACCATGGCGCTGTACGAGGACCCCTGCGCCCGGGGCCCGGTCCGCCGCACCGAGGTCACCCTGCTGCACCCGGACACCGGGGCCCCGGTCCTGGACGAGCACGTACGCGTCCGGCTGCCCGCCCCGTCCCCGCTGCCGCTGCTCGCCGACGTGCTCGTTGCCAGGGGAGACGGGCCCCGGTCCGCGACGGCGCTGGCCGCCCGCCACCCCGGGGCCCTGGTGGTGGCCGTGCACCGGGGCCCCCGGTGCTGGCTGCTCCTCGGCGGGGAAGGCGCCCCGGTGGAACTGGACGGGCGCCGGCCGGGTACGCCGTGGGCGGTCTGGGCCTCGGTTGCCCACGCCTGGGTGGTGGCCGGGCTGCCCGTGGCGGAGTTCGGCACGACGGCGGTACGGGTCATCGGGAACGCGCGCACTCAGCCGGCGCCGGTCCCCGTGGCGCCGTTCTGCCCGGCCTCCGGTTCCAGCGCGCCCAGCCTGCCCCGCACCTCCCGCGCGTCGGCCGAGTCCGGCCCGCCGACGGCGGAGTACAGGATCAGCGCCTCCCGGTAGCACTGCCGGGCGATCTCGGGCTGCCCGCGCCGTTCGGAGACCAGGGCCAGGCCTCCCAGCGCGCGGGCCGTCTCGTAGTCGGCGGACATGGGCCGAAACGTGTCCAGCGCCGCCCGCAGACCGGCCTCGGCCCGGTCGAGCCGGCCCAGGCCGAGGTGCGCCCGCCCGGCCAGCGCGTCGGCGCGGGCGGTGTTGTACGTGTCACCGGCCTCCCGCAACACGGCGCGGGCGGCCTCGCTTTCGCGGGCGGCGTCCTCGTACCGCCCGCGCGACAGCGCGACATCCGCGAGGTTGAACCGCGCCAGCGCACCGGCCCTGCGGTCACCGCAGTCCGGCAGCCCGGCGGCCGCCCGGCCGAAGAACTCGGCGGCCCGGTCCGGCTCACCGAGCCGCTGGTGGGCCAGACCCCGGTAGTTGAGCGTCCGGGCGTGCCCGAGCGTGTCCCCGGTGCGCAGGAAGGAATCGGCGGCCCGCTCGAACATCCCCAGCGCCTGCTCCGGGCAGTCCATGTCGAGTTCGCCCAGGCCGCCCGAGGTGAGCATCCGGCACACCGCCGCCGCGTCGCCGCACTCCTCGGCCGCGAGCAGCCCCTCCCGGTGCGCCTCGCGCCACTCCGGGTAGAACTTGCGCCGCAGGAACAGCGGCCACATGGCGTCGGCCAACTGCCAGCCCAGCGCCGGGATTCCGGCCGTCCGGGCGAGCCGGAGCACCGCCATGAGGTTGGGCAGTTCGTGTTCGAGCCAGTCCAGCGCGGCGTCCGCCGCCCCCGCGCCGTCGCCGGTGGAGCCGTCACCGAAGCCCGCGTCCACGACCGGGCCGGGGCCGAAGTTCCGGGCCATGGTGCGGTGTTGCGGGTCGATGACCTCCTCCGCACGGGTGGCGTTGGCCAGGTAGTGGTAGCCGATGCGGCGCAGCGCCGCGGCCCGCTCCTCGGCGGACTCGTCCCGGTCCGCCTGCGCCAGCGCGTGCAGCCGTACCAGGTCGTGGAAGCGGTAGCGCTCGGCCCCGGCCGCCTGACCGGCGTCGATGAGCAGGCTCGCGTCGTACAGCACATCGAGCGCGTCGGCGGCGTCCGAGCCCAGCACCGCATCGGCCACCGGCCCGCCGAACTCCCGCCCGGGATGCAGCCCCAGCAGCCGGTAGAGGCGGGCGGCCCCGGCCGGAAGCCCCTGGTAGGAGAGGTCCAGCGCCGCCCGCACATCGTGGTCGCCGTCGATGGCCAACGCCTCCAGTCGGTCGCGTTCCTCGGCCAGTGCCCGGACCATCGTGGTGATGCCGTGGCGGGGACGCGACGCCAGCCGGGCACCGGCGATACGCACCGCGAGCGGCAGCCCCGCACACAGATCCACCAGGGCCCGTGCCTCCTCGGGCTGCGCGGCCACCCGGCCGTCGGCCAGGGTGGAATCCAGCAGCTCCACCGCCGCCTCCGGCCCGAGCGGCTCCAGATGGATCACATGGCCCCCGTCGACGCTCAGCCCCGGCAGCCGCCGTCGGCTGGTCACCGCGGTCACACACTGACCCGCCGGTAACAGGGGCCGGACCTGCGCTGCGGTCGCCGCGTCGTCCAGCATGACCACGAGCCGCCGGTCCGCGGTCAACGACCGGTACAGCGCGATCCGTTCGGCGAGGACCGGGGGCACCTGCGGAGTCGGCACGCCCAGGGCCCGCAGGAACCGCCCGACCACTTCGCCCGGGTCCACCGGGCCGCCGGGCGACTGGGCCCCCAGATCCGCGTACAGCTGACCGCCGGGAAAGTGCGGGCGGATGGTGTGCAGCCAGGCCAGCGCGACCGCGGTCTTGCCGACACCTCCCAGCCCGCTGACCGCGGCCAGCGTCGGATGCCCCTCCCGGGTGGCACGGGCACGGTGCCCCTCCAGCGTGCGCACCTCCGCCGAACGGCCGGTGATCCGGATCGAGGGCGGGAGCTGCCAGGGCGGCTTCGGCCCGCGGGCCTCCGGGGCGGCCTCCGTATGGAAGTGAATGCCGCCGTACACCTTCCCCGACTGGATCGCGGGACCGTGCACCGTACCGCTCAAGTCGTTGTCACTGCGCTCGTGCCCCAGCACCGGTCCCCCTCCGGACGGCCATCCGGCAATCTCCTGGAGAACATCCTTTCCGCACAGGCGAGCGAAGTATCCGGCTCGCCGGGGGTCGGACCCTCCCGCATGTCCTGATATTGCCCAGGGTCCCGCTTCATCGATGTGCCGAAGGCATATTCAAGACAGCTCGCGACGCCCCCGAACCCGAGGCGAACGCCCCCGTCCGGCACGGAACGCCGACGGGAAGGGCCGATTGATCACCGCCCGCACCGCTGCGCGCCTATGCTCGCCGGATGGAGCAGAGCGAAGTGGTGAAGCGGGTGGTGGGCATCCTCACGGAGGCGGGCGAGATCCGTCGGCTGCTCGAAGAGAACGTCGACCGCGACGACCTGGAGACCGATCCCAGCGTGGTGACCGTGCTCCTCAACGAGACGATGCCCCGGATCACCGTCCCCGAGGACGCCTCGATCGAGGAGGTCGCGACGCTGGTCGGCCGGGAGGTCGGCGGTGCGGTGGAGCAGCTGGTCGGCGCGTTCACCCTGGCCTTCGCGATGCTGGCCCAGGTGCACGACTCCGGGCAGACGGACGTGACCTCCGCCGACGTACTCCAGGACTTGGCCCTGCGGGCCGAACAGATCGGCTCCGACGGACCGGACGACGCGGGGGCGTAGGCGTACGCAAGAGCCCTACGGCTCGCCCGAACCCGCCCGGGAACGGGCCGGTCGCACCCCACCGCCCGTCCCGCAGGCCCCGCGCGCCCTCGTGTCCGCGCGCCGCAGCAGGATCACCGCCACCGCCGCGGCGGCCAGCGCGACCAGCGCCGCGACGGCCCCCGCATCCCCGACCGCGGCCGTGTACTCCCGCCGCCCAGGGGCGGAGAGCCCGACGAACAGCCCGCCGCACACCGCGGTGCCCAGCGCGAGACCCACCTGACGGGCGGTGTTGGCCACGGCCGCGGCCGTGCCCGCGCGGGACGGGTCGGCGTCCCGCATGGCCGCGGACGGAAGCACCGGCGACACCATGCCCGCACCGGCCCCGGTCAGCAGCAGCGACGGCACGAGCGCCACCGGCCCGTACGAGACGCCCAGCAGCGCGAAACCCGCACACCCCGCCGCGACGAGCGCGGTGCCGACGCCCAGCGGGATCCACAGCGCCACGCGCTGGAGCACCGCCCCGCACAGGGCGGAGACGACGAAGAAGACCGCGGGCTGGAGGGCCAGCAACAGCGAGGTGTCGACCGCGTCCAGGCCCGCACCGTCCTGGAACCAGGACGACATCACCGTCAGCGGTCCGAACGCGGCGAAGTAGTAGCCGAACGCCACCGAGACCACGGCCACGAACCTGGGATGGCGGAACAGCGCCGGATCGATGACGGGATCCGTCGTACGGCGCTCGTACGCGAAGAAGGCGAGCATGGCCACGGCCGCCACGACGGCGGCGAGCCCCGGGCCCGCCCCCGTCCCGTCCTCGCCGAAGAGGAGCGCGCCGACGACCAGGGCGGCGATGCCCGCACTCAGCAGGACCGACCCCGGTACGTCCATCCGCCCGGCCCGGCGCTCCGGATCACGGGGCAGGAACACGACGGCGAGCCCCAGCCCGGCCGCCCCCACCGGCACGGCGAGCAGAAAGATCCACCGCCAGCCCAGGGCCTCGGCGAGCAGTCCGCCGCAGACATTGCCGACAGCGGCGGCCAGCCCGGCCACGGCGCCCCAGACGGCGAAGGCCCGGTGCTGTTCCCGCCCCTGGTACGACGCCCTGATCAGCGGCAGCGTCGTCGCGAACATGGCGGCCCCGCCGACCCCCTGCGCACCCCGGAACACAACGAGTTCCCGCACCCCGGGCGCCAGCCCGCAGGCCAGCGAGGACACCGTGAAGAGAGCGAACCCGGCCAGGAAGACCCGGCGCCGGCCGAACGCGTCGCCCACCGCCCCGCAGACGATCAGGAGCGCCGCGAGCGCGAGCGTGTACAGATCCACGACCCACTGCAACGCCGCGAAATCGGTGTGCAGATCGGCGGCGATCGCGGGAATGGCCACGGTCACGACCGTGGCGTACGCGAGCAGCAGAAACGTCGCCGTGCAGGCGACGATCAGGGGAGCGAAGCGACGGGGTGCCATGGACTCGGTTCCTCCGGAACGGCCGTTCGTACGCGTCCGGGCACCGGCCGTGCCCGTCGGGCCGGCCATGGCGAGCCGGCCCGTCACCGGGTTCCGGCAGGCCTCGTACTCGCCGGCCGCGCCCACCCATCCTCGGAACGAACGCGGTGGCACGTGTACGGAGAGCGCGACCACGAAATGTGGAGCGGGCACCCCGGCGGGATCAGGAACGGGCCTCCCGGGCACCGGCCGCGGCCCGTGCCACCCGGTACTGCCGGGGCGTCCGCCCGTAGCGCTTCTTGAACGCGTGGCAGAAATTGCTGGGACTGGAGTAGCCGCACCTGAGCGCGACGACGGCGACGCTGAGGTCGGTCTCCACCAGCAGCAGCGAGGCCCGGCGCAGGCAGGCGTTGCGGTGGTGGCTGAAGACGGTGTCGCCGTAGAGCTGCTTGAACCCCTCGTTCAGCCGCTTGGTGGTCATCCCCAGCGCTCGCGCGAGCGACTTCCCGGTGTGCTGCTCGTGGAGGTTCTCCATCAGCAGCTCCGGAACCTTCCGGATCCGCTCGATCTCGTACTCCGCCATCGGCGGCCGGGCCGTGCCGCGCGGGGGCTCGGTGCCCGCGACGATCCGGGCGAGGATCTCCATGACCTTCGACTCCAGATACAGCGCCCGGAACCGGGCCGGCAGCGCACAGGTGAACAAGTCGGCGAACGAGGCCGCGAGTTCGGGCGGGGCCTGCCGCCCGAGATAGTGCGCGTCGCGCGACTCGGCGGACATCTCCTCGACGCTCTCCTCCCAGGCCGCCGCTCCCAGACTCCCGAAATAGGCGGTGAGCGCCTCCCGGCGGGCCGCGATCGACACACCCCGATAGCGCTGCCCGGCAGGCCGGACGAGCCGCCCCGCCGAAGCCCGCGAGTGCGATATCGACAGCTCGTTCGCCCCGAAGACCGTCGCCCCGGTCGCCCGCTCCTCCAGGTGCATCAGCCCGTCGACGCAGTACTCCAGCTCGAAGTAGTCGCCCGCGAGATCGAAGTCGAGGACCAGTTCGTCGTGGAACGTCAGGTCGTACAAGGTGAGGGTGACCCCGTGGAGCAGCTCATGGACGGTGATGCTCCCGGCCCCGGTCTCCGACCGCAGCTCGTACACCCGGGTGCCCTGGGCGCCACCGCCGCGGCAGTCCCCGATCGCCGCGTAGAAGTCCCGGTACTGCCGTCCGAGATCCGCGTACCCACGTGCGGACGTGAGAGAGAAGCGCCTGGTCACACCGCCTCCAGAGTCGTGGTGAACAACCCTCACGCCTCTGATTAGGGTAGCCTGAGTTCTTCTCCGGTCCTCCGGCCGGGCGCGGAGTGTGCTCTATGGGCCGGGACTCACTGGCGGCGGTGTCACCGCTGGTTCGATGGTCGACCTCACGTAGATCCGCGTGGTGGCAGGCCTGAATTCGTGCGCGAACAGGTCGATGCAGCGCCGGAGGTACTTGCCTTCGGGGGAGTCGAGTTCATCGGGGCAGAGGCTGGTCTTCCGCAGTCCTTCGACGAACGTCTCCGGCTCGGCCAGCCCGAGACGGGAGAAAGCGGCAGCAGGCCGGTATCCCTTCTTCTCGGGATGAGAGTTCCCGATCATCTCGGTGCTTTCCCGGACGAGCCGGCGCGTGTAGGCGTCCGCCTCCTTGCCGGGCAGAACGAAGGACAGCAACCCGGTGTCGTAGCGCTGCCCGGCCTTGTAGCCCGCACGCCGGTCCGAAGCCGCCTCCGGGATGCGGATGCCCATCTGTTTGCTCATCCAGGCCGGGGTGGCACCCTCCTCCCAGCAGCAGTTCATCTCCTGGTCCGACAGGTCCGACGACGCATCATCGGCAACGTGGGCGACCACGCCGACCGCAGCGGCGACGCAGGCGACGAATGCCAGAACGATGACGGCGGCGACCGGCAGCCGCCGTCGGCGACGCGCGGGTTGCTCGGCAGCGGTATTCCGGCTGGAGCTGTTCATCGGGTGGATTCCTGTCGCCCTTCCTGTTGTTCGCGGCCAGGGTCCGGGTCCGGAACGCCAAGGGTGACGGCCGCCATCCCGCAGCCTCCAGTAGGCATGCAAAAAACCCCCCGCTCAGCTTTTCCGCTGGTCGGAGGGTCTTTCTCAGGTGCCCTCGGCAGGATTCGAACCTGCGCACACGGCTCCGGAGGCCGATGCTCTATCCCCTGAGCTACGAGGGCGTATCGCTGTGTTGCTCGGCGACGGGTGAAACACTACCAGCTTCCGCGGGGTGTCCGTGAACAGGTATTTCCCGGCCCGCCGGAGGCGCGGTTCGGGGCCGGGCGGAGGGGGCGTGCAGTGTGTTCCGGATGCATCCGGCCACCCCTCGCGCCACCCGTCCGGGGGCGGAAGTGGGTAAAACCCGGACGCAGCCACGGAGTCGCCCCTACTCTCGGAGTGTGTCAGGGGCGTGTGGCCGCGTGCTTGTTGTCGACGACAACAAGGTCATCCGGCAGTTGATCAGGGTCAACCTGGAGCTTGAGGGCTTCGAGGTCGTGACCGCGGCCGATGGTGTCGAGTGTCTTGATCTGGTGCATCGGGTCCGCCCCGATGTGATCACGCTCGATGTCGTCATGCCCAGGCTGGACGGTCTGCAGACCGCCACCAGACTGCGCTCGGATCCCCGGACCAGACATCTGCCCGTGGCGATCATCAGCGCCTGCACGCCGTACGAGGTGGACAGCGGAGTGGCCGCGGGGGTCGACGCGTTCCTCGAGAAGCCCTTCGAGCCGACCGAGCTGGTGCGGCTCGTGCGGCAGTTGATGAAGCGGAAGGACCAGCCGTCGCTCGACGGCAGACGGAGCGCCGGGACGGCGGAGCGCGCCGCGGGGTGACCGCATGGCGAAACAGGGTCGCGGGGTGGCCCCCTTCCTCCCATACGCTTGTCCTGTGACCCCCGCCGATCTCTCCAGGACCGTGCTGCACGCCGTGCGCCGCGCGGTCGACGAGGACGCCCTGCGCGCCCCCGTTCCCGCGCGTGTGCGGGTGGAGCGGACGCGACCCGGCGGGCGTGGGGACTACGCCTGTGCCGTCGCCCTCCAGCTGGCCGGGCCCGCCGCGCTGCCGGCCAGGGACGTGGCCGAGATCCTCCGGGTACGAGTGCTGGGCGCGCCGGGGATCGGGGACGTCGAGGTCACCGGGCCGGGGTTTTTGAACTTCACGCTGGGAGCCGGGGCGCGCGGCCTCGGCGCGGTGGTGCGGAGCGTCGCCGAGCGCGGTACGGCGTACGGGCACGGGGACGCCCTCGCCGGTACGAAGGTCTCGTTCGCGCCCGTCGAGGAGATCCGGGCCCGGGTCGTCACCGGGACCGTCGAGCGGCTGCTCCGGGCCCAGGGTGCCGAGGCCGGGGAGCGGACGGCGGGCGGGGAGGCGCTGCACGTGCTGCCGGTGCCGGCCGCCGACCGTGATCTCTTCGAGCGCCTCGGGAGCGACGCCGCGCGGTGGTCGCTGCTGCGGGCCGCTCCGCACGACCGGCCCCGGGGCACCGGGAGCGGTGAGCTGCTCGTACAGCAGGAGAGCAATCCGCTGTTCCGGGTGCGGTACGCGCACGCCCGGATCCGTGCGCTGGGCCGGAACGCCCGGCAGCTCGGGTTCGGTGCGGCGTACGAGGAGAGCGTGGACGCGCCCGTGCTCGGTGAGCTGCTCGCCGACCACCCCGGGGTGCTCGCCGCCGCCGCCCGGCACCGCGAGCCGGACCGGGTCGCCCGGCAGCTGGAAGCCCTCGCGCAGGCATTCTTCGACTTCCACGACAGCGCCTCGCCGCTGCCCGTCGGTGACGAGAAACCCTCGGCCGCCCACCGTTCCCGGCTCGCTCTTGCCGAAGCCGCCGGGACGGTGCTGGCCGGCGGCCTGTCCCTGCTCGGCATCAGCACACCCGAAGTCCTCTGAGAGATCCGAGAGAACAGAGCAACACCATGAGCCGATCCGCACACCCCGCCGGGCCCCGTCACGCCGATGTCATGACGGAGGGGCACTACACCGCCCCGCCCGCCGATCTCAACGCCCTGGACGAGAAGGTCTGGGCCCGCACCGTCAGCCGCGACGAGGACGGCGCGGTCACCGTCGGGGGCATCGAAGTGACGCGGCTGGCCGAGGAGTTCGGCACCCCCGCCTACTTCCTCGACGAGAGCGACTTCCGGGCCCGCTGCCGCGCCTGGGCCGACGCCTTCGGGCCGGACGCCGACGTGTTCTACGCCGGTAAGGCCTTCCTGTCGCGCGCCGTCGTGCGCTGGCTCCAGGAGGAGGGGCTCAACCTCGACGTCTGCTCCGGCGGCGAGCTGACCACCGCGCTGGACGCCGGGATGCCGGCCGAGCGCATCGCCTTCCACGGCAACAACAAGAGCGTCGCGGAGATCGAGCGGGCCATCGAGGCCGGCGTCGGGCGGATCGTGCTCGACTCCTTCCAGGAGATCGCCCGGGTTGCGCACGTCGCGCAGCGGCTCGGCAGGCGGCAGCGCGTACAGATCCGGGTGACCGTCGGCGTCGAGGCGCACACCCACGAGTTCATCGCCACCGCGCACGAGGACCAGAAGTTCGGGATCGCGCTGGCCGGGGGACAGGCCGCCGAGGCGGTGCGCCGGGCGCTCACCCTCGACGGCCTGGAGCTCATCGGCATCCACTCGCACATCGGCTCGCAGATCTTCGACATGGCCGGCTTCGAGGTCTCCGCCCGCCGCGTGGTCCAGCTGCTCGCCGAGGTGCGTGACGAGCACGGGGTGGAGCTGCCCGAGATCGACCTCGGCGGCGGGCTCGGCATCGCGTACACCTCCGAGGACGACCCGCGCGAGCCGCACGAGATCGCCAAGGCGCTCGGCGACATCGTGACCCGCGAGTGCGAGGCCGCCGGGCTCGCCACCCCGCGGATCTCCGTCGAGCCGGGGCGCGCCATCGTCGGCCCGACCGCCTTCACGCTGTACGAGGTCGGCACCATCAAGCCCCTGGAGGGGCTGCGTACGTACGTCAGCGTTGACGGCGGCATGTCGGACAACATCCGCACCGCGCTGTACGACGCCGAGTACACCGTCGCGCTCGCCTCGCGCACCTCCGACGCCGAGCCGATGCTCGTCCGCGTCGTCGGCAAGCACTGCGAGAGCGGCGACATCGTGGTCAAGGACGCGTTCCTGCCGTCCGACCTCGCCCCCGGCGATCTGATCGCCGTGCCCGCCACCGGTGCGTACTGCCGTTCCATGGCGAGCAACTACAACCACGCCCTGCGTCCGCCGGTAGTCGCCGTGCGCGACGGACAGGCTCGTGTCATCGTCAGGCGCGAGACGGAGGAAGATCTCCTGCGTCTCGATGTCGGCTGATGAAATAGATGTCTCAGGATCCGGACGGGTGGCAGAAACTCCCGTCCGGTGAGTGAGACTGGTCCACACATCAGATGTAAAGGAAACGAGGTCGGATGATGCGTACGCGTCCGCTGAAGGTGGCGCTGCTGGGCTGTGGAGTGGTCGGCTCAGAGGTGGCGCGCATCATGACGACGCACGCCGACGACCTCGCCGCGCGCATCGGCGCGCCGGTCGAGCTCGCCGGTGTCGCCGTGCGCCGGCCCTCCAAGGTGCGCGAGGGCATCGACCCCGCACTGATCACCACCGATGCGACGGCCCTGGTCAAACGGGGCGACATCGACGTCGTCATCGAGGTCATCGGCGGCATCGAGCCCGCCCGTACGCTCATCACCACCGCCTTCGAGCACGGCGCGAGCGTCGTCTCCGCCAACAAGGCGCTGCTGGCCGAGGACGGCGCCGCGCTGCACGCCGCCGCCGAGCAGCACGGCCGGGACCTCTACTACGAGGCCGCCGTGGCCGGTGCCATCCCGCTCGTACGGCCGCTGCGCGAGTCGCTCGCCGGTGACAAGGTCAACCGGGTCCTCGGCATCGTGAACGGCACGACCAACTTCATCCTCGACAAGATGGACACGAGCGGAGCCGGGTACTCCGAGGCGCTCGACGAGGCCACCGCCCTCGGATACGCCGAGGCCGACCCGACCGCCGACGTGGAGGGCTTCGACGCCGCCGCCAAGGCCGCGATCCTCGCCGGCATCGCCTTCCACACCCGGGTACGGATCGGCGACGTGCACCGCGAGGGCATCACCGAGGTCACCGCCGCCGACATCGCCTCCGCCCGCCGCATGGGCTGCACCGTCAAGCTCCTCGCCATCTGCGAGCGTGCCGCCGACGGGCAGTCGGTCACCGCCCGGGTCCACCCCGCGATGATCCCGCTGAGCCACCCGCTGGCCTCTGTCCGCGAGGCGTACAACGCGGTCTTCGTGGAGGCCGAGGCGGCCGGGCAGCTCATGTTCTACGGCCCCGGCGCCGGTGGCTCGCCGACCGCCTCCGCGGTCCTCGGCGACCTGGTCGCGGTCTGCCGCAACAAGCTCAACGAGGCCACCGGCCCCGGTGAGTCCGCGTACACGCGCCTGCCGGTCAGCCCCATGGGCGACGTGGTCACGCGGTACCACATCAGTCTCGACGTGGCCGACAAGCCTGGCGTGCTCGCCCAGGTCGCGACGGTCTTCGCCGAAAAGGGCGTATCGATCGATACGGTACGCCAGCAAGGTCGACCGGACGGAGGCGGCGAGGCATCTCTCGTCGTCGTCACCCACCGCGCGTCCGACGCCGCCCTCTCGGCGACCGTCGAGGCGCTGCGCAAGCTCGACACCGTGCGCGGTGTCGCCAGCATCATGCGTGTTGAAGGGGAGTAAGGACCCATGACCAGCAAGGGCACCCACCAGTGGCGCGGCATCATCGAGGAGTACCGGGACCGCCTTCCGGTCACGAGCACGACGCCGGTCGTCACGCTTCGTGAGGGCGGTACGCCGCTCGTACCCGCCCAGGTCCTCTCCGAGCGCACGGGCTGCGAGGTCCACCTCAAGGTCGAGGGCGCCAACCCCACCGGTTCCTTCAAGGACCGCGGCATGACGATGGCCATCACCCGGGCCAAGGAGGAAGGCGCGAAGGCGGTCATCTGCGCCTCCACCGGCAACACCTCCGCCTCCGCCGCCGCGTACGCGGTGCGGGCCGGCATGGTCTGCGCCGTCCTCGTGCCGCAGGGCAAGATCGCGCTCGGCAAGATGGGCCAGGCGCTGGTGCACGGCGCCAGGATCCTCCAGGTCGACGGCAACTTCGACGACTGCCTGACGCTGGCCCGCTCGCTCTCGGACAACTACCCGGTGGCGCTGGTCAATTCGGTCAACCCGGTCCGCATCGAGGGCCAGAAGACCGCCGCGTTCGAGATCGTCGACGCGCTCGGCGACGCCCCGGACATCCACGTCCTCCCGGTCGGCAACGCGGGCAACATCACCGCGTACTGGAAGGGTTACAAGGAGTACGCGGCCGACGGCCTCGCCACGCACACCCCGCGCATGTGGGGCTTCCAGGCCTCCGGCTCCGCGCCCATCGTGCGCGGCGAGATCGTCAAGGACCCGTCGACCGTCGCCACCGCGATCCGGATCGGCAACCCGGCCTCCTGGCAGTACGCGCTGGACGCCCGGGACGAATCGGGCGGTTTCATCGATGAGGTGACGGACCGACAGATTCTGTCCGCCTATCGGCTGTTGGCCTCCCAGGAGGGCGTCTTCGTCGAGCCCGCCTCGGCCGCCTCCGTCGCCGGCCTGCTGAAGGCCGCCGAGGAGGGCAAGGTCGACCGCGGCCAGAAGATCGTCTGCACGGTCACCGGCAACGGCCTCAAGGACCCCGACTGGGCGGTCGCGGGCGCACCGCAGCCGGTCACGGTCCCGGTCGACGCGGCCACCGCCGCCGAGAAGCTGGGCCTGGTCTAGGGCCCGCTCAGGGCCTGCCCCGGCCCGTCGGCCGTGCCCGACGGGCCGGGGTGAGAACCCAGCTCAACCACCCCTTTTCGGGTCGGAGAGCGCATAGGAGGCGTGCGACACGCATCGTGCGCCTCCTGTGCGCCCTATGTCGCCGCAGAACCTTCCTTCGATAAGCTGTACCCAACCCGCCCCGCCGCATCTGCCGCGGTGCATGGGCCGTTGTGGCCGTCGGGTTCACCGGAATTCCACTCCCCGCCGCGCCACGACCTCCCGCCACCACGAAACCGCTTCACCACCCCCGCTGCCTCACAAGGAGAGTCCTCCAACCGATGGCCGGTCCCGCTTTCCGAGCCGCCGCCGTCCGGGTGCGCGTCCCCGCGACCAGCGCCAACCTGGGCCCGGGTTTCGACGCCTTCGGCCTGTCGCTGGGGCTGTACGACGACGTCGTCGTCCGCGTCGCCGACTCCGGACTGCACATCGACATCGCGGGTGAGGGTGCGGACACGCTGCCCCGCGACGAGCGCCACCTCCTCGTACGCTCCCTGCGCACGGCCTTCGACCTGCTCGGCGGACAGCCCCGGGGCCTGGAGATCGTCTGCGCCAACCGCATCCCGCACGGACGCGGCCTCGGTTCCTCCTCGGCCGCCATCTGCGCCGGAATCGTCGCCGCCCGCGCCGTGACGACCGGCGGCGACGCCCGGCTCGACGAAGCGGCGCTGCTGGAGCTCGCCACCGAGATCGAGGGTCACCCCGACAACGTCGCGGCATGCCTGCTCGGCGGGTTCACCCTCGCGTGGATGGACGGCGGCACGGCACGCGCGATCAGGATGGATCCCGCAGAATCCATCGTTCCGGTGGTTTTCGTACCCGGCAAGCCGGTCCTCACCGAGACCGCCCGCGGACTGCTCCCGCGCACGGTCCCGCACGTCGACGCCGCCTTCAACGCCGGCCGTGCCGCGCTCCTCGTCGAGGCCCTCACCAGGCGCCCCGAGCTGCTGCTCACCGCCACCGAGGACCGGCTCCACCAGGAGTACCGCGCCCCGGCGATGCCCGAGAGCGTGGAACTCGTCAACCGACTGCGCGCGGACGGCGTCCCCGCGGTCATCTCCGGTGCCGGGCCGACCGTGCTCGCACTGGCCGAGGACGGTGCGGCCGACAAGGTCGCACAGCTGGCGGGCGAGGGGTGGGCGGCCAATCGCCTCGCTCTCGACGCCCCGGGCGCGAGTGTGCTGCCGCTCGCCCCGTAGCCGAGAAGTGATTGCCGGTGAGTGAGAGGGGGAATGTTTGTTGGAGCCGGTAGTGTTAACCTCAAGTCTGCAACCGACGTCTATGTGGCGCGTTGCTTCGTGTCCCTTTCCGGGACCACCAATTCTTCCGGGAGCCTCCCCAACTGCCTGAGCAGCCTGCCTGAGCAGTTTCGTGCACGCTCCGGAACCGGCACGACACCCCTCGCTTGTCCAGGAGTGGGCCGAGCAGGGGGATGCTCGCGCCGGGCCCATGCACACCTTCATCTCTCCGCCGTACCCGGCGGACCACCGCCCCGGCACGGTCCGCAAGAAAAGACCGCAGTCGGACAGCACAACCGGTCGCCGAGCCAGAAGGCCGACGTCCGCTCCAGGGAAGGACCCTTCGTGAGCGACACCACCGATCTGATGGGCGTGACTGCCGACAAGACCGTCGACAGCGCCGCGCCCGCCGAAGGTGCTGCCACTGGCACCACCGCACGGCGCCGCCGCTCCGGCACCGGCCTTGACGGCATGGTCCTGGCCGAGCTGCAGCAGGTCGCGTCCGGCCTCGGCATCAAGGGCACTGCGCGGATGCGCAAGGGCCAGCTGATCGAGGTCATCAAGGAGGCGCAGGCCGGTAGCTCCGCCGCGCCCAAGGCCGCCGCGCCCGCTGCGGCGTCCGAGACCAAGCCGAAGCGCCGTGCCACCTCCAAGGCGCGCTCCGGGGACGAGCCTGCCGCCGAGGCGCCCGCCGAGAAGGCTGCGGCCCAGCAGCAGATCGACATCCCCGGCCAGCCGGCCAGCGACGACCAGCCCGCGGGCGAGCGCCGTCGGCGCCGTGCGACCGCGCAGGCGGGCAGCCCGGAGACCAAGGCGGACAGCAAGCCCGCCGAGGCCAAGGCGGACACGCAGGCCGAGCCCAAGGGCGACGACCGCGCCGACGCCAAGGCCGAAGCCGCCGCCGATACGGCCGAGGGCCGCCGCGGCGACCGCCAGGACCGCGGTCAGCGCGGCGACCGTCAGGAGCGTGGCGAGCGCGGGGAGCGCCGTGACCGTCAGCGCGACCGCCGGGGCAAGGGCGACGAGCAGGGCGGTGGCCAGGGCCAGCAGGGCGGCCAGCGCCAGCAGCGCCAGGGCCAGCAGCAGGGCGGCGGCCCGCAGGACGACGGTTACGACGACGAGGCCGGTGGCCGCCGTGGCCGCCGCGGCCGCTACCGCGACCGCCGTGGCCGCCGTGGCCGCGAGGACTTCGCCAGCGAGGTCCCCGTCTCCGACGACGACGTCCTGATCCCCGTCGCGGGCATCCTGGACATCCTGGACAACTACGCGTTCATCCGGACCTCCGGCTACCTGCCGGGCCCGAACGACGTGTACGTCTCGCTCGCCCAGGTCCGCAAGAACGGCCTGCGCAAGGGTGACCACGTCACCGGTGCGGTGCGCCAGCCCAAGGACGGCGAGCGCCGGGAGAAGTTCAACGCCCTGGTCCGCCTCGACTCGGTGAACGGCATGGCGCCCGAAACCGGCCGCGGCCGCCCGGAGTTCCAGAAGCTGACTCCGCTCTACCCGCAGGACCGGCTCCGTCTGGAGACCGACTCCAACGTCCTGACGACGCGGATCATCGACCTGGTCGCCCCGATCGGCAAGGGCCAGCGAGGGCTGATCGTGGCCCCGCCGAAGACCGGCAAGACCATGATCCTGCAGGCGATCGCCAACGCGATCACCGTCAACAGCCCCGAGTGCCACCTGATGGTCGTCCTGGTCGACGAGCGTCCGGAAGAGGTCACCGACATGCAGCGGTCGGTGAAGGGCGAGGTCATCTCCTCGACCTTCGACCGCCCCGCCGAGGACCACACCACCGTCGCCGAGCTGGCCATCGAGCGCGCCAAGCGTCTCGTCGAGCTGGGTCACGACGTGGTCGTCCTGCTGGACTCCATCACCCGTCTGGGACGCGCGTACAACCTCGCGGCCCCCGCCTCCGGCCGCATCCTGTCCGGTGGTGTCGACTCGACCGCGCTGTACCCGCCGAAGCGCTTCTTCGGTGCCGCGCGCAACATCGAGGACGGCGGTTCGCTGACCATCCTGGCCACCGCGCTCGTCGAGACCGGCTCGCGCATGGACGAGGTGATCTTCGAGGAGTTCAAGGGCACCGGCAACATGGAGCTCAAGCTCGACCGGAAGCTCTCGGACAAGCGCATCTTCCCGGCGGTGGACGTCGACGCGTCCAGCACCCGCAAGGAGGAAATCCTCCTGGGCAGCGATGAGTTGGCGATCGTCTGGAAGCTGCGCCGGGTGCTGCACGCGCTCGACCAGCAGCAGGCGATCGAGCTCCTCCTGGACCGGATGAAGAAGACCCAGTCCAACGCGGAGTTCCTGCTCCAGATCCAGAAGACGACGCCGGCCCCGGGCAACGGCAACGACTGACGTCGCCCCGGACCGGCCGAACCACAGGGCCGCCCCCGTCACTTCGGTGACGGGGGCGGCCCTGTGTCATGGGCGGCGCGGGTGTGACGCAGCCGACCCGGCGCCCCCGTGGCCGTTTCGAGACCTTTGCCACATGCCGGGCCCCCGCGGGCGGCGAGGCGATGGCTGTACCGAGCAAGAAACCGCAGGTGAGCGCGGGGTCACCGGCTGTTGGGCCGGGTTGTTGTCCGTTTCGTCCCTCACACGGGAACGACAGGTGGCTGTGCAACCCTTCTTCGTGCCACGGCGTCGTACGCGGTACCGACATGTCGACGTTGCCATGCCCGAACACCGCTGCTCGGGGGCCGGACAGGGCCGGGCCGGGAAAAGCTGACGACCGAAGGAGACCCATGACCGAGCAGAACGGGAGCGGGGGCCGAATACGCCCCACCGGCAAGCGCCGGAAGAAGCCCTCCCGTCGCCGCAGGGCGACCGTGATCGCCGCCTGGACCCTGGCCGGCGCGGTCGTCGTCGGTGGTGCCGGTCTGGGATACGCCTACTTCAAGCTCAACGGCAATCTCAAGGCCGTCGACATCAACGCGGCGCTCGGCAAGGACCGCCCCGACAACATCGACAACGGCTCCCAGGACATTCTCGTGCTCGGCTCGGACTCCCGGTCCGGCGCGAACTCCGAGTACGGCGCCGACGAGGGCACGGCCCGCTCCGACACCGCGATGGTCGTGCACATCAACAAGGGCCACAAGACGGCCTCCGTCGTCTCCATCCCGCGCGACACCCTCGTCACCCGCCCCGACTGCACCAGCGACACGAACGGGCAGACCGTCGCGGGCCAGCAGCGCGCGATGTTCAACACGGCGTACGAGGTCGGCGGGCCGGCCTGTGCGGTCAAGACTGTCGAAGCCATGTCCGGCATCCGCATGGACCACTACCTCGAAGTCGACTTCACCGGATTCAAGAAGCTCATCGACGAACTGGGCGGCGTCGAGATCACCACCACCGCGGCGATCGACGACCCCAAGAGCCATCTGAAGCTCGAACCCGGCACCCACACCCTGGACGGCGAGCAGTCGCTGGGCCTGGTCCGTACCCGCAAGAGCGTCGGCGACGGCAGCGACCTCGGCCGCATCCAGCTCCAGCAGGCGTTCATCAAGGCGCTGATGGAGCAGGTCAAGACCGTCGGGGTGTTCTCGAACCCGAAGACCCTTTACGACCTCGCGGACACGGCCACCAAAACCGTCACCACCGACTCCGACCTCGGCTCGGTCTCCGAGCTCACCGCCTTCGCCAACGGCCTCAAGGGGCTCGGCTCGAATAACGTCCACATGGTCACCCTGCCCGTCGAGTACGACCCGGCCGACCCGAACCGCGTCATACCGCTGGAGGAGTCCGCGCGGCAGGTCTGGTCCGCGCTCGCACACGACAAGGCCATCCCCGCCTCCGCCACCGAGAAGTCGGCGGGCGACAAGGGCGAAGCCGGCAGCGTCGTGCGGTGACCCGGCGGGCCGGGAATAGTTGCGGCCCGCCCCCGGTTTTGGGAGATACGGCCGGTCCTGGCAGACTGGTACGTCGGCCCCGGTTCACGGACGCGCAATCCGCGCGTACGACCCGGCGCCCTCCCGAACCTAGGAGAAACCCTTGAAGCGCGACATCCACCCCGAGTACGTCGAGACGCAGGTCAGCTGCACCTGTGGCGCGTCGTTCACGACCCGGAGCACCATCGACAACGGCACCATCCGTGCCGACGTCTGCTCCGAGTGCCACCCGTTCTACACGGGCAAGCAGAAGATCCTCGACACCGGTGGCCGCGTGGCCCGCTTCGAGGCCCGCTTCGGCAAGGCTGCCGGCTCCGCCAGCAAGTAGCGAGCCACTGCGCCGGTTCTCGGCGCCCTCTTGTGGGGGCGCCGGGACCGGCGTTTTTTCCGGCCGGGGGTACGCGGCCCCGTTCCGTACCCCCGCCCGGCCGGCATCACGCCGTCCAGCAGGCACGCACGAGTGAAGAAACCAGGAGCCCGAAGATGTTCGAGGCGGTCGAGGAACTGATCGGCGAGCAGACCGATCTGGAGAAGAAGCTCGCGGACCCGGCGGTCCACGCCGACCAGGCCAACGCGCGCAAGCTCAACAAGCGCTACGCCGAGCTGGCCCCGATCGTCGCGACGTACCGCTCCTGGAAGCAGACCGGCGACGACATCGAGACGGCCCGCGAGCTCGCCGCCGACGACCCCGACT
Organism: Streptomyces sp. NPDC001933; assembly: GCF_042890955.1. Lineage (NCBI taxonomy): Bacteria > Bacillati > Actinomycetota > Actinomycetes > Kitasatosporales > Streptomycetaceae > Streptomyces > Streptomyces sp. NPDC001933. The sequence continues at coordinate 217,192 of NZ_JBIASS010000003.1, read as the reverse complement.
TCGCCGCCGAGGTCAAGGACCTGGAGAAGCAGCGCGAAGAGCTCACCGAGAAGCTCCGCCTCCTCCTGGTCCCGCGCGACCCCAGCGACGACAAGGACGTGCTCCTGGAGATCAAGGCCGGCGCGGGCGGCGACGAGTCCGCGCTGTTCGCCGGCGATCTGCTGCGCATGTACCTGCGCTACGCCGAGCGCGTCGGCTGGAAGACCGAGATCATCGACTCCACCGAGTCCGAGCTCGGCGGCTACAAGGACGTCCAGGTCGCCGTGAAGACCAAGGGCGGCAACGGCGCCACCGAGCCCGGCCAGGGCGTGTGGGCCCGGCTGAAGTACGAGGGCGGCGTGCACCGCGTGCAGCGCGTCCCGTCCACCGAGTCGCAGGGCCGCATCCACACCTCCGCCGCCGGTGTGCTCGTCACGCCCGAGGCCGAGGAGGTCGACGTCGAGATCCACGCCAACGACCTCCGCATCGACGTCTACCGCTCCTCGGGTCCCGGCGGCCAGTCCGTCAACACCACGGACTCCGCCGTCCGCATCACGCATCTGCCGACCGGCGTCGTCGCCTCCTGCCAGAACGAGAAGAGCCAGCTCCAGAACAAGGAGCAGGCCATGCGCATCCTGCGTTCGCGACTGCTCGCCGCCGCCCAGGAAGCCGCCGAGCAGGAGGCTTCGGACGTACGGCGCAGCCAGGTGCGTACGGTCGACCGTTCCGAGAAGATCCGTACGTACAACTTCCCGGAAAACCGGATCTCGGACCACCGAGTCGGCTTCAAGGCGTACAACTTGGACCAGGTGCTCGACGGCGACCTGGATTCCGTGATCCAGGCGTGTGTCGACGCCGACTCCGCAGCCAAGCTCGCCGCCGCTTAAGCAAAGCCCGCCCAGCCCGTAAACCGTACGGAGAACCGCGATGAACCTGCTGCTCGCCGAGGTGGCCCAGGCCACCCAGCGGCTGGCCGACGCCGGTGTGCCCTCGCCGCGATTCGACGCGGAGGAACTCGCCGCGTTCGTCCACGGCGTCAAGCGGGGCGAGCTGCACCGGGTGCCGGACGCGGACTTCGACGCCCGCTACTGGGAGGCCATCGCCCGCCGCGAGGCCCGCGAACCGCTCCAGCACATCACCGGCCGCGCCTTCTTCCGCTACCTGGAGCTCCAGGTCGGACCCGGTGTCTTCGTCCCCCGCCCGGAGACCGAATCGGTCGTCGGCTGGGCGATAGACGCGGTGCGCGCGATGGACGTCGTCGAGCCGACCGTCGTCGACCTGTGCAGCGGATCGGGCGCCATCGCCCTGGCCATGGCCCAGGAGGTGCCGCGCTCGCGGGTGCACGCGGTCGAACTCTCCGACGACGCCATCGAGTGGACGAGGAAGAACGCCGACGGCTCCCGGGTCACCGTCCACCAGGGGGACGCGCTGACCGCCCTCCCCGAGCTCGACGGCCAGGTCGACCTGGTCATCTCCAACCCGCCGTACATCCCGCTCACCGAATGGGAGTACGTGGCGCCCGAGGCCCGCGACCACGACCCGGAGATGGCCCTCTTCTCCGGCGAGGACGGCCTCGACACCATCCGCGGCATCGAACGCACCGCGCACCGCCTGCTGCGCCCCGGCGGCCTCGTCGTCATCGAGCACGCCGACACCCAGGGCGGCCAGGTGCCGTGGATCTTCACCGAGGAGCGCGGCTGGGCGGACGCGGCCGACCACCCCGACCTGAACAACCGGCCCCGGTTCGCAACGGCCCGCAAGGCCATGCCGTGACCGGCGGCCACCACCCGCACGACCCGTACCCGCGACACCCGTACACGCTTGAGGAGGCCGGCTGATGGCACGGCGATACGACTGCAACGACGCGACCGACCGTACGACGGGTCTGCGTGAGGCCGCGTCGGCCGTCCGCCGTGGCGAACTGGTCGTGCTGCCCACCGACACCGTGTACGGCATCGGTGCGGACGCCTTCAGCTCCGAGGGCGTCGCCGACCTGCTGGACGCCAAGGGCCGCGGCCGCAACATGCCGACGCCCGTCCTGATCGGCTCCCCGAACACCCTGCACGGCCTGGTCACCGACTTCTCCGAGCAGGCCTGGGAGCTCGTCGACGCCTTCTGGCCCGGCGCCCTCACGCTCGTCGCCAAGCACCAGCCGTCGCTCCAGTGGGACCTCGGGGACACCCGTGGCACCGTCGCCATCCGGATGCCGCTGCACCCGGTCGCCATCGAGCTGCTCACGGAGGTCGGCCCGATGGCCGTCTCCAGCGCCAACCTCACCGGCCACCCGTCCCCGGAGGACTGCGACGCGGCCCAGGAGATGCTCGGCGACTCCGTCTCCGTCTACCTGGACGGCGGCCCGACGCCCGGCATCGTGCCCTCGTCGATCGTCGACGTGACCGGCAAGGTCCCCGTGCTGCTGCGGGCCGGCGCGCTCTCCGTCGAGGAGCTCCGCAAGGTGGTACCCGACCTCGAGGTGGCCAATTGACCGCCCCTGAGGGGCGTGGCATAGCGGGGCGGGCCGACACTTTCCGCATCCTCCACGTCAGCACCGGCAACGTCTGCCGCTCGCCCATCACCGAGCGGCTGACCCGCCATGCCCTGATGGACCGCCTCGGCGATCCGCTCAGCGGCGGACTGATCGTGGAGAGCGCGGGCACCTGGGGCCACGAAGGCGCCCCCATGGAGGCCAACGCCGAGACGGTCCTCGCCGACTTCGGCGCCGACACCACCGGCTTCGTCGGCCGGGAACTGCTCGACGAGCACGTGATCCGCGCCGACCTGGTGCTCACCGCCACCCGCGACCACCGCGCGCAGGTGATCTCGATGGGTCACTCGGCCGGCCTGCGCACGTTCACCCTCAAGGAATTCACCCGGCTGGTCCGGGCGATAGACCCGGCCACGCTCCCCGATCCGCGGGACGAGGGCGTCGTCGAGCGCGCCCGCGCACTGGTCCGCGCCGCCGCCGCGCTGCGCGGCTGGCTGCTGGCCCCCACCGCCGAGGCGGACGAGGTGTACGACCCGTACGGCGCCCCGATCACGTTCTTCCGCTCCGTCGGCGACGAGATCAACCAGGCCCTCGACCCGGTCGTCACCGCGCTGACGGGCGTCGCGACCCACCGCTGAGGCTGCGGACCTGCCGCCCGCCCGACGGCCGGAGACCGGCGCAGCGCGCCGAAGCCCGGGAGGCCCGCCGGGGCCGAGCGGTGCGAGGGGCGCGTCGGGAATGGTGCTCGACCCGGGCGTCACCGCGCTCACCGGCGTATCCGTGGAGCACTGACGGGCGGGCCGTCCACGCCACCCTGACGGGCGTACGCACCGTCCGGGTACGGGAGGGCCGGGCGGGTGCACGACGGCGCCGCACAGCGCGCAGGAGGCCCGTCGCGGGCCTACATTGGATCTGACGCCAGCGCACCCCTCTCCAGGCCCGGAGCCCATCGATGCCGGTCACCACTCCAGCCGCACCGCCCTCCGTCCCCCAGGCCGCCCTGCCGCAGGACTTCGATGCCCTGCTCCGGGAGGATCCGGAGGTCGCCGCCGTGCTGCTGGGGGAGCTGCACCGCCAGTCCAGCACCCTGCAGCTGACCGCCGCCGAGAACTTCACCTCGCCCGCGGTCCTCGCCGCCCTCGGCTCACCCCTTGCCAACAAGTACGCCGAGGGCTATCCCGGCGCCCGCCACCACGGCGGCTGCGAACAGGCCGACGCCGCCGAACGCATCGCCTGCCGCCGCGCCACCTCGCTCTTCGGCGCCGAGCACGCCAACGTCCAGGCGCACTCCGGCTCCTCCGCGGTCCTCGCCGCCTACGCCGCCCTGCTCCGTCCCGGCGACACGGTGCTCGCGATGGGACTCCCGTACGGCGGACACCTCACCCACGGTTCGCCCGCCAACTTCTCCGGCCGCTGGTTCGAGTTCATCGGCTACGGGGTGGACCCGGAGAGCGGCCTGATCGACTACGAGCAGGTCCGCGCGCTGGCCCGCGCCCACCGCCCCAAGGCGATCGTGAGCGGCTCCATCTCGTACCCCCGCCATCCCGACTACGAGCTGTTCCGGGAGATCGCCGACGAGGCGGGCGCGTATCTCATCGCCGATTCCGCGCACCCGATGGGGCTGATCGCCGGGGGAGCGGCGCCGAGCCCGGTGCCGTACGCCGATGTGGTCTGCGCGACCACGCACAAGGTGCTGCGCGGGCCGCGCGGCGGGATGATCCTGTGCGGCGCGGAGCTGGCGGAGCGGATCGACCGGGCGGTCTTCCCGTTCACCCAGGGCGGTGCCCAGATGCACACCGTCGCCGCGAAGGCCGTCGCGTTCGGTGAGGCGGCCACCCCGGCGTTCACGACGTACGCGCACCGGGTGGTGGCCCATGCCCGGGTGCTGGCGGCCGGTCTGGAGGCGGAGGGCTTCGAGGTCACCACCGGCGGCACGGACACCCACCTGATCGTCGCGGACCCGGACCCGCTGGGCGTCGACGGGCGGACCGCCCGCGCCCGGCTGGCGGCGGCGGGCCTGGTGCTGGACACCTGCGCGCTGCCGTACGGGGACGCCCGGGGCATCCGGCTGGGCACCGCGGCCGTCACCACCCAGGGCATGGACGACGCGGACATGGCCCGGCTGGCGGTGCTCTTCGGAACGGCGGTGCGTGAGGAGGCCGACGTCCGAGCGGAGGTGCGCGAACTGGCGGAGAGCCATCCGCCTTACCCGGGGTAGCCGTCCGATGCGGAACCGATGGACCCGATCGCTGTGTCCTCGGTCATGAGGCCCGTGCAGCGCGGCCGTCCCTGATGCCAGGACGGTTTAGGGTGTGGGCTGAGATGGCCGGCGAAATCTATGGGGCAGCCCGTGCGTGATTACCTGCTGACGCTCTGTGTCACGGCCGCGGTGACCTATCTGCTGACCGGTCCGGTGCGTAAGTTCGCCATCGCGATCGGGGCGATGCCCGCGATCCGTGCGCGTGACGTCCACCGAGAACCGACACCGAGGCTCGGTGGCATCGCCATGTTCGGCGGGCTGTGCGCCGGACTGATCGTCGCGGCCCATCTCCACAACCTCGACTGGGTCTTCCAGCTCTCCACCGAGCCGCGGGCGCTGCTCTCCGGCGCCGCGCTGATCTGGCTGATCGGTGTCCTGGACGACAAGTTCGAGATCGATGCGCTGATCAAGCTCGGCGGGCAGATGATCGCCGCCGCGGTCATGGTCATCCAGGGTCTGACGATCCTGTGGCTGCCGATCCCCGGTGTGGGCACCGTCGCGCTCACCCAGTGGCAGGGCACGCTGCTCACGGTCGCCCTGGTCGTCATCACCATCAACGCGGTCAACTTCGTCGACGGCCTGGACGGTCTCGCGGCGGGCATGGTGTGCATCGCCGCCGCCGCGTTCTTCCTGTACACCTACCGGCTCTGGTACGGGCACATGATCGAGGCGGCGGCCCCGGCGGCGCTCTTCACGGTGATCCTGATGGGCATGTGCCTGGGTTTCCTGCCGCACAACATGCATCCCGCGCGGATCTTCATGGGCGACTCGGGTTCGATGCTGATCGGCCTGGTGCTCGCGGCCGGTGCGATCTCGGTGACGGGCCGGGTCGACCCGGACACGATGAGGCTCTTCGCCGGCAGTGAGCGCGAGGCCACCCACGCGATGCTGCCGGTCTTCATCCCGCTGCTGCTGCCGCTGACGATCATCGCGATCCCGGCCGCGGACCTGGTGCTGGCGATCGTGCGGCGGACGTGGAACGGGCAGTCGCCGTTCGCGGCGGACCGCGGCCACCTGCACCACCGGCTGCTGGAGATCGGCCACTCGCACAGCAGGGCCGTGCTGATCATGTACTTCTGGTCGGCCCTGATCGCCTTCGGCGCGGTCGGCTACTCCGTGCACTCGACGTCCCTGTGGATCGTGCTGGTGATCATGGGGATGAGCGCGCTGGGTCTCGTACTGCTGCTGCTGCCGCGCTTCACGCCGAGGGCTCCGTACTGGGCGGAACGCTTCGTACCGCCCCGCTACCGCCGGATCCGGGACAAGGGCGAGGCGGCGGAAGGGACGGCCCCCTCGTCCGGGGCCGGGCGCCAACAGGGGCCCCTGGAGGCGCCGATGGGGCAGAAGGGGCCCGAGTCACAGGAGCGCACCCCGGTGGTCGTGGGGGTGTCCGGCGTCAACGGGGCGACCGCCATCGGCCCCCGTTCGCGTTTTTCGGACAGAGACAGGGCTGAATCCACACGCTGAGAATTCGGGCACCGCGGGGCAATACCAGACAAGTAATTGAGTTGCCTTGCTCACATGCGCGAATTCACTCTCACGTGTGACTGTAAGCACACTTTCTTGGTAAAGACCTCATCAAATAGTTTGTGATACCGTTCACGAAGCCCGGTGACGGAGCCGAAGGACTTGAGTAGCACGGTCCATTGGCCCGAGGCATCGATTCGGACCGGGCCTACGCTCGTCCATGACGACACACTGCCCACCCCCTGCAAGCGGAGCTGCCGCCATGCCGTCCAACGACGCCCGGACTCTCCTTCAAGCCGCTGTACCCACCGCTGCCGCCGGCGTTGTCGCCGTTGCTGTCAGCGCTGGTGTCGCGGGCGGCAAGGGAGCCCTCGGCGCAGGTGTTGCGACGATCGTGGTGATCCTCTTCATGGGAATCGGCCTGCTGGTCCTGCAGCGGACCGCGCGGTCGTTGCCCCACCTGTTCCAGGCGATGGGGCTGATGCTGTACACGGCTCAGCTTCTCCTGTTGTTCATCTTCGTCGCCGCTTTCAAGAACACGACGATGTTCAACCCGAAGGCGTTCGCGATCACTTTGGTCGCGATGACCCTCGTGTGGATCGGCGCACAGACGCGTGCACACATGAAGGCCAAGATCCTTTACGTCGAACCCGAGTCCGACAAGGCGGAAAAGCCCAAGAACACGGGCTCGAAGTCGTGAAGGGTAGGGGCGGGATAAGTGCAGGTTCAAGACCCTGCTATCGTCCGGTTCCAACTGCGGCACTGCGGGCGCGGGCATGTGAGCTGACGCCTGCTCGATCGCGAGGCTCAATGCCTGACTGCCGCTCACACATCCGTAACACCAGTCCAGTGCCGAACCGCGGCTGCGCGCCGCGCCGACACAACGAGGTTGCCGTACCTATGCGCCACGCTGAAGGAGCCCGCGGTGAGTGCTGACCCGACACAGGTGCTCGCCTTCGAGACCGATTGCCACATCTTCTCCGGTTGTGGTTTCCCGGGTCCTGGCTTGCACTCTTTCCTGTTCGAGCCGATCTTCGGTGACGCGGACAGCAACATCTACTTCAACAAGACGATGCTGCTGGCGCTCCTCGGTACGGTCATCATCGTCGGCTTCTTCTGGGCCGCCTTCCGTAAGCCGAAGGTCGTTCCGGGCAAGCTGCAGATGGTTGCCGAGGCCGGCTACGACTTCGTACGCCGCGGAATCGTCTACGAGACGCTCGGCAAGCGCGAGGGCGAGAAGTACGTCCCGCTGATGGTGTCGATCTTCTTCTTCGTGTGGATGATGAACCTCTGGTCGATCATCCCGCTCGCCCAGTTCCCGGTGACGTCGGTCATCGCCTACCCGGCCGGGCTGGCCCTGATCGTCTACGTCCTCTGGATGAGCATCACCTTCAAGCGCCACGGTTTCGTCGGCGGCTTCAAGAACCTGACGGGCTACGACAAGTCGCTCGGCCCGGTGCTCCCGATGGTCATGGTCATCGAGTTCTTCTCGAACGTCGTTGTCCGGCCCTTCACGCACGCGGTCCGACTCTTCGCGAACATGTTCGCCGGTCACACGCTGCTGCTGCTCTTCACCATCGCCAGCTGGTACCTGCTCAACGGCATCGGTATCGCCTACGCGGGCGTCTCGTTCGTGATGGTCATCGTGATGACGGCCTTCGAGCTCTTCATCCAGGCTGTTCAGGCGTACGTCTTCGTGCTCCTGGCGTGCAGCTTCATCCAGGGCGCTGTCGCCGAGCACCACTGATCGCGCCTCCCATACCCCCAGTCGTCCGGTGGCCAACCCCCACCGGTCCGTGAAAGAGAAGGAAGAACTGGCATGTCCCAGACCCTTGCCGCCGTCACCGGTTCCCTCAGCTCCGTCGGATACGGCCTGGCTGCCATCGGCCCCGGCGTCGGCGTCGGCATCATCTTCGGTAACGGCACGCAGGCTCTCGCCCGTCAGCCCGAGGCTGCCGGTCTGATCCGCGCCAACCAGATCCTCGGCTTCGCCTTCTGTGAGGCGCTCGCCCTCATCGGTCTGGTCATGCCGTTCGTCTACAGCTGACGAACCGCGACTAGTCCGTTCCGACGAAAGGCACTGATGTGAACCCCCTGGTTCAGCTCGCGGCCTCCGAGGTGGAGAACCCCCTCATCCCGCCGATCCCTGAGCTCGTCATCGGTCTGATCGCCTTCGTCATCGTCTTCGGCTTCCTTGCCAAGAAGCTTCTCCCGAACATCAACAAGGTTCTGGAAGAGCGTCGCGAGGCCATCGAAGGCGGTATCGAGAAGGCCGATGCGGCCCAGACCGAGGCCCAGAGCGTCCTTGAGCAGTACAAGGCCCAGCTCGCCGAGGCCCGCCACGAAGCCGCGCGACTGCGCCAGGAGGCGCAGGAGCAGGGCGCTGTGATCCTGCAGGAGATGCGGGCGGAAGGTCAGCGGCAGCGTGAGGAGATCATCGCTGCCGGTCACGCCCAGATCGAGGCCGACCGCAAGGCCGCGGCCTCCGCGCTGCGTCAGGACGTGGGCAAGCTCGCCACCGACCTGGCCGGCAAGCTCGTCGGCGAGTCCCTTGAGGACCACGCCCGGCAGAGCGGCACCGTCGACCGTTTCCTCGACGAGCTCGAGGCGAAGGCCGAGGCTGTCCGATGAACGGCGCGAGCCGCGAGGCACTGGCTGCCGCACGTGAGTCGCTCGACGCGCTGACCGACAACACGTCGGTCGACGCGGCGAAGCTCGCCGAGGAGCTGGCCGCCGTGACGGCGCTGCTCCAGCGCGAGGTCTCACTGCGGCGGGTCCTGACCGACCCGTCGCAGGCCGGCGAGGCCCGGGCGGAGCTGGCCGGACGACTGCTGCGCGGTCAGGTGGGCGGCGAGACCGTCGACCTGATCTCCGGCATGGTCCGCTCCCGCTGGTCGCAGTCGCGCGACCTGGTCGACTCGGTCGAGGAACTGGCGAACATCGCAGACCTCACCGCCGCCCAGCGCAGCGGAGACCTCGACGACGTCGAGGACGAGCTGTTCCGGTTCGGCCGGATCGTCGCCTCCGACAAGGAGCTGCGCGCCGCGCTCACCAGCCGGTCCGCGTCCACCGCCGCCAAGGGGCAGCTGCTGCGCAGCCTGCTCGGCGGCAAGGCGCGGCCCGCCACCGAGCGCGTCGTCACGCGGCTTGTCACCCAGCCGCGTGGACGTAGCCTGGAAGCGGGACTCGAGTCCCTCTCCAAGCTCGCCGCGGAGCGCCGGGACCGCATGGTCGCCGTGGTCACCTCGGCCGTGCCGCTCAGTGATCGGCAGAAGCAGCGCCTCGGCGCCGCACTGGCGAAGATCTACGGCCGTCCGATGCACCTGAACCTCGACGTGGACCCGACGGTCCTCGGCGGGATCGCGGTGCAGGTCGGTGACGAGGTCATCAACGGCACCATCTCGGAGCGCCTCGAAGAGGCGACCCGACGCATGGCCGGCTGACCGACGCAGCGCAGCAACAGAACAGAGCAAGACCAGCGGCCCGGTTGGGCCGTGCAGAAATTGCAGAAGATTCCTGGGGGTCGGCCCCCAGACCCCCTTAAGAAACTTCGGGCCCAACAAGGAGAGCAGGGAACCCAGATGGCGGAGCTCACGATCCGGCCGGAGGAGATCCGGGACGCGCTGGAGAACTTTGTCCAGTCGTACAAGCCGGACGCGGCCTCGCGCGAGGAGGTCGGTACGGTCAGCGTTGCCGGCGACGGCATCGCGAAGGTCGAGGGTCTTCCCTCGGCCATGGCGAACGAGCTGCTGAAGTTCGAGGACGGCACCCTCGGTCTCGCCCTCAACCTCGAGGAGCGCGAGATCGGTGCCATCGTCCTCGGCGAGTTCAGCGGCATCGAAGAGGGCCAGCCGGTGCAGCGCACCGGTGAGGTGCTCTCCGTCGGCGTCGGCGAGGGTTACCTCGGCCGCGTCGTCGACCCGCTCGGCAACCCGATCGACGGTCTCGGCGAGATCGCGACCGACAGCCGCCGCGCCCTCGAGCTGCAGGCCCCTGGCGTCATGGTCCGTAAGTCGGTGCACGAGCCGATGCAGACCGGCTACAAGGCCGTCGACGCCATGGTGCCGATCGGCCGCGGCCAGCGTCAGCTGATCATCGGTGACCGTCAGACGGGTAAGACCGCTCTGGCCGTCGACACGATCATCAACCAGCGCGACAACTGGCGCTCGGGCGACGTGAACAAGCAGGTGCGCTGCATCTACGTCGCCATCGGTCAGAAGGGCTCCACCATCGCCTCCGTGCGCGGTGCCCTCGAAGAGGCCGGCGCGCTCGAGTACACGACCATCGTCGCCGCCCCGGCGTCCGACCCGGCCGGCTTCAAGTACCTTGCGCCGTACACCGGTTCGGCCATCGGTCAGCACTGGATGTACCAGGGCAAGCACGTCCTGATCATCTTCGACGACCTCTCGAAGCAGGCCGACGCCTACCGCGCCGTGTCGCTTCTGCTGCGCCGTCCGCCGGGCCGTGAGGCCTACCCGGGCGACGTCTTCTACCTCCACTCGCGTCTGCTGGAGCGCTGCGCGAAGCTCTCCGACGACATGGGTGCCGGTTCGATGACGGGCCTCCCGATCGTCGAGACCAAGGCGAACGACGTGTCGGCGTTCATCCCGACCAACGTCATCTCCATCACCGACGGCCAGTGCTTCCTGGAGTCCGACCTGTTCAACGCCGGCCAGCGTCCGGCCCTGAACGTCGGTATCTCGGTCTCCCGCGTCGGTGGCTCCGCCCAGCACAAGGCGATGCGCCAGGTCTCCGGCCGTCTCCGCGTGGACCTCGCCCAGTACCGCGAGCTGGAGGCGTTCGCCGCCTTCGGTTCCGACCTGGACGCGGCCTCGAAGGCGTCGCTGGAGCGCGGTAAGCGCATGGTCGAGCTGCTGAAGCAGCCGCAGTACTCCCCGTACCCGGTCGAGGAGCAGGTCGTCTCCATCTGGGCCGGCACCACCGGCAAGATGGACGACGTCCCGGTCGAGGACATCCGTCGCTTCGAGAGCGAGCTGCTGGAGTACCTGCGCCGTGAGCGCAAGGACCTCCTGACCAGCATCGCCGAGGGCGCCAAGATGTCGGACGACACGCTGCAGTCGGTCGCCGACGCCGTCGCCGCCTTCAAGCAGCAGTTCGAGACCTCGGACGGCAAGCTCCTGGGCGAGGGCTGATCGATGGGCGCTCAGCTTCGCGTTTACAAGCGCCGCATCCGCTCCGTCACCGCCACGAAGAAGATCACCAAGGCGATGGAGATGATCGCCGCCTCGCGCATCGTCAAGGCACAGCGCCAGGTGGCGGCGTCGACGCCGTACGCGACCGAGCTCACCCGTGCGGTGACCGCGGTGGCGACCGGCTCCACCACCAAGCACCCGCTGACCACCGAGGCCGAGACCCCGGCACGGGCCGCGATCCTGCTCATCACGAGCGACCGCGGTCTGGCCGGCGGTTACTCCTCCAACGCCATCAAGGCCGCGGAGCGACTGACCGAGCGGCTCCGGGGCGAGGGCAAGGAGGTCGTCACCTATGTGATCGGCCGCAAGGGTGTCGCCTACTACGGCTTCCGTGAGCGCAAGCTCGCGGACTCGTGGACCGGCTTCACCGACAGCCCGACGTACGCGGATGCGAAGCGGGCTGCGGCCCCGCTGATCGAGGCGGTCACCCAGGAGACCGCCGAGGGCGGCGTGGACGAGCTGCACATCGTCTTCACGGAGTTCGTGTCGATGATGACGCAGAACCCGGTCGACGACCGGATGCTGCCGCTCAGCCTCGATGCCACGAAGGAAGACGCCGGCAAGGGAGAGATCCTGCCGCTGTTCGACTTCGAGCCGTCGGCGGAGGACGTCCTCGACGCCCTGCTTCCGCGGTACGTCGAGAGCCGGATCTACAACGCGCTGCTGCAGGCCGCTGCTTCCGAGCACGCCGCCCGCCGCCGCGCGATGAAGTCGGCCACCGACAACGCCGGTGAGCTCATCAAGACGCTCTCCCGGCTTGCCAACGCGGCCCGCCAGGCCGAAATCACCCAGGAAATCAGCGAGATCGTCGGTGGTGCCAGTGCGCTGGCCGACGCGACCGCGGGGAGTGACAAGTAATGACGACCACAGTTGAGACGGCCGTTGCCACGGGCCGCGTCGCCCGGGTCATCGGCCCGGTCGTCGACGTGGAGTTCCCCGTCGACGCGATGCCGGAGATCTACAACGCCCTGACCGTCGAGGTGGCCGACCCGGCCGAGGACGGCAAGCTCAAGACGCTGACCCTCGAGGTCGCCCAGCACCTGGGCGACGGCGTGGTCCGCGCGATCTCGATGCAGCCCACCGACGGTCTGGTCCGCCAGGCCGCGGTGACCGACACGGGCACCGGAATCACGGTCCCCGTCGGCGACATCACCAAGGGCAAGGTGTTCAACACCCTCGGTGAGATCCTGAACAAGCCCGAGGCGAACGCCGAGGTCACCGAGCGCTGGCCGATCCACCGCAAGGCGCCCAACTTCGACCAGCTCGAGTCCAAGACCGAGATGTTCGAGACCGGCGTCAAGGTCATCGACCTGCTCACCCCGTACGTCAAGGGTGGAAAGATCGGTCTGTTCGGTGGTGCCGGTGTCGGCAAGACTGTTCTGATCCAGGAAATGATCTACCGCGTGGCCAACAACCACGACGGTGTGTCGGTGTTCGCCGGTGTCGGTGAGCGCACCCGTGAGGGCAACGACCTCATCGAGGAAATGGCCGACTCGGGCGTCATCGACAAGACGGCGCTTGTCTTCGGTCAGATGGACGAGCCGCCGGGCACGCGTCTCCGCGTCGCGCTGGCCGGTCTGACCATGGCGGAGTACTTCCGCGATGTGCAGAAGCAGGACGTGCTCTTCTTCATTGACAACATCTTCCGGTACACCCAGGCCGGCTCCGAGGTGTCCACCCTGCTCGGCCGTATGCCGTCCGCGGTGGGTTACCAGCCGAACCTGGCCGACGAGATGGGTCTGCTGCAGGAGCGCATCACGTCGACCCGTGGTCACTCGATCACCTCGATGCAGGCGATCTACGTCCCCGCGGACGACCTGACCGACCCGGCCCCGGCCACCACCTTCGCCCACCTCGACGCGACGACGGTTCTCTCCCGTCCGATCTCCGAGAAGGGCATCTACCCGGCCGTGGACCCGCTGGACTCCACGTCCCGCATCCTGGACCCCCGCTACATCGCGGAGGACCACTACGCGGCGGCCATGCGTGTCAAGGGGATCCTCCAGAAGTACAAGGACCTCCAGGACATCATCGCGATCCTCGGTATCGACGAGCTGGGCGAGGAGGACAAGCTCGTTGTCCACCGTGCCCGTCGTGTCGAGCGCTTCCTGTCGCAGAACACCCACGTCGCCAAGCAGTTCACCGGCGTGGACGGTTCGGACGTGCCGCTCGACGAGTCGATCGCCGCGTTCAACGCGATCTGCGACGGCGAGTACGACCACTTCCCCGAGCAGGCGTTCTTCATGTGCGGTGGCATCGAGGACCTGAAGGCCAACGCCAAGGAGCTCGGCGTCTCCTGAGCCCCTGGCTCACCGAGGGGGGCGGGTGTGTCCCGTCCCCCTCACCACGCCCCGTAGAATTGACCCAACACCCGGCTCGAACGGCCGGGTGGTGACCCGAGGAGCCACCCTTGGCTGCTGAGCTGCACGTCGAGCTGGTCGCCGCGGACCGCAGTGTCTGGTCCGGCGAGGCCACCCTGGTCGTCGCGCGCACCACGTCCGGCGACATCGGCGTCATGCCCGGTCACCAGCCGCTTCTGGGTGTGCTGGAATCGGGCCCGGTGACGATCCGTACGAGCGACGGCCAGACCGTGGTCGCCGCTGTGCACGGCGGTTTCATCTCGTTCGCGGACGACAAGCTCTCGCTGCTCGCCGAGATCGCGGAGCTGGCGGACGAGATCGATGTCCAGCGCGCCGAGCGTGCGCTGGAGCGCGCGAAGTCGGACACGGACGCTGCCTCCGAGCGGCGCGCCGAAGTCCGACTGCGTGCGGTGGCGGTGCGCTAGCGCCCCGCTACCACGTAGCTTTACCCTCAGCCGCGGCCCGAGCTGGAGACCACTCCAGACCGTGTCGCGGCTGAGGCGATGCAGGTGCGGTTGTAGTTCTGGTGGTATCCGTTACTCGACGACGCGAGGAGGTCGGTGGAGATGTTCCTCGCGCTGTGGGTGGGCGGGCTGCTCGTCGCACTGGTCCTGATCGGACTCTTCTTCTTCGGTCTGCGCCGGCGGCTGATTCAGCGCTCCGGCGGGACCTTCGACTGCAGCCTGCGATGGAACGTGTCCGAGGAGCCCGATCTCTCGGGCAAGGGCTGGGTCTACGGGGTCGCCCGGTACAGCGAGGACCGGATCAACTGGTTCCGCGTCTTCTCCTACGCTCCTCGACCCCGCCGGGTCCTGGAGCGTTCCGCGATCGAGGTGGTCGCCCGGCGGCTGCCCGAGGGCGAGGAGGAGCTGGCGCTGCTCTCCGACGCCGTGGTGCTCGGCTGTCTCCACGGGGAGACCCGCCTGGAGCTGGCCATGAGCGACGACGCGCTGACCGGATTCCTCGCCTGGCTGGAGGCGGCTCCGCCCGGCCAGCGGGTCAACGTGGCTTAGGGCCTGTGTGATGTCGTGATCACGCGGTGGTCTTGAGCAGGTCGTCGATCCAGATCATGGAGGCTCGCAGGTGGAGGCCGGCGAGGTAGCTGTCGGGCGACTTGTCGTAGCGGGTGGCGATGCCTCGCCAGGCTTTCAGCTTGTTGATCAGGCGCTCGACGGTGTTCCGTTCCTTGTAGAGGTCGGCGTCGTGGCTGATGGACCGGCCGCCTCGTGAGCCCTTCTTCTTGCGGTTTGCGGCCTGGTCCTTCTTCTCCGGGATGACTGCTTTGATGTTGCGTTTTCGCAGGTAGCGGCGGTTCCCGCGCGATGAGTAGGCCTTGTCGCCGGCGACTGCGCCGGGTCTGGTGCGGGGACGGCCGACCGGCAGACGGACTCGCACCTTCTCGAGCACGGCGATGAACTGCGGACTGTCCGCGGCCTGCCCGGCGGTCAGGACGAACGCGAGCGGACGGCATCTGCGGTCCGCCGCGAGATGAATCTTGCTGGTGAGGCCGCCCCGGGACCGGCCGAGCAGGGCTTGCTTCAGGCGGAGCTTGCGTCGGCGCCGGATGCGCCGGCGCTCGTCCTGTCCGTTCTGTTCCTCCGTGCCACCCCCTTTTGCCGGGCTGTCTCCTGCTCCTGCGCGGCTTCCTCCAGGGCCGACATGAGGTGCTTGCTGACGCGGAGCCCCGCGGCGTCGTGGTGGGCGCGGACAGTAGTGGAGTCCACGCTGACCAGCGACAAGTCTGTCTGCCCCGCGCGGGCTGCCTGAGCGATCAGACCTTCCAGCAGGGCGGTGAACACACCGGCGTCCCGCCAGACGCGGAAACGTCCGTAGACGGTGGCCCATGGGCCGAACTCGGCAGGCATCTCCCGCCACTGACCGCTGGAGCGGAACCGCCAGATCACCCCCTCGAACTGTTCCCGCAAACGCTCCGGATACGGGCCGTACCTACCGATCGGCAGATACGGCTCGATGAACTTCCACTGAGCATGGGTGAGTTGCCTACGCGTCACGACCACAGTCCTACCGGGCTCCACCCCACGAAGAGCACAGAACCCGGCAACTGATCACGACATCACACAGGCCCTAGCACGAGCGCTCGGCACGGCCCAGAAGACGGAAGAACCGGGGAGACGGGGGGCGGACCCGTCTCCCCGGCTGCTTTCCGGGGTGGTGCGTGGTGCTGGTGGGGGGTTGCCTCAGACCGTGAGGGCTACTTCAGGCCGCTGTTGATGGCGCCGACGAGTTCACCGTTGGCGGTGTCGCCGCTGAACTCCCAGAAGAACGCGCCTCCCAGGCCCTGGCTCTTCGCCCAGCTCATCTTGGACGTGATGGTGGCCGGGGTGTCGTAGCTCCACCAGTTGGTGCCGCAGTGGGCGTACGCGGTGCCGGCGACGGTGCCGGTGGCCGGGCAGCTGTTCTTGAGGACCTTGTAGTCCTCGATGCCCGCCTCGTAGGTGCCGGGTGCGGCGCCGGTGGCGGCGCCGCCGGGCGCGTCCTGGGTGACGCCGGTCCAGCCGCGGCCGTAGAAGCCGATGCCGAGGAGCAGCTTGGACGCGGGGACGCCCTGGGCCTTCAGCTTGGCGATGGCGTCGGCGGAGTTGAAGCCGGCCTGCGGGATGCCGTTGTAGGAGGTGAGCGGGGAGTGCGGGGCGGTCGGGCCCTTGGCCGCCCAGGCGCCGAAGAAGTCGTACGTCATCACGTTGTACCAGTCCAGGGACTGGGCGGCGCCGGCGTAGTCGGCGGCGTCGATCTTGCCGCCCTCGGAGCCGTCGGCGGTGATGGCGGCCGTCACCAGGTTGCTGCTGCCGAACTTCGTGCGCAGCGCGGTGGTGAGGCCCTTCAGCGCGGCCGGGCCGCTGGTGTCACAGGTCAGGCCGCAGGCGTTGGGGTACTCCCAGTCGATGTCGATGCCGTCGAAGACATCGGCCCAGCGGGGGTCCTCCACCAGCTTGTAGCAGGAGTCGGCGAACGCGGCCGGGTTCTTCGCGGCCTCGCCGAAGCCACCGGACCAGGTCCAGCCGCCGAAGGACCACAGCACCTTGATGTGCGGGTACTTCGCCTTGAGCTTGCGCAGCTGGTTGAAGCTGCCGCGCAGCGGCTGGTCCCAGGTGTCGGCTACGCCGTCGACGGACTTGTCGGCGGTGTACGCCATGTCGTAGTCGGCGTAGGAGTCACCGATCGTGCACTTGCCGCCCTGGACGTTGCCGAAGGCGTAGTTGATGTGCGTGATCTTCGCGGCGGAACCCGAGGTGTCCAGGTTCTTGACGTGGTAATTCCGGCCGTAGACGCCCCAGTCGGTGAAGTAACCGAGGCTGACCTTGCCGCCGGTGCCGGGGTCGGGGTTGCCGCCGCCACCGGTGGTGTGGACCTTCACCGCGCCGCTGACCGGACCGGTCTGGTCGGCGGTGTCACGGGCCTGCACGGTGTACGAGTAGTCGGTGCCGGCCTTGAGGCCGGAGTCCGTGTACGTCGTGCCGGTGACGGTCGAGACGACCGTGCCGTCCCGCAGCACGTCGTAGTTCTTGATGCCGTTGTCGTCGGTCGCGGCGGACCAGCTCAGCTTGGCCGAGGTGTCGGTGACGGCGCTCGCGGTCGGAGTGCCCGGTGCCGAGGGGGCGTTGTCGCCGGGGACGCTGCCGCCGTCGCAGGAGGCGCCGTTCAGCTTGCAGCCGGTGGGGGCGCCGGGGCCGGTGCCGTTGAAGCCGAAGCTGACGGAGGCGCCGGGGGCGACCGAACCGTTCCAGCCGAGGTTCTTGGCGGTCCAGTGGGTTCCGGAGCTGGTGACGGTGGCGTCCCAGGCGGAGCCGACCGCGGTGCCGGAGGGGAAGTCCCACTCGATGGTCCAGGAGGACAGGGCGGTGGTGCCGGTGTTCTTCACCGTCCACTGGCCCTCGAAGCCGCTGCCCCAGTCGGATTTCTTGACGAAGGAGGCGGTCGCCGAGGTGGCGGCCTCGGCGGGGGAGGCCAGGCCGACCATCGCGGCGAGTGGAAGCAGCAGCGCGGTGACACCGGCGACTGCTCTGGATCTGGTGGCTCTTCCGGTCCCGAGTCTGAATCGGGTCCGGCGTAGGGGGGTTTCAGTGCTCAACGGTGCTCCTCGGGTGAGGTCCGGACAATCGGGGGTGGTCCGTGGACTGCAAACCCTGCGCCGCCCTGAGCCCGCCTTGTCATGGCGTGCTCACCGCAGTGTGCTCGGTGAGATTAGGAAGGTCTGGACCAATCGTCAAGAGGTCTGGACCAAAGTTCGCGACTAAACCTTCAGACTCCCAATTCCTGTGCGAGTACCGCCGCCTGGACCCGGCTGCGCAGTTCCAGCTTGCCCAGCAGCCTGCTCACATGGGTCTTCACCGTCGCCTCCGCCACGGAGAGCCGGACCGCGATCTCGGCGTTCGACAGGCCCTCGCCGAGGCAGCCCAGAACCTCCCGCTCCCGCCGGGTGAGCGCGTCCAGCACCGCGGGATCGGGCGCGTTCGCGGGCCGTACGGGAGAAGCCCTGGCGAACTCGGCGATCAGCCTGCGCGTCACGGCCGGGGCGATCAGCCCCTCGCCGCGCGCCACCGTCCGTACGGCGTCGAGCAGATCGCGCGCGTCGGTGTTCTTCAGTAGGAAGCCGGCGGCCCCCGCCCGCAGCGCCCCGAAGACGTACTCGTCCAGATCGAAGGTGGTCAGCACCAGCACGTCCGCGAGCCGTTCGGCCACCACCTGCCCGGTCGCCGACACCCCGTCCAGCCGCGGCATCTGAATGTCCATCAGCACTAGGTCCGGCCGCAGCTCGCGGGCCAGGCGCACCGCCTCCTCGCCGTCCCCGGCCTCGCCCACGACCTCGATGTCGGGGGCGCTGCGCAGAATCAGCACCAGCCCCGCCCGGACGGCCGACTGGTCCTCGGCTACCACAACCCGGATCGTCATGTCCTCGACGCCCCTTCCTCCACGGGCAGTTCGGCCCGTACCCGCCAGATCTTCGTACCGTCGCCGGTGGTTGACGGACCGGCCTCGATCGCGCCGCCCAGCAGTGCCACCCGCTCCCGCATCCCCACCAGACCGGCCCCCGAGCCGGGTGCACGCGGCCCGGGGCGGTCCCCGAACACACTGCTGACCTCCACCATGAGCAGCTGCCCGGACTGCCCGAGCCGCACCGTGACCGGGCCGGGCGCGGCGTGCTTGAGCGCGTTCGTCAGGGACTCCTGGACGATCCGGTACGCGGCCAGCTCGACCGGCGTGGGCAGTGCGCCGCCCTCGCCCCGCTCGTCCTCGAACGTACAGGTCAGGCCGCTCGACGCGGCGTTCGTACGGGTCTGCTCCAGCAGGGCGTCCAGCGAGGCGAGGGTGGGCGAGGCGGCCGGTTCCAGGCCACCGCCGCCGGTGCGCAGCAGCCCGATCAGCCTCCGCATCTCGGCGAGCCCGTCGACGCTGTTCTCCCGGATCACCCCCAGCGCGTCGCGGGAGGTGGCCGGGTCGTCGATGGAGAGCGCGGCGGTGGAGTGGATGGCGATCGCGGAAAGGTGGTTGGCCACCATGTCGTGGAGTTCGCGGGCCATCCGGGTGCGCTCGGCGGTCACCGCCTGGGTCCGGTCCATCTCGGCCAGCAGTGCGGTCTGTTCGGCGTGCAACCGGGCCGTCTCGGCGGCGTCGCGGTGGTTGCGGACGCTGACCCCGGTGATGGCGGGCAGGAACGAGACCATGGCGGTGACGACGCCGATGAGCAGTGCCTGGGGGTTGCGGAACCAGGCCAGGAACCCGATGGTGACCGCGATCGTGATCAGGAACGTGGTCACCGGGATGCGGCGGGCGGCGGACGGCTTCCCGTACAGCACGGCCGCGTACATCAGGTCCGTGAACATCAGCACCGTCGCCAGGTTCCCGACCGTGAACTGGTCCGCGACCAGTGCGACCGTGCCGATGACCAGGGCGGTCTGCGGGGCGGTCCGGCGGACCAGTTCGAGCGCCGACACGACGGCGAGCGGCAGCAGGGACACCCACGGGGCGACGAAGCTCCGGTCGCCCTGGATGTTCAGACCGAGCATCCACAGGACGAGGCCGCCGAAGAGGCCGATGACCGCCAGGAGCACGTCGTGGCGGTGCGGCCGGGGAAGGGAGAGCACCCTCCCATCCAACACGGCGGCCCGCGCCCGGACCTCCGTACCAGGGGCGAGGCGCGAGTACATCGAAGGATGCAGTCGTGGTTCGTCATCGCAGACGACGAATCCGGGCCGGGCGGCCGGGAGGCTGGGGGAGACGGAAAGGAGAGGGCCGTGATCGTCACGCTGATCGTGCTCTGCGAAGTCGCCTTCTGGGTGCTGCTGGCCGCGGGGCTCGCGCTGCGGTACCTGGCGAAGAAACCGAGGCTGGGCGCGGCCATGCTGCTGTGCGAGCCGCTGCTGGAGGTCGTACTGCTGGTGGTGACCGCCATCGACCTGAAGAACGGGGCTCAGCCCGACTGGAAGCACGGACTCGCCGCGGTCTACATCGGCTTCACCGTGGGGCTCGGCCACTCCACGATCCGCTGGGTCGACGCCCGGGTGGCGCACCGCTTCGCGGGCGGGCCGCCGCCGGTGAAGCCGCCGAAGTACGGCATGGCGCGCGCGGTGCACGAGTGGAAGGTCGCGGCGCGCTGGACGGCCGCGGCGGTGACCGCGCTGGCGCTGCTCCAGGCGGCCGTCTGGTACGTGGGCGGGGACGGCGATGTGTCGTCGTTGCAGGCGTGGCAGGAGAAGATGCTGTTCGTGATCGGTATCAACGTGGTCATCGCGGGGAGCTACACGTTGTTCCCGAAGACGGCGCCGGGGCCGGGGCCGTCGAGCTGACCCCGGCCCGTCCCGGTCCGCGGACCGGGACGGCTACCGCTCGCCGCCCGGCACCCACAGCACGTCGCCGACCTCCTTGTTCGCCGTCCTGGCGAGGATGAACAGCAGGTCGGAGAGCCGGTTGAGATACGTCGCGGTCAGCGCGTTCATCACCTCGCCGTGCACCTCCAGCGCCGCCCAGGTGGACCGCTCCGCGCGCCGGACCACCGTGCACGCCTGGTGCAGCAGCGCGGCCCCCGGGGTGCCGCCCGGCAGGATGAAGCTGCGCAGCTTCTCCAGCTGCTCCAGGAAGTGGTCGCAGTCCGCCTCCAGCTTGTCGACGTAGCTCTGCTCCACCCGCAGCGGAGGGTACTTGGGATCCTCGACGACCGGGGTCGACAGGTCCGCGCCCACGTCGAACAGGTCGTTCTGCACGCGGACGAGGACCTTCACGACGTCCTCGGGGAGCTGCCCGAGCGCGATCGCGGTACCGATGACGGCATTGGCCTCATTGGCGTCGGCGTACGCGGAGATCCGCAGATCGGTCTTTGCGGTCCGGCTCATGTCGCCGAGGGCGGTGGTGCCCTGGTCGCCGGTGCGCGTGTAGATACGTGTCAGATTGACCATGCGGTCAGCCTAAGGGCTGTCCACGGGACAGCCCTTTAGTCAGGCACCCGCCCGCCGGAAGACGCGTGTGCCCACCGCCACGGCGATCGCCGCGAATCCGAGCGCGACCAGCACCCCGTAGAGCATGTGGGCGGATGCGTACGAACCCACGTACGCGTCCCGCACCGCGTCCACGAGGTAGCGGAACGGCGTGAGATGGGAGAGCACGTCCAGCCAGCCGGGGCCCAGGGTCATCGGCAGCATCAGACCGGAGAGCAGCATGGCCGGCATGGTGATCGAGTTGATCACCGGGCCGAACTCCTGCGGGGTGCTGACCTTCATGGCCAGGGCGTACGAGAGCGAGGCCAGCGAGATCGTCAGCAGGCCGACGAACGCGAAGCCGATCAGCACCCCGGGCAGGGGCGCGCGCAGCCCCATGAGCACGGCGGCGAGCACCAGCAGCACCGCCTGGAACATGAACAGCAGGGCATCGCGCAGGACCCGGCCCAGGAGCAGCGCCAGCCGGCTGACCGGGGTCACCCGCATCCGCTCCACGACCCCGGTCGACTTGTCGATGATGATGGCGAACCCGGCGAACGAAGCGCCGAACAGGCCGAGTTGGAGCAGCAGTCCGGGGACCAGGACCTGCCAGGAGTCACCGGTCGAGCCGAGCGGCAGCCCGGTGAGCAGCGGGCCGAAGAAGAGCAGGTAGAGCAGCGGCATGAGGATGCCGAAGAGGATCTGGAACTTTGAGCGCAGGGTCTGCCGGGCGTACCGCCCGAAGACGAGCGCGGTGTCGTGGAGAAGCATCGGATTCCTCTAGACGGACCAGCCGGACCAGCCGGATCAGACGGACTGGACGGACTGGATGGCGACGGGAGCGGCGTCGGCCGGTGCGGGGGAGCGCCCGGTGATCGCCAGGAACGCCTCCTGGAGCGAGGCGGCGGGGGAGCCCGCGTGCCGGGTCTTCAGCGCGGCCGGTGTGCCCTCGGCCACGACCAGGCCGCCGTCGACCACGACGAGCCGGTCCGCGAGCGCGTCGGCCTCGTCGAGGTAGTGGGTGGTGAGCACGACGGTCGTGCCGTGGGTGTCCCGCAGCCGGCGCACCAGCTCCCACAGGTCGGCGCGGCTGCCCGGGTCGAGCCCGGTGGTCGGCTCGTCGAGGAAGAGCACGGCCGGGCGGTGGGTGAGCCCCATGGCGATGTCGAGCCGCCGTCGCTGGCCACCGGAGAGGGTGGCCGTCCGGCGGTCCAGCAGCTCCGAGAGGCCCAGTTCGGCGGCGAGTTCGGCGGCCCGGGACGCTGCCGCCGCCTTGCCGAGCCGGTAGAGGCGGCCCTGGGTGACCAGCTCCTCCCGGACGCTGATGTGGGGGTCGACGCCGCCCGACTGGGCCACGTACCCGCACTTCTTACGTACGCCCGCCGGGTCCGCGAGCAGATCGTGGCCGGCCACGGTGGCCGCGCCGCCGGTGGGGGCGAGCAGCGTGGTGAGCATGCGCAGAGTGGTGGTCTTGCCCGCTCCGTTGGGCCCGAGGAGACCGACGATCTCGCCGGCCGCGACCGTCATGTCGATGGAACGTACGGCCTGGACCGGACCGCCCTTGGTGTCGAAGGTCCGGGCGAGCCCGGCCGTGCTGATGATTGGCATGCCGACCACAAAAACAGAGTCGATGAAAAATTGCAATGACACCAAATATTGTGGAGCACCAAATATTCAGGAACCCCAGGGGAGTCCTACGATGGGGCCATGGCTGAGGGACTCAGGGAGCGCAAGAAGCGCCAGACCAGGCAGCACCTCTCGGACGTGGCCACCGGTCTCTTCCTGGAGCGGGGCTTCGACGCGGTCACGATCGCCGAGATCGCCCGCGCCGCCGACGTCTCGGTGAACACGGTCTACAACTACTTCCCGACCAAGGAGGACCTCTTCCTCGACCGCAGTCGCGGCATCGTCGACCGTCTCTCGCGGTACGTCCGGGGCCGGGACAGGGGTGAGTCCGCGGCCGACGCCGTCCTGCGCGAACTGCGCATCCAGGTGGAGGGCGTGTCACCCACCGTCGGCCTGATGGAGGGTTATGAGCGCTTCATGCGGGTCATCGAGGGCGCGGACGGCCTCAAGGCCCGCCTCTGGCACGTACAGCAGGAGGCCCTTCAGCATCTGGAGACGACGCTCCAGGAGGAGTGCGGGACGGAGCCCGGGGACCCGACGCCGATCCTGGTGGCGGGTCAGCTCTCCTGGGTGCACAGCACGCTCATGGCGTACATCGGCCGGGAGATGGTGGACGGCCGCAAGGCGGGCGAGGTGTCCCGGGACGCGCTCGTCCTGCTCGACGACATCGAGGACCTGCTCGGCGAAAAGGTCCTCAACTACGCCCGGCGCGCCGCTGAATGAGGGGTCCCGGTGTGATGTCCGTCATGTGAGACGTGACGCGCATCTCTTCACGGCCCCAGGGCCCCCCAACGGTACTAATCTCCGCCGGAGAGCATGTGAAGAACCGTCGAGACCCGGCCGTGCAGGGACCAGCTGCAGAGGCGGGCAGAAAACCAAGGGGTGCAGACGTGGCCAGGAAGCTTGCCGTCATCGGAGCCGGACTCATGGGGTCCGGCATCGCGCAGGTCTCCGCCCAGGCGGGCTGGGACGTGGTGCTGCGCGATGTCACCGACGAGGCCCTGGCCCGTGGACGTGACGGCATCAAGGCGTCGTACGACAAGTTCGTCTCCAAGGGCAAGCTGGACGCCGCCGACGCCGAGGCCGCGCTCGCCCGCATCACGACCACCACCGACCTCGACGCGGTCGCCGACGCGGATGTCGTCGTCGAGGCCGTCTTCGAGAAGCTGGAGGTCAAGCACGAGATCTTCCGGGCGCTCGACAAGATCGTCCGGGACGACGCGGTGCTCGCCTCCAACACCTCCGCCATCCCGATCACCAAGATCGCGGCCGTGACGGAGCGCCCCGAGCGCGTCGTCGGTGTGCACTTCTTCTCGCCGGTCCCGATGATGCAGCTCTGCGAACTCGTACGGGGCTACAAGACCAGCGACGAAACCCTCGCCACCGCGCGGGAGTTCGCCGAGTCCGTCGGCAAGACCTGCATCGTCGTCAACCGCGACGTCGCCGGCTTCGTCACCACCCGGCTGATCTCGGCGCTCGTCGTCGAGGCCGCCAAGCTGTACGAGTCGGGCGTCGCCTCGGCCGAGGACATCGACATCGCCTGCAAGCTGGGCTTCGGCCACGCCATGGGCCCGCTCGCCACGGCGGACCTGACCGGCGTCGACATCCTGCTGCACGCCACGAGCAACATCTACACCGAGTCGCAGGACGAGAAGTTCGCCGCTCCGGAGCTGATGCGCCGGATGGTGGATGCAGGTGACATCGGCCGCAAGAGCGGGCAGGGCTTCTACACGTACTGATCGTTTTCGGTCTCCGGTTGCCTGATCTGCCGTCGGTCAGGCCCGGAGATCCGGGGGAGTCTCCCGGAATCAGCGGGTCCGAGCGGGCCCTCGCCGCGCCTCGGTCACTCCACGGGGTGAATTCGGTATCGGTTCGCTTACAGACGGCAACTTCCCTGTCGCTGCCGCAGTCAGTTGTGGGAGAGACAGAACAGACAGACGAACTTTGCCACGGAGCATTCCAGGGGAGCGCATATGCACATCAGGGGCGACCACGCCGAGCTGGTCGTCGGGGGCCGCCTCGACGTCCGAAGCGCGGCGGACGCCCGTACGGCCCTGCACTCGGCCCTCGACGACGGCGTCGGCGACCTGGTGCTCGACCTGACCGAGCTGGATTCCTGGGACGCCACCGGACTCGGCGTCATCATGGGCGCACACCGCCGGGCCGGACGGGCCGGGCGTCGGCTGGTGCTCCGCGGCGTGCCGCCGCAGATGCAGCGCCTGCTGGTGGCGACCCGGTTGCACCGCATCCTGGCCATCGAAGGCGGAATCGCCGCGGACTCACTGCCGCGCGTGTAGCGGCGTACGCCGGGGTGCGCGCCCTGGTCGTCCGCCGAGGCCGAAAGCACACAATCCGCGCGAGAACGTGCGCTTCGGGCGGCGTGACCCCCCGACTGTGCAGGGACCCGGCGCGACGGTCTAGGGTTCGCCCGTCCGCCGATTGACGAACCCACCGGGCGGACACCGGACCGGAAGCGACAGCGGGGCGTGCGAGGCCGGAGGGGCAATCGTGCGCGACGCGTCTGGGGGCTTTGGCGATGGACCCGACACACCGGGGACCGGAAGAGTACGGCCGGGACAACGGCGGCTTCGGCGAGGGGGCCGGCCGCAGACGGCCGGCCCGTGACCAGCTGACCCCGGAGCCCGGCCAGCCGACGCCGCAGGCACGCGTCGTCCGGCTCATAGCGGGCGACTACCTCCTCACCGTCAACCCGATCGACGGCAGCGAGGTCGAGCTGTGCCCGCCGGGGGAGCAGCCCGGCCCGCCCGCCCGGCGCACCGCGACCGGCCGCGCCGACCGCGAACGCGCCACCGCGCCGCCCGTACCACCCGGCCCGCCCGCCCCCCAACTGCCGCTCCTGGAGCGCGCGCAGGAGCGCGAACGGCTGGTGCGCCTGCTGTCCCGGGGCCGCTCGGTGCGGCTCACCGGACCCGCCGGATCGGGCCGTACGGCACTGCTCGACGCCGTCGCGGCCGACTGCGCGGACCTCGCACCGGACGGAGTCGTACGGCTCAGCGGCTACAAGCGGAGCGCCACCGACCTGCTGTACGGGCTCTTCGAGGCCGTCCACGACGCGCCGCTGCACCGCCCCGACCGTGACCGGCTGCTCGAACGGGTCCGGAGCATCGGCGCCGTCGTGCTGCTCGACGATCTGGAGTTCGGCGGGGCCGCGCTGGAGGAACTGCTCGACGCGACACCGGAGTGCGCCTTCCTGTTCGCGACGGTTCCGGACGTCGCCGCGCCCACCACGGACTCGCACCTCGAAGAGGTCTTCCTCGCGGGCCTCGGCCGCAGCACCGCGGTCGACCTGCTGGAGCGGGCCGTCGAGCGCCCGCTCACCGACGAGGAGGCGAACTGGGCGGGAGACCTCTGGTTCGAGTCCGAGGGGCTGCCGCTGCGCTTCGTCCAGGCGGCCGCCCTGCTGCGCCAGCGCGATCTGCTGCGTACCGACCCCGAGGCGTACGGCGAGTACGGCGGCCGCGACGGCCTGCCCGCGGACGCCCCCTTCGGGCACGACCAGGCCGTCGACGGGGTCCACATACCGCTGCCCAGCCTCGGCGAGGGGGCGGCGCCCGCCGCGCTGCTCGCCTCACGGCTGAGCGGACCCGCCCGCGACACCCTGCGCTTCGCGGTGGCCCTGGGCGGCGAGGTGCCGCACCAGGCGCATCTGCCGGCGCTCATCGGGGACACCCACGCGGACGCCGCGCTCGGCGAACTGGCCGGCTGCGGGCTGCTCTCCCCGGCCGGTTCGCGCTACCGGCTCGCCGCCGGTGTCGTCACCCAGCTGGAGGCCGCCGGATACGGCGAGGACGCCACCGAGCGGGCCCGTACCGCGGCCCAGCACTACGCCTGGTGGGCCGGTCACCCCTCGGTCACCCCCGAGCGGGTGACGGCCGAGGGCGACGCCGTCATCGCGGCGATGGCGCAGCTGGTGCCCGGCGACGGGGCGGGGCAGACCAGCGTGGCCGTGCTGCTGGCCCGCAGTGCCACCCCGGCCTTCGCGGCGGGCCTGCACTGGGGGGCCTGGGAGAAGGCGCTGCGGATCGGCCAGGAGGCCGCCCGGATCGCCGGGGAGGTCGCCGAAGAGGCCTACTTCCACCACGAGTTGGGCGTACTCGCGCTCCTGGCCGGAAACCCGGACCGGGCCAGGGCCGAGCTGGAGACCTCGATCAGCATGCGCGGGGCGCTGGCCGACAAGTCCGGGGCGGTGGCCGGACGGCGCGCGCTCGCCCTGGTCGCGGACCGTTCCGGCGGCCCGCTGCCCATCGTCCTCACCCCGCCCGGGGACGAGCTGCCGGTTTCGCGGGCCGAGGAGCCTGCGACGCCGCCCGCCGGTACGAGGCCGTCCATGACGCAGACGCTGCCGAGGCCGTACGAGGGTGCCACCGCGGTGATCTCGCGGCAGAGCGCGCCCAAGGCCGCCGGGGGCGCGCGGGGAGGCCGCTTCGGGCTGCTCGCCGGGGCCCGGCGCAATCTGGTCGCGACGGCCGCGGGCGTCCTGTTGACCGGTGTGCTCGGCACGGTGGTCGGACTGGGGCTGACCTCCGGCGACGACGACGTCCAGGGGAACCAGGACGTCACGACCGAACAGTCGCAGAGCCAGGATGGTGGCGAGGACGAACTGCCGGCCGACGGCCCGGCTGACGGTTCGACCTCCGCCGACCCGGCATCCAGCGGCAGTCCGGCCACGCCCGGTCCGTCGGGCAGCGAGATCACGCCGAGCGGCAGCGGCACACCGTCCACGGACCCGACGGAACCGAGCGGCACCCCGTCCTCGGACACGTCGTCCGGCAGCAGGCCGCCGTCGCACAGGCCGACCACGTCGCCCACCACGACGAAGTCGCCCAAGCCGACGAAGACCTCCAGCCCGACCGCCAGCCCGACGGAGACCGAGTCCCCGAGCCCGACGGACACGGCCACCGAACCCGAGCCGTCCTCGCCCGACACCTCCGACTCGGCGAGCGGCCCCTCCTCGTCGTCGTCGTCGGCGAGCGCGGACAGCGGTCCGGCCATCGCCTGAACCGCCCCGGAACCGACGAACGCCGGACGTGACGGGCACGTCCGGCGTCGGGGGGACCGGAAAGGAAGCGGGAACAGGGGCAGCGGGGCGGGTCAGAACAGCCGGAGCTTGTCGTCCTCGATGCCGCGCATCGCGTCGTAGTCGAGCACGACACAGCCGATCCCGCGGTCCGTCGCCAGCACCCGGGCCTGGGGCTTGATCTCCTGGGCCGCGAAGACGCCCTTCACCGGGGCGAGGTGCGGATCGCGGTTGAGCAGCTCCAGATAGCGGGTCAGCTGCTCCACGCCGTCGATGTCGCCGCGCCGCTTCAGCTCCACGGCGACGGTCTGGCCGTCGGCGTCCCGGCACAGGATGTCGACCGGCCCGATGGCGGTGAAGTACTCGCGGCGGATCAGGGTGTAGCCCTCGCCGAGGATCTCGATCCGGTCGGCGAGCAGTTCCTGCAGGTGCGCTTCGACGCCGTCCTTGATCAGGCCCGGGTCGACACCCAGCTCGTGGGACGAGTCGTGGAGGATTTCCTCCATCGTGATGATGAGTTTCTCGCCCGCTTTGTTCACCACGGTCCAGACGTCCGCGGTGTCGCCGGTGCCCTCCTTCAGAGTGCAGGGCGGTGACATCCAGTTGAGGGGTTTGTACGCCCTGTCGTCGGCGTGGATCGACACGCTCCCGTCCGCCTTCACCAGGATCAGACGGGGAGCGGAGGGCAGGTGGGCCGTGAGCCGGCCGGCGTAGTCCACGGAGCAGCGGGCGATGACGAGACGCATGGTCGGCAACGCTACTCGACGAGGGGTGTTCCACGCGATTCTCCCCCTGCCACTCCCGTCACCCCGCTTTCGTCCAAGGGGCGCAGTCGGGGCTTGCCCCTCTTTGCGCCCCTTCGTTATTGGCCGGTTGTGTTCCCAATCTCCTGGTGCGGCCCGGACCGCACCCTTACCGTGTAAGCAGGAGGTCGCCGTCTGTGTACGCTGCGTCGCCGTCCTCCTTCCCTGCCCGTAAGGCCCCGGCCCGGCGTCGGGGTCGCGAGAGGAGAACCCATGTCGCTCGACGTCTCACCGGCGCTGTTGGAACAGGCCGAGCGAGGCGAGGTCGACGAAGCCGACTTCGTCGACTGCGTCCGGACCTCCCTGCCCTACGCATGGGAGATGATCAGCTCTCTGGTGGCTCAGCTGAAGGTGGACGGTGGAGAGTTCGCCGACAACCAGACGCCCCCGCCGGACGAGCAGGCACGTGGTCAGCTGCTGCGCGCGCTCGCGAGTGATGCGATCCGCGGCGCGCTCCAGCGGCACTTCGGGGTGCGCCTGGCATTCCAGAACTGCCACCGCGTCGCGGTGTTCCCGCTGGACCCGTCGGTCGACGAGCGTCTGGCCCGCTTCACCTCGGTGAGGGGCCAGTTGCTCAACCAGTCGCCCGAACTGCGGGACTGCTGAACGCTTGCTGCCGTTCCGGGCCGAGACCGTGCGACTCGCTCCGGAGCGGCAGCCCCCGCACCTCCGACGACCTGTCAGGTGAGCAGCGGGAGCACTTCGGTGCCCAGCCGCGCTACGTTCTCCTCCGTGGCCGCCAGATCTCCCGACCCCTCCACCAGGAGCGCGAAGCGGGTGATGCCCGTCCGCTCGGCGGTGGCGGCGAGCCGGTCGGCGGCGAGCCGGGGCGGGCCCACGGGATGAAGACCGCACAGCAGCTCCGTGTACGCGACCGGATCGCGCATCACCCGGTGCCGGCCGTCGACCGTGACATGGGCATCCAGCCCCTGCCGCATCCAGCCCGGCATCGCCTTCACCAACGTCTCCACCGCCTCCTGGGGACGGTCGGCGATCTGGGCCACCCCCGCGGACACGTGCCCGGCCTCGCGGACGCTCTCGGGCGAGCGGCCCGCGGCGAGCGCGGTGGAGCGCCACAGGGCGACCATGTCGGCCTTCTCCTGGTCCCCGCAGTGCATCCCGAGCAGCATCGGCAGGCCCTTCTCCGCGGCGAGCTTCACCGTCTTCGGAGAGGTGCACGCGACGACCACCTCGGGGCCGCCGGGGCTCTCGCCGCCGTCCTCGGCGAGCAGTTCGTCGGCCCGGGGGACCACGGCGACCTCGCGGAAGCCGTACCGCTCGCCGCGCCCGGCCACCTTCGGGCTGCCCAGCCAGTCGAGCAGCAGCTCCAGGGATTCCGGGAAGCCCTTCTCGTACGCCTCCAGGCCCCCGCCGAACACCTCCAGATCCACCCAGGGGCCGCCCCGGCCGACGCCGAGCGTGAACCGGCCGCCGCTGGTGAGATGGAGCAGCGCGGCCTGTTCGCCGAGCGCCACCGGATGCTGGGTCGACAGCACGCTCACCGCCGTGCCCACCCGGATCCTGCGGGTGCGGCCGAGCAGCAGCGCGGCCAGCGTGACGGCGGACGGGCAGACCCCGTACGGCACGAAATGATGTTCTGCCAGCCAGACCGAGTCGAGGCCGGATTCCTCCGCCACCTCGGTGGACCGGACAGCGCGATGCAGCGCTTCACCCGGCCCCTGCCCCGGAAACTGGGCTGCCAGTACGAACGTTCCCACACGCATCGCCAATTGCCTCCTTGCGGCCGACGCGGCTCTCCTCTATTCAGCAACAACGTCTGACACGTGCCAAAGGCACGGTCCACCGGCAGGTTGTTGCGATTTTCCGGTAACTCACCCCTCCCGGGAGCTCCCGTGACCCCGCCCAGGAGGCTCCGGACGACCGGTTCGGCCGAATGGCCCTACGCTGGACGGGAACTGCCCAGCCTGCCCCGTGAGGTGTCACGTGTCCCCGCGCCGCAACCGCCCCCGAGGCGGCGAGAGTCCCCACGACAGCACAGCGGAGCCGCTGGGCCGGTACGGCGGCGGCGGACGTGCCGAGGAGTGGCAGGGCGAGCAGTGGTCGGTCCGCCCGGTCAGCGGCGCGAGCGCGGCGGGCAAGCGGTACCGCTGCCCCGGCTGCGACCAGGAGATCCCGTCCGGCGTCCCGCACCTGGTGGCCTGGTCCGAGTACGGCGGGATCGACGACCGCAGGCACTGGCACAAGGCCTGCTGGAACGCGAAGGACCGCCGCACCACACAGGTGCAGCGGTCCAGGAACGCGCCTCGCTACTGAGCCCTTCGGGACGGGCCCGGAAGGGTCACACGTCCCGGCGGTCCAGAGCGGCGAACGCCCCGAGCAGCGCCACGGCCGTGACTCCGAGCATGATCCACAGCGGGTCCCAGCCGGACGGCCCCGATTCGGCGACCGAGGTGGAGTAGAACGCGCTGAGCTGGTTGGGGATCGAGTACTCGAAGAGCTTCATCCGCAGGCCGGAGAGGGACTCCGCGAACATGAACATGGCCATCACGAGCGGCAGCAGCACCACGCCGATCATGATCGTGATCGCACCGGCGGAGTGCCGGATGAGAGCGCCGACCGCGAGCGAGAGCAGCCCCAGCGTCGCGATGTAGAGGCCGACACCGACCGTCGCGCGCAGCCAGTCGCCGCCGGAGGGCGGTGCGCTGTCGATGATCGCCGTCTGCAACACCGCGACCAGCGCGGTCGTCACGGTCGTGATCACGAAGGTGAGCAGGAAGAAGACGATCGCCTTCGCGCTCAGCACCCGGGCCCGGCTGGGGCAGGCCGTCAGCGTCGTGCGGATCATGCCCGTGCCGTACTCCGACGCGATGGTCATCACGCCGAGCGTGATCACACAGATCGAGCCCAGCAGCACCCCGAAGAAGCCGAAGCTGAGCACCGGCGTCGCGTCGAGACCGCTCCCGGAGGCGTTGACCGCGACCGCGGCGAGCAGCCCGATCCCGAGCAGCAGCACGATCATGATGCCGAGCGTCCACATCGTGGAGCGCACCGAGCGGATCTTGGTCCACTCGGAGGCGATCGCATCGCCGAGCGTGGCCGGGCGCACCGGGATCGGTGAGGTGTACATGCCGGCCGGTGCGGCCGACGGGCTGTGCGGCGGGGCCGGGACCTGCTGCTGGTACGGCGCCTGCGGGGTCGGCGGCGTTGTCATCGGGCGTCCTCGCTGGTCTCGCGCTTGGTCAGGTCCGGAGTGGCCGGGGCCGGGGTGGCCGGGGCCGCCGCGTACGGGTTCTGTCCGGGCGGCGGCGGGGCGTACCAGTTCTGCTGCGGCATCTCCGGAGGCTGCGGCGCGTACCCCTGCTGCGCGTACCCGTCGGGCACCGGCTGCTGCAGACCCGCCTTCTGGTCCGCCGTCGAGCGGTAGTCCACGGCGCCCTGGGTCATCCGCATGTACGCCTCCTCCAGCGAGGCCTGGTGCGGCGAGAGCTCCCACAGCCGGACATCCGCCTCGTGCGCCACATCGCTGATCCGCGGCAGCGGCAGCCCGGTGACGCGCAGCGCCCCGTCCGGCTCGGACATGACCTGTCCGCCCGCCTCGGTGAGCGAGGCCGTCAGCTTCTCGCGCCGCTCCGCGAGGCCGTCCGCGACCCGCACCCGGGCGAAGTCGGCCGAGTTGGCCGAGATGAAGTCCTTGATGTTCATGTCGGAGAGCAGCTGGCCCCGGCCGATCACGATCAGATGGTCGGCGGTGAGCGCCATCTCGCTCATCAGGTGGCTGGAGACGAAGACCGTACGCCCCTCGGACGCCAGCATCTTCATCAGATTGCGGACCCAGAGGATGCCCTCGGGGTCCAGGCCGTTGACCGGTTCGTCGAAGAGCAGCACCTGCGGGTCGCCGAGCAGCGCCGCCGCGATGCCGAGCCGCTGGCCCATGCCGAGCGAGAACCCCTTGGACCGCTTCCGGGCGACGTCCTGGAGGCCGACGACGCCGAGTACCTCGTCGACCCGGGCGGCCGGGATCCCGGCGAGCTGGGCGAGCGAGAGGAGGTGGTTACGGGCGCTGCGCCCGCCGTGCACCGCCTTCGCGTCCAGCAGCGCACCCACCTGGCGCGGTGCGTTCGGCAGGCTGCGGAAGGGGTGGCCGCCGATCGTCACATGGCCGGAGGTCGGCTGATCCAGGCCCAGGATCATGCGCATGGTGGTGGACTTGCCCGACCCGTTGGGACCGAGGAATCCGGTGACGGCGCCCGGCCGCACCTGGAAGGAAAGGTTGTGCACGGCCGTCTTCGCGCCGTAGCGCTTGGTCAGGCCGACTGCCTCGATCATGCTCCAGCCCCATCGACTCACATCTGTCGTCGGGGCCCAGGCCGTCCGGCCGCACGCCCCCGTAAGAGTTAGGAGGATATCCAGGCCTTGACGGTTCCGGCCAAGCCGTTGCGGTTGAGCGTCGGTCCGGTCGGAGCGGACGGGAGGCTTCCGGGCAGTCCGCGGGCACCGCCCGCCGACGCCGTCGAGGCGGCCGTTACGCGTCCCGCCTCTTCAGTACGACATAGCCGCCGATCAGCGCGGCAGCCACCCAGGCGACCAGAATCCCGAGCCCGCCCCACGGCCCGTACGGAGCCGGGTTGCTGTTCATCGCGTCGGGGACCACCTGCATGATCTTGGAGCCGGCCTGGTCGGGGAAGTAACGGGCGACCTTCTCCGTCCCCGGCACCACCGACAGGATCTGGGAGACCAGGAAGAAGAACGGCATCAGGATGCCGAGCGACAGCATGGAACTGCGCAGCATCGTCGCCACGCCCATCGAGAAGATCCCGATCAGCCCCATGTAGATGCCGCCGCCGACGACCGCGCGCAGCACGTTGTCCGCGCCGATGTCCGTGTGGTGGTCGCCGAGCAGGGCCTGCCCGAGGAAGAACGAGACGAAGCTGGTCGCGATGCCGACCACCAGGGCCAGCGCCCCGGCCACCGCGATCTTGCTGAACAGGAACGAACCGCGCTGGGGCACCGCCGCCAGCGAGGTGCGGATCATGCCGGAGCTGTACTCCGTACCGACCACCAGCACCCCGAAGACGACCATGGCCAGCTGACCGAGGACCATGCCGGAGAAGCTGATCAGGGTCGGGTCGAAGGTGACTCTCTCCGCCACCGGGAGCTCGTCGAACTGGGAGTTCATCAGGGCGCAGAGCGCCGCGCTCATCGCGACGGTGACGACGAACGCGGAGATCAGCGTCCAGACGGTCGAGGAGACCGTACGGATCTTGGTCCACTCGGAGGTCAGGACCGCGGGTACCGATGCCATCGTCGTCACACCTCCTTGCCGCTGCCGGCGGCGGCGCCACCGGTCTGCTGGTTCCACTGTTCGCCCCACTGCGGGCCCGTCGGCGGTGGCGCCGCGGCATGGTCGGAGTGCGCGTGGTACTCCACGGAGTCCGCGGTCATCTGCATGAACGCCTCCTCCAGGGAGGCCCGCTGGGCACTCAGCTCGTGCAGCACGATCTGGTGCTGCGCGGCGAGCTCGCCCAGCGCCTCGGTCGTGGCGCCGTCGATCTCCAGCGTGCCGCCCCCGGTCTCGACCACGATCAGCCCCGCCTCGTGCAGTACGTCGCGCAGCCGCTCCTGCTGCGGCGAGCGCAGCCGTACGTAACTGCGGGAGTTCTGATGGATGAAGTCGGCCATCGAGGTGTCGGCGAGCAGCCTGCCCTGGCCGATCACGATCAAGTGGTCCGCGGTGAGGGCCATTTCGCTCATCAGGTGCGAGGAGACGAAGATTGTCCGGCCCTCCGCGGCGAGCGCCTTCATCAGATTGCGGATCCAGTGGATGCCCTCGGGGTCCAGGCCGTTGACCGGTTCGTCGAAGAGCAGCACCTGCGGGTCGCCGAGCAGCGCCGCCGCGATGCCGAGCCGCTGGCCCATGCCGAGCGAGAACCCCTTCGACTTCTTCTTCGCCACCGCGGTCAGCCCCACGGTGTCCAGCACCTCCGCGACCCGGCTCTCCGGGATGCGGTTGCTCTGCGCGAGACAGAGCAGATTGTTGTACGCGCTGCGTCCGCCGTGCATCGACTTGGCGTCCAGCAGCGCCCCGATGTACTTCAGGGGTTCTTCGAGGTCGCGGTAGTGCTTGCCGTCGATGCGCACCGAACCGCTGGTCGGGTTGTCGAGATCGAGCATCATCCGCATCGTCGTGGACTTGCCCGCCCCGTTTGGCCCCAGAAAACCCGTCACCATTCCGGGCCTGACCCGGCAGGACAGCCGGTCGACGGCAACCTTGTTGCCAAAGCGCTTGGTGAGGCCATCGAGCTCGATCATGCGTTCACGCTAGAACGGCCGCGCGCCCGGCGCCACCACAAGGGCGGAACCGGGCGCGTCAGTGTCGTTCCAGGGGTACAGCTGCAGTACCCGGGGGTCAGCGACCCTGCTGAGCCGGGACACCACGGGTGACCGGCTCGTCGTCGGCGGGGGCGCCGGCCGCGGCGACCGCGGCACCGGTCAGCGTGGCCAGCATCTCGCGGACGTTGGTCAGCTGGGCGTTGATCGAGTCGCGGCGGTTGGTGAGCGCCGCCAGCTCGCGCTCCGATTCGCTGCGGATCCGGTCGGCCTTGGCGTTCGCGTCGGCCACGATGTCCTCGGACTGGCGCTGCGCGGTCTCCACCGTCTGACGGGCCCGGCGCTCGGCGTCCGTACGGAGCTTCTCGGCCTCCAGGCGGAGCTGCTCGGCGCGGTGCTCGATCTCGGCGAGGCGCTTCTCGGCCTTGGCCTGACGGGACGCGAGGTCGCGCTCCGACTGGTCGCGGCGCTTGGCCAGGTTGGTCTCGAAGTCCGCGGCGGCCTGGGCGGCCTTGGCGCGGGTCTCCTCGAAGAGGGCATCCGCCTCCTCGCGCTTCTGCGCGGCGTCCTTCTGGGCCTCCGTGCGCAGCGAGCCGGCCTCACCCTTGGCCTTCTCGACGATGCGGACGCCCTCGTCCTCGGCCTTCGCCTTGCGCTCGGCGGCGAACGTCTCGGCGTCGTTGCGCACCTGCTGGGCGGCCGACTCGGCGAGCTCACGGTGCTGCTCGGCGGCGCGACGGGCCTCCTCACGCAGGTCCTTCGCCTCCTCCTCGGCCAGGCGGAGGATCTTCTCGACGCGGGCGCCGAGTCCGGCGTACGACGGCTCCGCGTCGTTCACCTGGGCCTGGGCGTTCTGCGTTTCGAGGTGGAGCTCCTCGATGCGCTTCTCCAGAGAGGTGATGCGGGTCAGGGCACTATCACGGTCGGCGACGAGCTTGGTAATGCGGTCATCCACCTGACCGCGGTCGTATCCACGTCGCACGAGCTCGAAGCCGAAGGGGGAGGAAGGGTCGCTCATGGGGTTCCTGTCGAATGAGACCGGTGAGGTGTTAGGGGGAATCCTAGGGGCCGGAACGGCGTGTCACCGAGCGGATGCGCTTTTGATCTGGAGAATGACACCTCTTTTGAGTGGCTGAGCCCTGTAACCCTTGCCACTCGGAGGGTTGAACGTTCTTGACGGAGCATGGGAAAAGGCAAGGCGACTACCCATCGGACGACTTGCCACTCGATCGAGTGCCCGCCGAGGCGCCGGCCTTGACGCCGCCGGTGGAACCGCCCGCGCCCTTGCCGCCGCCCGTCGGCGTCTCGAAGGACTCCAGCGCCTCCAACACGTCCTGGACACGGGAGATCTCGGTGTTGATGTCCTCGCGCCGGCGCACCAGCAGATCCAGCTCACGCTTGCCCTCGTCCACCGTACGCTTCGCCTCGGCCTCGGCGTCGGCCCGCAGCTTCTCGGCCTCGCGGACCAGCGTGGCCTTCTTCTGCTCGGCCTCCTTCAGCAGCGACTCGGCCCGCTTCACCGCGGCGATCCGGACCTTGCTCGCCTCCGAATTGGCGTCCGCCAGCAGCTCCTTGGCCTTGGCCGCCGCCTCGTCGCGCTGCTCCGTCGCTGCCTTCATCAAGTTGTCGACGCGCTCGCCCGCCGTCTTCATCTGCTCGGAGGTCTCCCGCCGGGCGCGGTCGTGCAGCTCCTCGATCTCGCCCTCGATCCGGGCCCGCAGCTCCTCGGCCCGCTCCCGGATCGCGGTGGAGTCCCGGCGCGCGCCGACCAGCAGCTCGTCCGCGTCCGTACGGGCCTGCTCCACCAGGGAGTTGCCCTCGACCGTGGCCTCCGAGGTGATCCGCACGGCTTCCTTGCGGGCCACGCCGACCATCGTGTCGGCCTGCTTCTCCGCCTCGGTGGCGGCGCGCAGCGCCTCCTCCTGGGCCTTGTTGATGAGCTGATCGGCCTGCTCCGCGGCATCGGCCCGGCGCTTCGCCGCGGCCTCCCGGGCCTCGTCGAGCAGCCGGTCCGCCTCCTGGCGGGCCTCCGCGCGCATCTGCTCGGCCGCCGACTCCGTCTCCGTGTGCAGCCGCTCCGCCTCCTCGCGGGTGCGTGCCGCGTGCTCCTGCGCCGAGCCGACGGTGGCCGCCGCCTCCGCGCGCAGCCGCTCCGCCTCGTCCGCGGCCTCGTCCGACAGCCGGGCCGCCTGCTGCTTCGCCTCGTCGACCAGCGTGGTGGCCCGCTGCGTCGCCTCTTCCACGAGGCCGGTGGCCTGCTGCGTCGCCTCTTCCACGAGGCCGGTGGCCCGCTGCGTCGACTCCGTGCCGATCCGCTCGGCCTCGCTCGTGGCCTCGCCCACCAGCCGGTCGGCCTGGGCCGCCGCGTCGGAACGCATCCGGTTGGCGTCCTCGCGGGCCTCGGCGCGGCTGCGCGAGGCGTCCTGCTCGGCCGAGGCCAGCGCGTCGGAGGCCTCGGTGCGCATCCGCTGGCTGTACTCGGCGGTGTCCGCCCGCAGCCGCTCCGACTCGGCGATCGCGTCCGCGACGGTCCGCTCGGCCATCGCCTTCGCGGCCTCGGACTCCTCCTGAGCCTCCCGGCGGATCCGGGACGCGTCCTCGCCGGCCCGCTCCCGCTCCGCGTGCGCGTCGGTACGGACCCGGTCCGCCTCCTCCTGCGCCTCGGACTTCGTCCGCTCCGCCACGTGCTCGGCGGTCGAGCGCAGCCCGGCGATCTCCGCCTCGGCCTGCTCCTGCAGCCCGCTGACCGAATCCCGCACCTGCTGGGCGGTCTGCTCGGCCGTGGAGACCAGCTCGGTCGCCCGGCTGTCCGCCTCCTCGACCAGGCGCTGCGCCTCGGCCTGCGCCTGCTCGACCCGCTTGCGGGCGGAGGCGAGCAGCTCCTCGCTCTGCTCGCGGGCCCGCTCGCGCTCCTGGTTCGCCTCGGTGCGCGCCGCGTCGAGGGTCTCCTCGGATTCCCGGCGGCGCCGGTTGGCCTCCTCCTGGGCGGCGGCCAGCGCCTCGGCGGCCTCCGTGCCCACCCGCTCCGCGGCGGCGGCGGCCTCGGACCGCACCCGGTCGGCGCTCTCCTGCGCCTCGGACTTGAGCCGCTCCGCCTCGGCGGCCGCCTCGGAACGCAGCCGTACGGCGACGGCCTCGCCCTCCGCACGCGACTGCGACGCGTCCGCCGCGGCCTCGTCGCGCAGCCGCTCCGCCTCGGTCTCCGCCTGCTCGCGCAGCGTCCGGATCCGCTCGGCGGCCTCCGCGCGCAGCCGCTCGGACTCCTCGTTCGTCTCGCGCCTGAGGCTCTCCGCCTCGGCGCGCGCGTCCGTGAGCGCCTGCTCGGCGCCGGCGACCCGGGTCTCGGCCTCGGTGTGCAGCCGGGTCAGCTCCTCGGCCGCCTCCGCCTGCCGGGCCGCGACCGCACGCTCGGTCTCCTCGCGCAGCTCCGCCGCCGCCCGCTCGGCCGCGGTGGTGGTCGAAGCGGCCTGCTCCTCGGACTCCGTACGCAGCTGCTCGGCCTCGGCTCGGGCCCGCTCCAGGGCCTCCTCGGCCTGCTTGCGCAGTGCGCCGGCCCGCTCGGCCGCCTCGCCGCGGACCCGCTCGCTCTCGGTGCCCGCGGCGGACCGCAGCTCCTCCGCGTCCGCCTTCGCCTTGGCCAGCAGCTCCTCGGCGGTCTTCGCGCCCTCCTCGATCTGCTGGACCGCCTCGCGGCGTGCCTCGCCGCGGATCCGCTCGCCCTCGGCGACCGCCTCGGAGCGCAGCTGCTCGGCCTCGCCGCGCAGCCGGCGTGCCTCCTCCTGGAGCTCGACCGTCTTGGCCCGGTACTCCTTGGTGTCGTCCTTGGCCGCGCCCTTGAGCTGGTCGGCCTGCTCGGCGGCCTCGCCGCGCAGCCGGTCCGCCTCGGCCTCCGCCTCGCGGCGGATCCGGTCGGCTTCCTCGCTCGCCGCCCTGGTGGTGGACCGCGCGTCCTCGGACGCCTTGGTCAGCACCTCCTCGGCGCTCCTGGCGGCCTTGGCGAGCTGCGCCGCGGTGTCCTCGGCGGCGGCCGTGCGGGCCTTCTCGGACGCCTCGGACTTCAGCCGGTCCGCCTCGGCGCGGGCGTCGGCGAGCGCCTGCTCGGCCTCCGCCTTGAGCGTCTCGGCGTCCTTGGTGGCCTCGCCGACCAGCCGGGCGATCTCCGACTTGGCCGTACGGGTGCGCTGCTCGTTCTGCGACTCGGCGGCGGCCAGCCGCTTGACCGCGGCCTCCTTCGCCTCGGCGGTGACCTTCTCGGCCTCCAGCCGGGCCTCGCGCAGCTGGGTCCCGGCCTCCTGCATGCGCTGCTCGGCGGCGCGGTTCAGCTCGGCCGTCTGCTGCCGGGTCTGCTCCGTCTCGGCCGTCGTCGAGGTACGCAGCTGCTCGGCGTGGCTGGTGGCCTCCTGCGCCTGGCTGGAGGCGGCGTCCAGCAGCCGTTCGGCGTCCTTGCGGGCGCGCAGCAGGATCGCCTCGGCCTCGGTCCGGGCCGTCTCCGCCTCGGAACCGAGCCGCTGCCGGGTCTCCTCCGCCAGCCGGCTCGCCTCGGCGCGCGCCGCCGACAAGGACTGCTCGGCCTCGGCCCGGGACTCCTCCAGCAGCCGGCGGGCCTGGGACTCCGTCCTGGCCCGGAGCTGCTCGGCCCAGGCGACGTTCTCGTTGACGTGGGACTCGACGGTCTGGCGGCGCTCCGCCAGCTCCTGGTCGAGCCGCTGGCGCCGCTGCACCGCCTCGTTGTGCAGCTCGGCCTGGAGCCTCGCCTGGTGCTCGGCGTGCTCCTGGAGGATCCGCTGCGTCTGCGCGCGGGCGTCGCGGAGCTCCCGCTCGGCGTCGGTCCGCAGCTGATCCGCCTGGATCTGGGCGTTACGGAGCAACTGATCGGCCTGATAGCCGATGTCCGCGCTGTCGTACGCGGGACGGGTCGCGAGATTGCGCCGAGCCTCGTGCAGCTTGGCGCGCAAGACCTCGACCTGGTAACCGAGGTCCTCGGCGTGCTGGACGGCCTTCTCCCGGTCGGTCTTCAGCCGGTCCATCTCGGCTTCGAACCGCGAGAGATGGTCGTCTTCAGCTCGGTGGCTCTCCTGGCGTTCGTAGCCCCGCACTGCGCGGTCCCATCCGTCCCCTGGTCGCAACTCTCCAACGAGTACCGTTCACCGGTGAACGGTCCCCCGGGGAATGGTGACAGATCAACGGCTGGGGACGCGGCGCGGCCCCGACCCGGCCCCGGCCCGGAACAGCCCACTCTACCGGGCCGGGTATCCGGAGGTCAGTGCTCCGCTGCGGACGTGACCAGTTCGGTGAGGACACCGTGGCAGTCCTTGGGGTGCAGGAAGGTGATCCGGGACCCCATCGAACCCGTCCTGGGCTCCTCGTACAGCACCCTGACCCCCTTCTCCCGGATGTCCGCGGAATCCGCGTCGACGTCCGCGGTGCCGAAGGCGATGTGGTGGACACCCTCCCCGTTCTTCGCCAGCCACTTGCCCACGGCCGAGTCCTCCCGGGTCGGCTCCAGGAGCTGGAGGTAGGAAGCGCCGCCGTCGGACGTATCGTTGATCTTGAGCATGGCCTCCCGTACGCCCTGCTCCTCGTTGATCTCGGAATGGAACACCTCGAACCCGTAGGTCGAGCGGTAGAACTCGACGGTCTTGTCGAGGTCGAAACAGGCGATCCCGATGTGATCGATTCGCGTCAGCATGGAACCAGTGCAGCGCCACACGGATGGTTACGCAACGTGCGCGCCGTCACACCCGCTGCCGGATGACGGGCGAGGTACCGCTCAGTACATTCAAGTAAACCCTCGTTCACTCCTCATCCCAAGGGGCGCCCCTCATGTCTGGAACGACCGGTACCACCTCAGTGATCGTCGCGGGCGCGCGTACGCCCATGGGCCGCCTCCTCGGCTCGCTGAAGAGCTTCTCCGGCGCCGACCTCGGCGGTTTCGCCATCAAGGCCGCGCTGGACCGGGCCGGCATCGGCGGCGACCAGGTCGAGTACGTGATCATGGGCCAGGTGCTCCAGGCCGGTGCGGGCCAGATGCCGGCCCGCCAGGCCGCCGTCAAGGCGGGCATCCCGATGAACGTTCCCGCGCTCACCGTGAACAAGGTGTGCCTCTCCGGGCTCGACGCGATCGCGCTCGCCGACCAGTTGATCCGCGCGGGTGAGTTCGACGTCGTCGTCGCCGGCGGCCAGGAGTCCATGACCAACGCCCCGCACCTGCTCCCCAAGTCCCGCGAGGGCCACAAGTACGGCGCGATCGAGATGCTCGACTCCATGGCGTACGACGGTCTGACCGACGCCTACGAGAACATCCCGATGGGTGAGTCCACCGAGAAGCACAACACCCGCCTCGGCCTGAGCCGCGCCGACCAGGACGAGATCGGCGCCCTCTCGCACCAGCGCGCCGCCGCGGCCCAGAAGAACGGCCTCTTCGAGGCCGAGATCACCCCGGTCGAGATCCCGCAGCGCAAGGGCGACCCGGTCCTCTTCGCCAAGGACGAGGGCATCCGCCCGGAGACCACCGTGGAATCGCTCGGCAAGCTGCGCCCCGCGTTCGCCAAGGACGGCACGATCACCGCGGGCACCTCCTCGCAGATCTCCGACGGCGCCGCCGCGGTCGTCGTCATGAGCAAGGCCAAGGCCGAGGAGCTGGGCCTGGACTGGATCGCCGAGATCGGTGCCCACGGCAATGTGGCGGGCCCGGACAACTCGCTCCAGTCGCAGCCGTCCAACGCCATCAAGCACGCCCTCAAGAAGGAGGGCCTGGAGGCCGGCGACCTCGACCTGATCGAGATCAACGAGGCGTTCGCCGCCGTCTCCGTCCAGTCGATGAAGGACCTCGGCGTCACACCGGACAAGGTCAACGTCAACGGCGGCGCCATCGCGCTCGGCCACCCCATCGGCATGTCCGGCGCCCGTGTGGTGCTGCACCTGGCGCTGGAGCTGAAGCGGCGCGGCGGCGGCACCGGTGCGGCGGCGCTGTGCGGCGGCGGTGGTCAGGGCGACGCACTGATCATCCGCGTTCCGGGCAAGTAACAGGCAGTACGCGGTAGCAGTAAGCGGTACACGTAGAGCAGCGAGTGAGCGAGCGAACGGAGCGGTGATGGTGGACGTCCCCACCCTGGTCGAGCAGGCACGTGCGGGCCGGCCGCGGGCCGTGGCCCGGCTCATCTCCCTGGTGGAGGGGGCGTCGCCGCAGCTGCGC
Source organism: Streptomyces sp. NPDC001933 (assembly GCF_042890955.1). Taxonomy (NCBI): domain Bacteria; kingdom Bacillati; phylum Actinomycetota; class Actinomycetes; order Kitasatosporales; family Streptomycetaceae; genus Streptomyces; species Streptomyces sp. NPDC001933. The sequence continues at coordinate 175,048 of NZ_JBIASS010000003.1, read as the reverse complement.
GAGGTGATGGCGGCCCTGGCGCCGCTGACCGGCAACGCGTACGTCGTCGGCCTCACAGGATCGCCCGGTGTCGGCAAGTCGACATCGACGTCCGCGCTGGTCTCGGCGTACCGGAAGGCCGGCAAGCGGGTCGGCGTGCTCGCCGTCGACCCGTCCTCGCCGTTCTCCGGCGGGGCGCTCCTCGGCGACCGGGTCCGGATGTCGGAGCACGCCTCCGACCCGGGCGTCTACATCCGCTCCATGGCCACACGCGGCCATCTGGGCGGCCTCGCCTGGTCGGCACCGCAGGCGATCCGGGTGCTGGACGCGGCGGGCTGCGAGGTGATCCTCGTGGAGACGGTCGGCGTCGGCCAGTCGGAGGTGGAGATCGCCTCCCAGGCCGACACCTCCGTCGTCCTGCTGGCACCCGGCATGGGCGACGGCATCCAGGCGGCGAAGGCCGGAATCCTGGAGATCGGCGACGTGTACGTCGTCAACAAGGCCGACCGGGACGGCGCGGACGCCACCGCGCGCGAGCTCAACCACATGCTGGGCCTCGGCGAATCGCGGGGCCCCGGCGACTGGCGGCCGCCGATCGTGAAGACGGTCGCCGCCCGGGGCGAGGGCATCGACGAGGTCGTCGAGGCGCTGGAGAAGCACCGGGCGTGGATGGAGGAGCACGGAGTCCTTGCCGAGCGGCGTACGGCACGGGCGTCCCGCGAGGTCGAGACCATCGCCGTGACCCGGCTGCGCGAGCGCATCGGCGACCTGCACGGCGACCGCCACCTCGGCGCGCTCGCCGAACGCATCGTGGCGGGCAGCCTCGATCCGTACGCGGCGGCCGACGAACTGGTGGCGGGGCTCACCGGCGAGGTGTGATCCGGAACGACGGAGTACGGCCGGACGGGTGGGTCCGGGGGTGGCGTGCGGGCCGCTTCCGGACCCGCCCGTCCGTGTCCGTCCGGCGCTCCGGAACCGTCCGGCCGCCCCTTCCGTCCCCCTCCTTCGAGAACGCGTCAGCCATGGCCGGGGCGTGCGCCTTCCGTGCCGCCCGGCGCTGCCGTGGATGACGTGTCCGTGGCAGGATTACCGCCGGACACGGGCAGGGGATGCCCGCCGATCCATGCGTAACGACGGGGGGAGTGGCGCATGTTGGGACCGCTGCGGGAGGACTCGCCGAGACGGATCGGTCCGTACGGGATACGGGCCAGGCTCGGCGCGGGCGGCATGGGAGAGGTCTTCCTCGGCGTCCACGACGGCGGCGGCGACCCGGTCGCCGTCAAGACCGTCCGCCGCGACGTGGCCAAGGACCCCGGCTTCCGCAGCCGCTTCCGCCGCGAGATCACCGTCGCCCGGTCCGTCGCCGGACCCCATCTCGCCCTGCTGCTCGACGGGGACGCCGACGCCGAAGTGCCCTGGCTCGCCACTGGATACGTGGCGGGGCCGACCCTGTCCGCCGCGGTACGCCGGGCGGGCGCCATGGACGAGGCCGAGGTACGGATGCTGGGCGCCGGACTCGCCCGCGCCCTGGCGGCCGTCCACGCGGCCGGGATCGTCCACCGGGATGTGAAGCCCGGCAACGTGATGCTCGCGGCGGACGGCCCGAGCCTGATCGACTTCGGGATCGCCCGCGACTCCGGCGCGACCCCGCTCACCACCACCAGCCGCATGGTCGGCAGCCCGGCGTTCATGTCCCCTGAGCACGTGGCGGGCAGCGGACGCGTCGTGCCCGCCTCGGACGTCTTCTGCCTGGCCTCCGTGCTCTGTTACGCCGTCACCGGACGCGACCCCTTCGGCGACGGCCCGGTCGCCGCCGTGCTCTACCGGGTCAAGTACGTCGAGGCCGATCTCGACGACGTGCCGGACGCGTTGCGGGCCGTGCTGGAGCGCTGCCTGGTGGAGGACCCGGCCGTCCGCCCGGCCGCCGCCGAACTCGCGGAGCTGCTCGACCCCGGCGCGGCGGCCCGGTGGCCGGACCCGGTGGCGCAGCACATCGCCGAGCACGGGCGCGAACTGGCCCGGGTCATGGCGCTGGGCGGCCCGCTGCTGCCGGGGTACACCCCCACCGAGGCGGCCGCCGCGAGCGGCCCGGCCCTCCATCAACTGCCCACCCAGGGCCCCGGCCCGACCCCGCCCGTCGCCCCCGACCCGCACAGCGCCCCCACCCAGGGCCCCGGCCTCGCCCCGCCCACTCCTGCGGGCACCACCCAGGCCCCGCCCCCGCGCCGCTCCCGTCGCGCCCTGGCCGTCGCGCTCGCCGCGCTGATCGTGCTGGGCGCGGCGACGGGCGGGATCCTGGCCTGGCGCGACAAGGGCGGCACGCCCGGCGGTGCGGCCCAGGGCGGCACTCCCGGCGGGACGGGCCGGGGCGGTGGTCCGGCCGAGGGCGTCAAGATCGTGGCGGGCGTGGACGAGAACGGCGGCCCGGACGCCTCGGGCACGGTCCCCTACGGCCGCGACGCCCGCCCGGCGGGGTGGAAGAAGCCCTGGAAGGGGAAGTTCACCGGGTCGCCGATCGGCTGCGCGGCGGGCCGGGACGTCGTGGTCTGCCGGAAGACGGACGGCACGTACGAGGCGCTGTCGGCGGCGGACGGGCACCGGATGTGGACGCTGGACACGGGGGAGACGTCGAAGGTCGCGGGCTGGGGGCCGACCGGCCAGTTCTTCATGCCGGCCAGCGCCACCCGCCCCCAGGTGTACGACGACACCGTGCTGCTCGCCGCGGGCGACCGGCTGCAGTCCCTGGACGCCCGCACGGGGAAGGTCCGCTGGGAGACCCGGTCCGGTGGCGCGCACAACCTTCAGAGCGCGCCGCTGGTCGTCGGCGATCTGGTCTTCGCCGCCACCACCTGGGCGCCCGAGGGGGCGGAGCTCGCCGCGTACGACCTGAGGACCGGCACCGAGAAGTGGCACGAGCCGCTGGCGTCGGAGGGCATCTCCCAGGCCGAGCGGGGCAATTTCTGGCCGGTCGCCACCGACGGCAAGGTGGTCTACGCGACCGGTGAGGACGGGCCGAAGGCGTTCCGGCCGAAGGACGGCGCGCTGCTGGGCTCCACGGGCGACTGCGGAGGCCTCCGGCTGCGGGGCGAATTCGCCTACTGCTCCACCTACACCTCCAACAACAGCGATTCGGGCTTCGGTACCGACATGAGCGTGCTGCGGCTCGAAGCGGTGACGCTCAAGACGCGGGGGCAGGTGCCGGTGGACTCCGCGCTCGTCGCCGAAGCGACCCCCACCGCGGTCGACGACCGGGTGATGATCCTCCGCCGGAGCAGCGAATATGCGTCGGACGTGCCCGACGAGCTCGTCGTCGTCGGCCGCGACAACGGCCGGACGCTCGGCAGGTTCCCGCTCGCCGCAGCGGCGGCGGAGGGCATGAGCAACCCGGCTTCCAACGCGCTGATCGTCGCCGACACCGTGGTCTGGGCCGACACCACGACGCTGTACACCGTCCCGATCCGCCCCGACGGCACCCTGGGCGCGCTGGGCAGGACCCGGCTGGAAGGCGCCCCGGGCCCGAGCCCCACACCGGAGTACGACATGGCCGACGGCGTCCAGATGGACAAGGAACTGAACGACCCGCAGGTGCTGCCGGTCGGCGGCGTCGTGCATGTCGTGTACGACGACGGCACCACGGTCTCCGTACCGCTGCCCGGATGAACGACGAACCGCTTGAGGGGACCGCGCAGTGATCGAGCCGCTTCCACCCGGCAGAGCCCGGCTGATCGGCCCGTACCAGCTTCTCGGACTGCTGGGCGCGGGCGGCATGGGCGAGGTGTATCTCGCCCGGCCCGCCGGTGCGCCGGACCCCCTCTCCGGGCTGGTCGCGCTGAAGACGGTGCGAGCCGATCTCGACCTCGACGACGGCTTCCGGATCCGCTTCCGGCGTGAGATCGACGCGGCGGGCGCCGTACGCAGCCCGCACACCGCGTCCCTCGTCGGCGGTGACGCGGGCGGCCGGCTGCCCTGGCTGGCGACCGAGTACGTCCCCGGCCCCTCGCTCGCCGAGGCGGTGATCCGGGGCGGGCCGATGCCCGAGCCGGTGGTGCGCGAGATGGGCGCCGGTCTGGCCCGCGCGCTCGCCGACATGCACGCGGTGCGCGTACTCCACCGCGACCTCAAGCCGGGCAACGTGCTGCTCGGCGCCGACGGGCCGAAGGTGATCGACTTCGGGATCGCCCAGGCCTTCGACGCCACCCAGCTGACCCGCACCGGTGTGGTCGTCGGCAGCCCCGGCTACATCTCGCCGGAACACGTCAACGGCTCACGGGCGCTCGTACCCGCGTCGGACGTCTTCTGCCTCGGTGCGGTGCTCGCCTTCGCGGCGGCCGGCCGGGGCCCGTTCGACGACTCCGACATGGCCGCCGTGATCTTCCGGATCGCCCAGGGCGAGGCCGAACTCTCCCGTGTGCCACCGCAGTTGCGCGCGGTGATCGAGGAGTGCCTGCGCAGCGAGGCCGAGGCCCGGCCGACGCCGCAGCAGCTGGCCGAGCTGCTGCTGCCCGCCCGGGCGACCCCAGGAGCCTTCCCCTGGACGGAAGCGGTACGGGGGCAGCTCGCCGCGCACGCGGCTGCGGCGCGCGCCGCAGCCGAGGCGGCCGTTCCGGCCGCCGCCGCACCGCCGGCCCCGTCCGCCGCCCCGCACCCCGGCGGGCCCGCCTTCGCCCCGACGCCGGTCGTGCCGGTGGCCGTACCGGGTGACCGGAAGGGCAACAAGGGGCTGTGGATCGCGTTGGCGGCGGCGGCCACGGTGGTGTGCGTGGTGCTGGGCGCGGTGCTGCTGCCGGGACTCTTCGAGGGGGACGGCGGGAGCGACGACAACGCGGGCGGAACCGGTGGCGGTGCGGGGCCGACCGCTTCCGCCTCGGACGCCGCGCGGACGAAGGCGGGGCCCGCGGTCATTCCGGGCGCGGACGCGGGCCACACCGGGGACTTCGGGGCGGCCGCCACCGACGTCTCCAGGAAGCCGGCGGGCTGGAAGGCGTGGAAGACCAAGGTCGAGAACGGGCCGGTGGAGTGCGTGCTGGCGGACACGTCCCTGGTCTGCGGCGGCCCGCAGCGCATCACCGTGCTGGACGCCGCGAACGGCGGACAGCGCTGGCGGACCGCGCCGGGCGGGGCGGGCAGCGGACCGGCCTCGGTGGCCGCCGTCATCGGCACCACCGTCTACGCCTTCCAGGACGGTGCCCTGGTGGCGCTCGGCCTGGACGACGGTGCGCGGAAGTGGCGGGAGCCGCTGCCCGAAGGCACCCGGATGACCGATTCCGTCCAGTCGGACGGAATGCTGTACTACGCCACGAGGGCCACCGGCACGGGCGCGTCCCGGCTCCTCGCCCACCAGCTCACCGGCAAGCAGACCCGCAAGTGGGACAAGCCGTGGGACGACCCGGCCGACGAGGCGGAACTGTCCTTCGCGGACGGCCGGCTCGTCGCGGTCGGAGACGGCGTCACCGTCCTCAAGGGCGCGGACGGCGCACGGCTGGCAGCCATCGGTGCCGGTGACATCACCTGCCGGACGCCGGTCCTGAAGGGCAAGGAACTCCTCTGCGCGGGCTCGAACGGCCTGACGGTCGTCGATGTGACGGCCCCGCAGAACCGCCGCTCGGTCGCCGCCGGCGTGGACATCACCTACCGGCCCGCCGTGTCCCGGGACGGCAAGGTCGTGGTGAGCAGCCGGAACCGGGTGTACGCCTTCGGACTGGCCGACGGGTGGCAGTACTGGGCGACGTACGACGGCGGCGAGGGACTGGACGTCTCGGGCGCGCCGGTCCTGGCCGGTGAGAGTGCCGTCGTCATGGGCGAACAGGGGATCGACGCGTTCGCCATGGACTCCACGGAGGAGGCGGACGACACGGGCTCAAGCCTGCTCGCCGAGTGGCCCGGCGGGCCGGGAGCCCGGCACGACCCGGCATCGGTCTCGCTGATCGCCCGGGGCGACGTGGTGTTCGTGGGCTTCGACGAAGGGACGGTCGTCTCCGCCTACGCGCCCTGACGGTCCGCTGGGGAAGCGTCCTAGTCGTCGTCCCCGTCACGGTCGTCGTCGTGACCGTCGTCCGACCGGTCCGCCGTCACCTTGCCCGTGTTCGCGTCGACGTTCAGCTCGTGCCGCTTGCCGTCCTTGCCCCGGACGTCGACCTCCCAGTGCAGTGCCTTGCCGCTCCGGCCGTCGTGGTCGTCCAGGTCGACCGACGTCACGGTCCCGGGGTTCGCCTTCAGCGCGGCGTCGACCGCCGAGTCCAGCGACACGGCGGCGGACCGGGGCGCGTGCCGGTCGCGGTCGTCGCCGTGGTCGTCGTCATCGTCGGAGGTGTGCTTGGCGAGTACCTTGCCGTTGCCGGCGTCCACCGTCACGTCGTGCCAGACCTTGTCGGAGCCGTACACGTCGAGCTCCCAGACGAGCCCGCCGTCCTCGTCGTCCAGCTCGGCCTCGGTGACCGTGCCGGGGACGGCCTCGACGGCGGCCGCGACCGCGTCCTTCACATCGACCCGGGCGGTGCCGTCGTTCGCCACGCTGCTCCTGACCTCGCGGTCGTGGCTGTCGTCGTTCGCGAAGGCGACCGCGGTGGCGGCTCCGCCGCCGGCGAGCACGGCCGCGGTGACGGCGGCGATGACGATCTTGCGCTTCATGAGGGTTCCTCCCCGATCGGGTGGCCGGTTTCGACGAGGACCACATTGCCGGGGTGATGCTGAACGCAGCCTGAAGCCACCTGAAGCCGTCTTCAGGTTCGGTTTGCGACCCTGTGCGTATGCGCCTGTTGATCGTGGAGGACGAGAAGCGGCTCGCGACGGCCCTGGCCGCGGGGCTCACCGCCGAGGGCTTCGCCGTGGACGTCGTGCACGACGGCCTGGAAGGGCTGCACCGGGCCGCCGAAGGGGCGTACGACCTCATCGTCCTCGACATCATGCTGCCCGGGATGAACGGCTACCGGGTCTGCGCCGCCCTGCGCGCCGCCGGGCACGAGACGCCCATCCTGATGCTGACGGCGAAGGACGGGGAGTACGACGAGGCGGAGGGCCTCGACACCGGGGCCGACGACTATCTGACCAAGCCCTTCTCGTACGTGGTGCTGGTGGCGCGGATCCGGGCGCTGCTGCGGCGCCGGGGCGGCGGCTCCGGCTCGCCGGTGGTCACCGTCGGCGCCCTGCGCATGGACACCGCCGCCCGCCGCGTCCACCTCGGCGAGGCCGAGATCACCCTCACCACCAAGGAGTTCGCGGTGCTGGAACAGCTCGCGCTGCGGTCCGGGCAGGTGGTGAGCAAGGCGGACATCCTCGAACACGTCTGGGACTTCGCCTACGACGGCGACCCGAACATCGTCGAGGTGTACGTGAGCACGCTGCGGCGCAAACTCGGCCCGGCCGCCATCCGCACGGTGCGCGGCGCCGGGTACCGGCTGGAGGCGCTGTGAGGTCGGTCCGAGCCAGGGCCGCGCTCGGCGCCACCGTGGTGGTCGCCCTCGCCCTGATCGGCGCCGGGCTCTCCGTACTCCTCGTCCTTCGTGCCAACCTCACCGACCAGGCGGGGCTCCAGGCCGAGGTGGTGGCCCGGGAAGTGGCCGGGCAGCTCGCCCTCGACGTGCCGTACGACCGGCTGGAGATGCGCGACGAGGAGGACCATCCGGTCCAGGTGACCGACGAGGACGGGCGGGTGGTCGCCGTCTCCGAGGACCTCCGGGCGATCTCCGGCACCGGCACGGACCGGATCACGCCCGTCCCGGCCCCGGCCCCGGCCGCCGGGACGTCCGGCAGCGGAAGCGACGACAACGGGGGCGACGACGGAAGCGACGACGACAACGGGGGCGACGACGGAAGCGATGACGACGACAGTCACGCCACCCCCGCCCCCGGCCGCGGCGAAGTCGACTCCGACGAACCGGACTTCACCAACGGCACCGCGAACGTGGACGGCGAGACGGCCGACTACCGTTTCGCGTCCCTGCGGGCGACGACCCCCGCCGGGGTGACGCTGACCGTGCACGCGGGCGCCCCGCTGGCCGCCGAGCAGGAGGCCGTGGGCACGGTGCGCGGCGCGATGCTGATCGGGCTGCCGTTGCTGCTGCTCGTGGTCGCCGGGGTGACCTGGCTGGTGACCCGGCGGGCGCTGCGTCCGGTCGAGGGCATCCGGCGCGAGATGGCCGCGATCACCGCGTCCGAGGACCTGAGCCGGCGGGTGCCGGAGCCCGGCTCGCGCGACGAGGTCGCCCGGCTGGCCCGTACGACCAATGAGACGCTCACCGCTCTGGAGGCCTCCGTCGACCGGCAGCGGCGGTTCGTCGCGGACGCCTCGCACGAACTGCGCAGCCCGATCGCCTCGTTGCGCACCCAGCTGGAGGTGGGCGCGGCCCATCCGGAGCTGCTGGACCTGCCGGGCGCGGTCGCCGACACCGTACGGCTCCAGGCGCTGGCCGCCGATCTCCTGCTGCTGGCCAGGCTGGACGCGGGGGAGCGGCCGGGCCGTACGGTGGTGGACCTGGGCGCGCTGGTCCGCGAGGAGGTCTCGCAGCGCACCGGGGACCGGATCGCGGTGACGGTGTCGGTGCCGGACTCCGGGCCCTTCGAAGTGGCCGGATCGCGTGGGCAGTTGGCGCGGGTGATCGGCAATCTGCTGGACAACGCGGAGCGGCATGCGCGGAGCGCGGTGACCGTCTCGGTGCGGGCGGCGGAGCGGGGCGGCGTGGTCGTCGCCGTCACCGACGACGGGGCGGGCGTGCCACCGGACGAGCGCGAGCGGATCTTCGAACGTTTCGTACGGCTCGACGACGCCCGCACCCGGGACGACGGCGGCGCGGGTCTCGGCCTGGCCATCGCCCGGGACGTCGCCGTCCGGCACGGGGGCCGGCTGACGGTCGACGGTGCGCGGGAGGGCGGCGCCCGGTTCGAGCTCAGGCTGCCCGGCGCCGGCTGAACGCCGTGCCGGGCGAGCGCCGCGCCGGCTGGGCACTGCCTCGGCCGCACGCCGCGCCGGCCGAACACTGCCCGGGCCGGGCGCCGCGCCGGCGGGGTCACGCGCGGTGCGCGTCACCGGTGCCGGACGCGGCCCCGCCGCTGGTCACGCCTTGCCGCGTCGTCCTCGCAGATGCTCCGCGATCGGGGTCAGCGCCGCGTGCAGGTCCGCCAGCGCCTCCGGCGTCAGCAGGTCCATGAAGTGCTTGCGGACCGACGCCACGTGGTGCGGCGCCACCTTGCGCATCGTCTCCGCGCCGTCCTCGGTCAGGACCGCGTACAGACCGCGCCGGTCGGACTCGCAGTTCTCCCTGCGGACCAGGCCGGCGTTCTCCATGCGGGTGATCTGGTGCGAGAGCCTGCTCTTGGACTGCAGCGTCGCGGCGGCGAGGTCGCTCATCCGCATGCGCTGGTCGTCCGACTCCGAGAGATTCACCAGGATCTCGTAGTCGTTGTTGGTCAGGCCGAACGGCTGGAGATCCTTCTCCAGTTGGTGCATCAGCAGCCTGCTGACGTCCAGGTGGGTGCGCCAGGCGCACTGCTCCGCGTCGTTCAGCCAGCGGGTGGCCGTCTCGGTCTCCATATATGGATTCTACCTAAGAAGTTGAAAGCCGGACGAAGTAGGGGGGTGTGACGGTCCGCACCGGTCCGGAGACGGGTCCGACCGCGGGGTGCAGACGTTCGACGTCACGCTCCGCAGCCTACCGTTCACAAACCGAAGCGGCGCTGGAGGTCCCCGAGCTGACCGGGCATACGGGGTGAGGCGCCAGGTTGACCGCCCCCGCCCGGAACCCCGGCCTGCCCCGGCACCGTGCCCGTCGGCTGTTCGGCCATCAGGATCTCGGTCGACTGGAGCAGCACCGTGCCCGCGCCGACGAACTCGAACTGGTGCTCCTCGCCCGAGGTGCCCCCGATCCCCGTCAGCGACCGCAGTCCGCCCAGTACACCCGTCATGTAGCCGTGGTCGTAGTGGTGGCACGGCGAGGGGCAGTCCGCCCAGCCCACCAGGGCCTGCGGGTCGACCCGCAGCGGCGGCTCCATGAAGACCACCGGGCCGTTGGAGGCGGCCACGAACTTCCCCGTACCGATCAGGGTCAGAAATCCCGGCACGATCGACTGCTTGAGTGCCAGCGACGGCTGGTAGGCGAGGAGATTGCCCGACCTGATCGTCAGGTTCCCCTCGTCCAGGTCGTAGGAGTTCACGTCGAAGGCCCGGTCCGCGAGCAGCATCTTGCCGCTGCCCTCGGCGACCACCCAGTCGCTCGCGTGCAGCGGTGAGTGGAAGCTCGTACGGATCAGCCGCTCGAAGCGGCCGTGACCGATGCCGTTGAAATCGATCCGCCCGTAATAGGCGATCATCTTGCCCTTCTGCAGGAACCACTGGCTCCCCTTGAGCTCTACGCAGAAGGTGTACGAGTTGACGTTGTCGTCCGACGGCAGCGTCATCGGGTCGAAGACCACGGGCGTGCTCACAGCTTCTCCTCCGAGGCCTGTACGTACACCGCGCCACTGCCGCTCAGCTCCAGCTGGAACGCCTCGCCGGAGCCGCGCCCCACCATGTCGCGCCAGCCGAGCGCGGTCGAGAGCTTGTTCCGTACGTCGCCGTGGTGCGCGACGTACGCCTGCGGGTCCACATGGACGTCGCGGCCGGGAGTGATCGGCAGCTCGATCACCCCGCCGTGCGCCATCACCGCGACCGCGCCGTGGCCCTGGAGCGTGGTGGTGAACAGTCCCTGTCCGGTCACCTGGCCGCGCACCATGCCCATCACGCCGCCCTGCGAGCCCATGAACATGGTGCCCTGCTGGAGCGTCCCGTCGAAGGCGAGCAGCCGGTCGGCCTCCACGCAGAGGGTGTCCCCGGCCAGATTGATCACCTGGATGTGATGGCCGCCGTGGCCGAACATCACCGTTCCGCTGCCCTCGACCGTCATCAGCGGGGCCGCCTCGCCCGCCACCCGCCGGCCGATCATCGACATCACGCCGCCCTGGCCGCCCTGGATGTTCGGCGTGAACGACACCTCGCCGCGGTAGGCGAGCATCGCGCCCCGCTGGCTGTACATCTTCTGGCCGGGGACCACCGTCGCCTCGACCATCTTCGAGTTGATCTCGCGGAACGGCATCAGACATCGCCCCCGATGGTGTTCCGCTCGCTCGGCTGGACGTAGACCACGCCCTCTCCCTCGAACCGGATCTGGAAGGACTCCCCGGAGCCCTCGCCCATCAGCGTCCGGAAGTTCACCCCGGACTGGAAGTGCTGCTGGAGCTTGCCCTGGTGGGCGATGTAGGCGCCCGGGTCGACGAACAGCGGGTACTGGGCCGAGACCCGCAGCGCCACCGCCGCGCCGTCCGACATGATCGCCACCTGGCCGGTGCCCTCGACGGTGGTGGTGAACAGGCCGTTGCCGCTCGCCCCGCCGCGCAGACCGGTGAAGGTGGTGCCGGTGCGCAGCCCGGCGTCGGCGCACAGCAGATTGCTCGCCTCGACGTAGAGCTTGTCGCTGTGCAGCGAGACGAGGTTGATCTCGCTCGCGCGGTCCGCGAAATAGCAGGTGCCCTGGCCGGTCACCTCCATCACGGACATCTGCTCGCCGGTCAGCCGCCGGGTCACCATGCCGCGCAGCCCGTCACCGCCGCCGGTCATCTTCTTGAACGTCATCCGGCCGTCGTAGGCGACCATCGAGCCGTTCTTCGCCTTGACGGCGTCACCGGCCAGGTCGACGGCGAGCGTTCTGCTGCCTTGGAGTCGGAACATTGCCACGGAGCGACGTTAACGCCAGGCCGCCCGGCCCGGACAGGGCCCGGGGGAGGATCTCCGGCCCCGAACCGCCCCTGATACGCATCCGGTACCGGACCCGTACGCAACCGGGACGTATGACCCGGCGCCTGCGACCCTCCGGTATCGGGCCCCGGCGCCGGGCACCGACCGCGCCGATGTCACAATGGGTCCGCTTGTGCCTGTATTCACAAGCTGTCACCGTCCTCCCACCGAAGGTGCCCCCGTGGACATCAAGACCGCTACCGCCCTGCACCGGCTGCGCCTCATCTCGATTCCCGAGGCGCTCTCCTTCCCGGCACTGATCATCTTCGGCTCGGTCCTCAGCCGGGTCTCCGACATCGACTTCCTGATGATGCCGCTGGGCATCCTGCACGGCGTGCTCTTCGTGATCTACGCCGTCCTGCTGCTCGACGTCTGGGCCAAGACCAAGTGGCCGCTGAAGCGCGTCGCGCTCTTCTTCCTGCTCGCGCTGCTGCCGTTCGGCGGGCTGTACGGCGACAAGCTGCTCAAGCGCTACGAGGCCGACGGCGTCATCGCCGCCCGCGCCCGCCGCGAAGGCGTGGTCAGCGCATGATCGTCGCGTTCTCGGTCAGCCCGCTCGGTGTCGGTGAGGACGTCGGCGAGTACGTCGCCGACGCCGTCCGGGTCGTCCGCGAGTCCGGCCTGCCCAACCGCACGGACGCCATGTTCACCTCCGTGGAAGGTGAATGGGACGAAGTCATGGACGTCGTCAAGCGTGCCGTCGCCGCCGTCGAGGCCCGCGCCGGACGCGTCTCCCTCGTGCTGAAGGCCGACATCCGCCCCGGCGTCACCGACGGCCTGACCTCCAAGGTCGAGACGGTCGAGCGCTACCTCGCGGACTGACGCCCCGCCCGCGACGCCCCCGTGACGAGCCCCCGGCCCCCGGCCCGGGGGCTCGCCTCATTCCGCCCGGCCGCGCTCCGGCACGGCCAGGGCGATCCCGAGCGGAGTCCGCTCGTACAGCACCTGATGCCCGTACCGGCGCGACGTCAGCAGCCCCGCCGCACGCAGCACCGACAGATGCTCCGACACGGAGGACACCGCGAGGCCCAGACGGTGCGCGAGCGCGCTCGGGCCGGCTGGTTCGTCGAGCGCGCACAGGACATCGGCCCGGCCGCGCCCCAGCAGCCGGGCGAGCGCCTGCGGGGTGCGGTCGGCGGGTTCCGTCCACAGCCCGCCGATGCCGCGTGCCGGGTAGACGATCGCGGGCTGCCACGGCGGTTCGAAGCCGCTGACCGCGTCCGGCCAGCAGAAGACGCTGGGGATCAGGACCAGCCCCTGCCCGCCCAGCACCCGGGTGTGCCTGCCGCGCGTCCCGATGATGGTGAGCGTCGAATCCGACCAGCTCAGCTGGGGGCTCAACTCACCCAGCAGCCGCTCGAAGCCGACCGCGGCGAGCCGCCGCGAGTGGTAGGCGATGTCCGCCTCCAGCAGCGCGCGCAGCCGCGGCCAGTGCGGCTCGATCAGCACCCGCCAGGCCTGCTCCAGCAGGCCGGCCAGATACCGGGCGGTCCCGACCGGATCGGCGAGCATCGCCTGTCCGGTGGGGGAGCGCAGCAGTTCGGGCCGGTTGGCCAGTGACAGCGCGATGTCCCGGCGGGCGACCTCCGGATCGACGGACCGCACCCCGGCGATCTCCTCCTCGAAGGTGGTGACCGGACCGGGCGGCGGCGGGCTGAAGAAGTCGGGGTTGTGCCCGTGCCGTGCCATCAGCTGCCACAGCGGCCCGAGTTCGAGGCCGTCGGCCGCGTCGCGGATCAGCCGGAGCCACGGCAGGTGGTACCCGTGCCGCTCGGGCTGGGCCAGGACGCGCACGGCCGCCTGGGTCTCGCCGAGCGGTGACAGCGCGAACCGGCAGCGCAGCAGATCGCCCCCGTCGAGGTGCAGCTGGAAGGACATGCGCGGCCCCCCCCGTAACTTTCGGTGTGGGCCGAAAGTCTACGGAGAGCCGCTGCAGGCCCCCAGGCTGCGACCATGCCGTCAGACCCCGAAAACCCCGCGGTCCCTCCCGCCCCCGGGGCGACCGCCCCCGACGCGGCCGACGCCGGTACCTCCGGCGGCTACCGCGCAGTCTTCGCCGTCCGGGAGTTCCGGGCGGTCTTCGCCGCGCATCTGCTCTCCCTCCTCGGCGTCGTCGTCAGCGAGCTCGCCCTCACCGTCCTGGTGTACGGGCTCACCGGCTCGCCCCTGCTCGGCGCGCTCACCTTCGCGCTCGGCCTTCTCCCGTACCTGGTGGGAGGCACCCTCTTCGCCGGGGTCGCCGACCGCTACCCCGCCCGCCGGGTCCTCGTCACCTGCGATCTGATCTGTGCCGGCTGCGTCACCGTGATGATGCTGCCGGGCACCCCGGTCGGCGGACTGCTCGCGCTGCGCTGCCTGATCGCCGCCGTCTCGCCGGTCTTCACCGGGACGCGGATGGCCGCGCTCACGGACATCCTGGGCGAGGGCGAGCGCTATGTCCTCGGCCGCTCGCTGCTGCGGATCGTCTCGCAGAGCGCGCTGCTCGCCGGCTTCGGGGCGGGTGGGGTGCTGCTCGCCGTGTTCTCGCCCCGGGGTGCGATCACGGTCACCGCGGTGACCTTCCTCTGCTCGGCTGCCTTGCTCCGCTTCGGCACCCGGGACCGGCCCGCCAGGTCCGACGGGGGCCGTCGTGACGCCCTGCTCAAGGAATCGCTCGCCGGAGCCCGCGACCTGCTCGGGAACCGCAGGATCCGCGCGCTGATGCTGCTCTTCTGGGTGCCCCCGCTGTTCGTCGTCGCACCGGAGGCGCTGGCCGCCCCGTACGCGGACGAGATCGGGGCCGGCCCCGTCGCGCTGGGGCTGCTGATGTGTGCGATGCCCATCGGCCAGATCGTCGCCGAACTCTACGTCGGCACGGCGCTCGGCTCCCGGCTGCGCGCCCTGGTCGTGCTGCCGGCCGCCGTCGCGGGACCGCTGCCCCTGGTGGTGTACGGACTGCGCCCGGGCATGGTCGCGACCGCGCTCGCGCTGGTGCTCGCCGGGGCGGGCGGGGCGTACGTCATCGGCCTCGACCAGTGGTTCGTCGAAGCCGTCCCGGAGGCGCTGCGCGGCAGGGCCATGACCCTGCTCACCGCCGGACTGATGACGCTCCAGGGGGTCGGTATGGCCCTTGCCGGGCTCGCCGCCGAGTTCCTCCCCGTGCACCAGGTGGTCGCCGGAGCCGGTGCGGTCGGCGCCCTCTGTCTGCTGCCGCTCGTCCTGGAGGTCAGGAGGACCGCCCCCGGCCACCGTATTCGGACCGAAGTTCGAGACGGGGCTGACCAGCATATGACCAGTGGGTAAGGTCGGTGCCGTGCCGAAGCCGCTCAGTCTCCCCTTCGATCCCATCGCCCGCGCCGACGAACTCTGGCAGCAGCGCTGGGGCCCCGTGCCCTCGATGGGGGCGATCACCTCGATCATGCGCGCACAGCAGATCCTGCTCGCCGAGGTCGACGCGGTGGTCAAGCCGTACGGACTGACCTTCGCCCGCTACGAGGCGCTGGTGCTGCTCACCTTCTCCAAGGCCGGCGAGCTGCCGATGTCCAAGATCGGCGAGCGGCTCATGGTCCACCCCACCTCCGTCACCAACACCGTGGACCGGCTGGTGCGCTCCGGCCTGGTCGCCAAGCGCCCCAACCCCAACGACGGCCGCGGCACCCTCGCCTCCATCACCGACAAGGGCCGCGAGGTCGTCGAGGCGGCGACCAGGGACCTGGTCGACATGGAGTTCGGGCTCGGGGCGTACGACGCCGAGGAGTGCGCGGAGATCTTCGCGATGCTGCGCCCGCTGCGGGTCGCCGCCCACGACTTCGAAGAGGCGTAGCGAAGGAAACACGGGGCGTAGAACGGCGTTTCGAGAGCCCGGCCCGCTGCAAGATCGCCCCGGTCGTCCGGTTAGTCTCGATGCCATGAAACGCAGTGTGCTGACCCGGTACCGGGTGATGGCCTACGTCACCGCCGTCATGTTGCTGGTGCTCTGCACCTGCATGGTCTTCAAGTACGGATTCGAGACGGGCGAGGGCCTGACGCTCGTCGTCTCCCAGATCCACGGTGTGCTCTACATCATCTACCTGATCTTCGCCTTCGATCTCGGCTCCAAGGCGAAGTGGCCGATGGGCAAGCTCCTCTGGGTGCTGATCTCCGGCACCATCCCGACGGCCGCGTTCTTCGTCGAGCGCAAGGTCGTCCGCGAGGTCGAGCCGCTGATCGTCGACGGCGCCCCCGCGACCGCCAAGGCCTGACCCGGCGGGACCCCGGTCCGCGCCGCCCGAACCGCCCCGTGCGAAGCACCGGGCGGTTTGCCATCGACATTTACTAGGACGTCCTAGTAAATTCGATGGTATGGACGCTGACGCGATCGAGGAAGGCCGCCGCCGCTGGCAGGCCCGTTACGACAAGGCCCGCAAGCGTGACGCGGACTTCACCACACTCTCCGGGGATCCGGTGGAGCCCGTGTACGGCCCCCGCCCCGGGGACACGTACGAGGGGTTCGAGCGGATCGGCTGGCCCGGTGAGTACCCCTTCACCCGGGGGCTCTACCCGACCGGCTACCGCGGCCGGACCTGGACCATCCGCCAGTTCGCCGGCTTCGGGAACGCCGAGCAGACCAACGAGCGCTACAAGATGATCCTGGCCGCGGGCGGCGGCGGGCTCAGCGTCGCCTTCGACATGCCGACGCTGATGGGCCGCGACTCCGACGACCCCCGCTCGCTCGGCGAGGTCGGGCACTGCGGTGTGGCCATCGACTCCGCCGCCGACATGGAGGTCCTCTTCAAGGACATCCCGCTCGGCGACGTCACGACGTCCATGACGATCAGCGGCCCCGCCGTTCCGGTCTTCTGCATGTACCTGGTCGCGGCCGAGCGCCAGGGGGTCGACCCGGGCGTGCTCAACGGCACGCTCCAGACCGACATCTTCAAGGAGTACATCGCGCAGAAGGAGTGGCTCTTCCAGCCCGAGCCCCATCTGCGCCTCATCGGCGACCTGATGGAGCACTGCGCCCGGGACATTCCCGCCTACAAGCCGCTCTCCGTCTCCGGCTACCACATCCGCGAGGCCGGGGCGACGGCGGCGCAGGAGCTCGCTTACACCCTCGCCGACGGCTTCGGCTACGTGGAGCTCGGCCTCTCCCGCGGCCTGGACGTCGACACCTTCGCGCCCGGCCTCTCCTTCTTCTTCGACGCGCACCTCGACTTCTTCGAGGAGATCGCCAAGTTCCGTGCGGCCCGCCGGATCTGGGCCCGCTGGATGAAGGAGACGTACGGGGCGAAGACCGACAAGGCGCAGTGGCTCCGCTTCCACACCCAGACCGCCGGCGTCTCGCTCACCGCCCAGCAGCCGTACAACAACGTCGTACGGACGGCCGTCGAGGCGCTCTCGGCGGTGCTCGGCGGCACCAACTCGCTGCACACCAACGCCCTCGACGAGACTCTCGCGCTCCCCTCCGAGCAGGCCGCCGAGATCGCCCTGCGCACCCAGCAGGTGCTGATGGAGGAGACCGGCGTCGCCAACGTGGCCGACCCGCTGGGCGGTTCCTGGTACGTCGAGCAGCTCACCGACCGGATCGAGGCCGACGCCGAGAAGATCTTCGAGCAGATCAAGGAGCGCGGCACCCGGGCCCACCCGGACGGGCAGCACCCCATCGGGCCGATCACCTCCGGCATCCTGCGCGGCATCGAGGACGGCTGGTTCACCGGCGAGATCGCCGAGTCCGCCTTCCGCTACCAGCAGTCGCTGGAGAAGGGCGACAAGCGGGTCGTCGGCGTCAACGTCCACCACGGCTCGGTCACCGGCGACCTGGAGATCCTGCGGGTCAGCCACGAGGTCGAGCGCGAGCAGGTCCGGGTGCTCGGCGGCCGCAAGGACGCCCGCGACGACGCCCGGGTCAAGTCGGCTCTGGACGCGATGCTGGCCGCCGCCCGCGACGGCTCCAACATGATCGCGCCGATGCTGGACGCGGTACGGGCCGAGGCGACGCTCGGCGAGATCTGCGGCGTCCTGCGCGACGAGTGGGGCAGCTACACGGAGCCGCCCGGCTTCTGAGCCAGGAGCTACGCGGAGGCCGCTGCCTTCAGCCCCGCGAGCAGCAGCACGGTGAAGCGCCGGGCCCAGTCCGCGTCGACGGGCTCGGCGCTCACCAGGGCCCGGTGCACGACCGCACCGGCGATCACATCGAAGATCAGATCCGCGGTCGCCGCCGCCGTGTCCTCGTCCTGCTCGACGGGCAACTCCCCGCGCTCCTGAGCCCGTCGGCGGCCCTGGAGCACCAGCCGCTTCTGCCGGTCCACGATCGAGTCGCGGATCCGGTTCCGCAGCGCCTCGTCGCGCGTCGACTCCGCGACCACCGCCATCAGCGCGGTCTGGGTCTCCGGCCGCTCCAGCAGCGCGGCGAACTGCAGCACCACCGCCTGCACATCGGCCGACAGGCTGCCCAGATCGGGCAGTTCCAGCTCGTCGAAGAGGACCGCGACGGCGTCCACGACCAGCTCGTTCTTGCCCGCCCACCGCCGGTACAGGGTCGTCTTGGCCACCCCGGCCCGCGTCGCCACATCGCTCATGGTCAGCTTCGACCAGCCGAGGTCGACCAGCGAGGCCCTGGTCGCCTCCAGGATCGCTTCATCTGCCGCGGCACTGCGCGGACGTCCCGCTCGAAGGGGTTTGGGGTGGCTGCGGCTCAGCATGCCGTGACCATACCGGTCAGTAAGTAGAACCGGCCGGTCCCGGTCGCCGTGAGACAGATCACCGATAGCACCTGTGCGCGAGGGGTGGCCGGCAGTTACGCTACGGGTCGTAGCGTAAGGACGACGATCATGCCGTCGTGACGCCGCAACCGAATGACAGCCACAGGCACCGGGTGGGGACCCGGCGCCGAACCGGGTCTTTCAGGGGCCCTCGGCCGTGTCTGCGAAATCACGGCCTCGAACCGTGTCCGCCCGTACGCCCCGCACACCGGCCGGGGCTGCGGACGGGCGCGGTTCCCGTATCGCTTTCCGGATCGGTGCACCGAGGGGGGAGGATGTACGTATGCAGCCTAGGAACATGTCCATGAGCGGCGTCGTCGACCTCGCCGCTGTGAAGGCGGCCGGCGAGGCCAAGGTGAAGGCGGAGCAGGCCCGTGCGGAGGCCTCCCGGCAGGGTGGTGGCGGCGCGGTACCGCCGTCCGCCCTGGTGATCGATGTCGATGAGGCGGGCTTCGAGAACGATGTCCTGCAGCGTTCCGCCGAGGTCCCGGTCGTCATCGACTTCTGGGCCGAGTGGTGCGAGCCGTGCAAGCAGCTGGGCCCGCTCCTGGAGCGCCTGGCCCGTGAGTACAACGGCCGCTTCGTGCTGGCCAAGGTCGATGTCGACGCCAACCAGATGCTGATGCAGCAGTTCGGTATCCAGGGCATCCCGGCGGTCTTCGCCGTCGTCGCCGGGCAGGCCCTCCCGCTCTTCCAGGGCGCGGCCCCCGAGGCCCAGATCCGGCAGACGCTGGACCAGCTGATCCAGGTCGGCGAGGAGCGGTTCGGGCTCACCGGGATCGTGGTCGACCAGGACGCCGCTGACGGGGCTGCCGACCAGGCTCCGGCCGAGGCGCCCGCGGGGCCGTACGACGCCCTGCTCGAAGCGGCCGTACAGGCCCTGGACGCCGACGACTTCGCCGGTGCCGTCCAGGCGTACAAGAACGTCCTGTCCGACGACCCGGCCAACACCGAGGCCAAGCTCGGCCTCGCCCAGGCCGAACTCCTCTCCCGGGTCAAGGACATGGACGCCCAGCAGGTCCGCGAGGAGGCCGCCGCGAAGCCGGCCGATGTCGCGGCGCAGCTCGCCGCCGCCGACCTGGATCTGGTCGGTGGTCACGTCGAGGACGCCTTCGGCCGGCTCGTCGAGACGGTGCGGCGCAACTTCGGCGACGACCGGGACACCGCGCGGCTGCGGCTGCTGGAGCTGTTCGAGGTGATCGGCCCCGACGATCCGCGGGTCGGTGCCGCGCGTACGGCGCTGGCGCGGGTCTTGTTCTGATGTGACAAGCGGCCGCGGTACCCCGCCGGGGACCGCGGCCGTTTTCGCGATCGGGCGATAAGAGACGGCCTTGCTTTACCAAATCTTGATAAAGCAAGGGCCTGTTACTCGGAGTAAATCAAGCACCGGGATCTGTCCGTATTGGCGCAGCGATCCCCCTTTCGTCCCTCACCCCGAAGCCACCCTGTGTGGCCGGGCGGTACCAGCCGGTCGCGCATCGGTTATCGGGCCGTTACTAGCGAGTAACGAACCCCCTTGTGTCACGGGCGGGAATGCACCACGATCGGCCACGCTCGGTCCAATAACGCCAGCCCGGCTGCCAGTCGGTGCGGCGGCCCTGTTGGGTCCCCACCGAGTGGGCCGGCGGCAGTGACGCGGGCTCCGGACAGGGGGGTTCCTGTCGTCCGGCAGGGCCTGTCCGATACGGGTTGCGCGAATGCGTGGCCAGTGGTTGTCGCTCGGGGGTGATCGCCGGTGATTCGGACGCGGTTCATGCCTCCGTCCGCAGGCGCTCTCCTTGCCGAGGACGTAGCACTTCTCCCATCCCAGGACGGGCCCAGGCCCGGACCGGAGATGTACGTCCGAGAAGGAGGAAAATTATGAGTTCCCAGGTTCGTGGCGGCACCAGATGGAAGCGTTTCGCTCTGGTCATGGTGCCGAGCGTCGTCGCGACCGCGGCGGTGGGTGTCGGTCTGGCGCAGGGTGCCCTCGCGGCGTCCTTCAGCGTGTCCGGCCAGAGCTTCAAGGTGAGCACCGACAAGCTCGTCGGCCATGACTTCGTCCAGTACGGCTCCGTCGCCACGGGTATGAACCCCGAGGGCAAGAACGGGGCTCACGCCGTTGCCGTGTCCGGCTTCAGCGATGCCACGATCACCAACATGTGCCAGTCGGTGGTCACGCCGAACCTGCCGTTCGGTCTGGGCACCGTCACGCTGCAGCTGAAGGCGGGCACCAACCCGAAGAAGCCGGTCGAGGCGACCAACCTGTACCTCGATGTCGCCGAGCTCGACGCCGACGCGTACTTCGAGAACATCGACATCGGTGTCGCCGCCGGTGACATGGGCAAGCCCGGCATCCAGGCCGGTACCGAGAAGGCCGTCAACCCGAACGGCTTCGCGCAGCGCGCCGAGACGGTGACGCTGACCGACGTCAAGCAGACGGCATGGGCGACCACTGCCGGCACCTTCAAGCTCAGCAACCTGAGCCTGCGGCTGCACAGTGGCACCAAGGAGTGCTACTAGCACCCGCCGGGTGGCCGGAGCGCTCCCTGGGGGACTCCGGCCGCCCACCCATTCTCTTCTCACAGCAGTACCGGTTCCAGGGAGCTGTTTTCCATGAGCCCCGAGTCCACAGGGCAGAACGAGCACTACCTCCGCGTCTTCTGGCGGAGATTCCGCACCTGGCGGGGTAACCGGCCGTTCTGGGCGGGCCTGTTCACCATCGTGGGTGGTCTACCCATCGCGTACTTTCCGTACGCCAATATGCACCTCGGCAACGTCACACTGGCGATGTCCACCACTGCCGGTGCCGGTTCCCTGATCATCGGGATCCTGCTCATCACGCTGGGTCTCACCATGTGGTTCCACCACATCGTGAGGGTGTTCGCCGGAGTCGCCGCGATCCTCCTGGCGCTGATCTCGATACCGGTCGCCAACATCGGCGGCTTCCTGGTCGGCTTCCTGTTCGCCCTGCTGGGTGGGGCGCTCTCCATCTCCTGGGCCCCGGGTGAGCCGACGCCGGACGCCAGGCCGGCCGGCATGGCGGGGGAGAAGTCCGGGGCCGTCCCCGGCACGCAGGAGTCGGGACCCGAGTTCCACAGCACGGCAGCGGTGCCCCAGCAGCAGCCGGAGCAGTACGACACGACAGTTGAGGTCGACGGCGGGAGGCACCGTGCGGGGTGACGAGAGGCAGCTGAACTCGACCGGGGAGGAGTCCGGTACGAGAGGCGGACCGCGCCACGCGGCCCCCAGGAAGTCCTTGCTGACGAAGCTGCACATACCCGCGGGCAAGGCGTTCGCGCTCGCCGCGATGCCGACGGCCGTCTTCGTGGGCATGGGGCTCACCCCCAAGCTCGCGCTGGCCGACGACAGCTCCGACATCCCGTTCGCGCCCGGTCCCTGCGTGACCCGCTCCGACGAGCCGAGCGAGGAGCCCTCGCCGTCCGCGTCGAAGTCGCCGACCCCGTCCCCCTCCGCCACCGACTCCGGTGACAAGGGCGGTTCGGCGACCCCGAAGCCTTCGACGACCCCGTCCGCGAGCGACGAGGCCCAGCCGAAGGCGAAGGCAGCCGAAGCCGGGACCCGGGCCGACGCACCGGCCGCCACGCCGAGCGCCTCGCCCACCCCCACGAAGTCGACGAACCCGCTCGACCCGCTGGGCGTCGGCGACGCGCTCAGGGACCTCTTCGACGGACCGGACAAGGAGACGGCGAGCCCGTCCCCGAGTGCGAGCACCGCGTCCCCGAAGCCCTCGGCGACCGACACCGTGGAGAAGCCCACGGAGAAGCCCGTCGAGAAGGCCGCCGACGCCGCGAGGGAGACGGCCGACAAGACCGCCGCCGCCATCCGCGAGGCCGCCGACAAGGCAGGCAAGTCGGTCGAGGAGCTCGACGAGGACGTCAAGGGGCTCGACGCCAAGAAGGACGAGGACATCCCGGACGGCGCCAAGGAGCGCTTCCCGTGTCCCACCGCCGACCCCGAGGCACTGGCCGCGGCCGATCTGGAGACCGGCGTCCCGCTGCTCCCGGACGACCCGTGGATCCTGGAGAGCTCGATGCTCACCCTCAGCGGGCTCGACTACAAGGGCATCGTCGAGGTGAAGACGTACGGCGGCAAGGTCAAGAAGGTGCTGAAGTTCACCGCCAGCTCCATCGACATCGACAACCTTCACCAGAAGACCGTCGGTCCGGCCGGAACGACGGCCCATGTCGAGGCGCGGAAGGGCTCCAAGTCCACCATCCGCCACGGCACGGTGACGATGTACACGGAGGAGCTGAAGGGCAACCTCTTCGGCCTCATCCCGGTGACGTTCAGCCCGGAGACACCGCCTCCGCTGAACGTGCCCTTCGCCTTCTTCACCAAGGTCAAGGTCACCCAGGCCGGCCAGTTCGGCGGCTCGCTCAGGATTCCCGGGCTGCACAACTACTTCACCGGCGCCAACAGCTAGCCGGCACCGTCCCGTCCGGGAGCCGCAAAGGGCCGTGGGCCGCACTCGTCAGGAGTGCGGCCCACGGTCGTTCGTCCAGGCGTGACGGGTACGTCAGTCGCGGCTGCCGCCGCCGACGTGGTGCACCCGGACCATGTTGGTCGTGCCCGGGATGCCGGGGGGCGAACCGGCCGTGATGACCATGGTGTCGCCCTCGTTGTAGCGGCCCAGCTTCAGCAGCTCGCCGTCGACCAGGTCGACCATCGCGTCCGTGTTGTCCACGTGCGGCACGACGTGGGCCTCGACGCCCCAGCTCAGCGCGAGCTGGTTGCGGGTGGACTCGTCCGTGGTGAAGGCAAGGATCGGCTGCGCCGCGCGGTAGCGGGAGAGCCGGCGGGCCGTGTCACCGGACTTGGTGAAGGCGACCAGCGCCCGGCCGTTCAGGAAGTCCGCGATCTCGCAGGCCGCACGGGCCACCGAACCACCCTGGGTGCGGGGCTTCTTGCCCGGGACCAGCGGCTGCAGGCCCTTGGAGAGCAGCTCCTCCTCGGCGGCCACGACGATCTTCGACATCGTCTTGACCGTCTCGATCGGGTACGCGCCCACGCTGGACTCGGCCGACAGCATGACCGCGTCCGCGCCGTCCAGGATCGCGTTGGCGACGTCGGACGCCTCGGCGCGGGTCGGCCGCGAGTTGGTGATCATCGACTCCATCATCTGGGTCGCGACGATCACCGGCTTGGCGTTCCGCCGGCAGAGCTCCACCAGGCGCTTCTGCACCATCGGGACCTTCTCCAGGGGATACTCGACGGCCAGGTCACCGCGGGCGACCATCACACCGTCGAACGCCATGACGACGCCCTCCATGTGCTCGACGGCCTGCGGCTTCTCGACCTTGGCGATGACGGGGACCCGGCGGCCCTCCTCGTCCATCACCCGGTGGACGTCCTTGACGTCGTCGGCGTCCCGCACGAAGGACAGCGCCACCAGGTCGCAGCCCATCCGCAGGGCGAACCGCAGGTCGTCGATGTCCTTCTCGGACAGGGCCGGGACGTTGACCGCCGCACCGGGCAGGTTGATGCCCTTGTGGTCGGAGATGACACCGCCCTCGATGACGATGGTCTTCACCCGGGGGCCCTCGACCGCGACTACCTTCAGCTCGACGTTGCCGTCGTTGATCAGGATCGGGTCGCCCTTGGCGACGTCGCCCGGCAGGCCCTTGTAGGTCGTGCCGCAGATCGACTTGTCGCCGGGGACGTCCTCGGCGGTGATGGTGAACTCGTCCCCGCGGACCAGCTCGACGGGGCCCTCGGCGAACTTCGCCAGGCGGATCTTCGGGCCCTGGAGGTCGGCGAGCACACCGATCGCCCGCCCGGTCTCGGCGGCGGCCCTGCGGACCCGGTCGTAACGACCCTGGTGCTCCTCGTGGCTGCCGTGACTGAAGTTGAAGCGGGCCACACTCATGCCGGCCTCGATCAGAGCGACGAGCTGCTCGTGCGAGTCGACGGCGGGACCGAGTGTGCAGACGATTTTGGAACGGCGCATGAGGCGGATCCTATCGGTTTGTTTCGCTACGGAATATTCCGTCTGGTGGAAGGTACAAAGGGGCGCGGGGGTGCTCAGTTGTGGGCTTGTCCGACTGCGTCGCGGGCCTGGCCGACGGCGTCGCGGGCGGCCCCGCCGGCCATGCCGTGGGCCTGTCCGACGAGCGCGAAGGTCTGTACGGCTATCTCCAGTTCCTCGTCCGTCGGCACCACGGCGACCGCGACCCGTGCGGAGTCCGGCGAGATCAGCCGGGGCTCGTCGGACCGTACGGCGTTCAGATCCGCGTCCACCGCCAGGCCGAGCTCTTCGAGACCGGCGACGGCAGCCTCCCGCACCGGTGCCGAGTTCTCCCCGACCCCCGCCGTGAATGCCACGGCATCCACCCGGCCGAGGACCGCCGAATAGGCGCCGATGTACTTCTTCAGCCGGTGCACGTAGATGTCGAAGGCCAGCGCCGCACGCTCGTCGCCCTCGTCGATCCGGCGCCGGATCTCCCGCATGTCGTTGTCGCCGCAGAGGCCGACCAGACCGCTCTTCTTGTTGAGCAGTGCGTCGACCTCGTCCGCCGACATCCCCGCGACGCGCATCAGATGGAAGGTGACGGCCGGATCGATGTCCCCGGAGCGGGTGCCCATCACCAGCCCCTCCAGGGGCGTGAGCCCCATCGAGGTCTCCACGCACCGGCCACCGGCCACCGCCGACGCCGAGGCGCCGTTGCCCAGGTGCAGCACGATGACATTGACCTCCTCGGGGGTGCGTCCCAGCAGTTCGGCGGTCCTGCGGGAGACGTACGCGTGCGAGGTGCCGTGGAATCCGTAGCGCCGGATGCGGTGCGCGTCGGCGGTCTCGGTGTCGATCGCGTACCGCGCCGCGTACTCCGGCATCGTCGTGTGGAAGGCCGTGTCGAAGACCGCCACCTGCGGAAGGTCCGGCCGCAGGGCCATGGCGGTACGGATGCCGGTGATGTTCGCCGGATTGTGCAGCGGGGCCACCGGGACCAGGCGCTCGATCTCCGCCAGCACCTCGTCGTCGATCACCACGGGCTCGGTGAACCGCAGCCCGCCGTGCACCACCCGGTGGCCGATCGCCGCCAGCTGCGGGGAGTCCAGGCCGAGCCCGTCGGCCGCCAGTTCCTCCGCCGCCGCCTTCAGCGCCGCCTCGTGGTCGGCGATCGGGCCGGTGCGCTCACGCCGCTCGGCGCCGCCGCCCGTCAGCGGGGTGTGCACCAGCCGGGAGGTCTCCTCGCCGATCCGCTCGACCAGCCCCACCGCGAGCCGGGTGCGGTCGCTCATGTCCAGCAGCTGGTACTTCACCGACGAGGAGCCGGAGTTGAGGACCAGCACGCGGTACGCGCCCGCCGTGGTGGAACCCGCTGTGGTCGGGGTGGTCATCCGTTCACTCCTTGCCCTGAGCCTGGATCGCCGTGATGGCCACGGTATTGACGATGTCCTGGACGAGCGCGCCCCGGGACAGGTCGTTGACGGGCTTCCGCAACCCCTGGAGCACCGGTCCGACGGCCACCGCGCCCGCCGAGCGCTGCACGGCCTTGTAGGTGTTGTTGCCGGTGTTCAGGTCCGGGAAGATCAGCACCGTCGCCTGGCCCGCCACCTCGGAGCCGGGCAGCTTCGTCGCGGCGACGCTCGGCTCCACCGCGGCGTCGTACTGGATCGGGCCCTCGATCCTCAGGTCCGGCCTGCTCGCGCGGACCCGGTCCGTCGCCGCGCGCACCTTGTCGACATCGGCGCCCGATCCCGAGGTCCCCGTCGAGTACGACAGCATCGCGATCCGCGGCTCCACGCCGAACCGGGCGGCTGTGGCCGCCGACTGCACCGCGATGTCGGCGAGCTGCTCCGCGTCCGGGTCCGGATTGACCGCGCAGTCGCCGTACACCAGCACCTTGTCGGCGAGGCACATGAAGAAGACGGAGGAGACGATCGAGGCGTCCGGCTTTGCCCTCCCGTCGCCCGCCACCGCCCTGCCCGACGAGCTTCGCTCGGCTGCCTTGGTCTTGATGATCTCGAAGGCGGGACGGATGGTCGCCGCGGTGGAGTGCACCGCCCCGGAGACCATGCCGTCCGCGAGCCCCTCCTGGACCATCAGGGTGCCGAAGTAGTTGACGTCCGCGACGACGTCGTACGCCAGCTCCACCGTGACCCCGCGGTGGGCCCGCAGCTGGGCGTACCGCTCGGCGAAGGTCTGGCGCAGCTCGGCGGTCTGCGGGTCGATGAGCTGCGTGCCGGCGAGGTCGATGCCGAGGTCGGCGGCCTTCTTGCGGATGACGTCGGGGTCGCCGAGCAGGGTGAGGTCGCAGACGTCGCGGCGCATCAGTACGTCGGCGGCGCGCAGCACCCGCTCCTCGGTGCCCTCCGGCAGCACGACCCGGCGCCGGTCGGCGCGGGCCTGCTCCAGCAGCTCGTGCTCGAACATCATGGGGGTGACGCGGCCGCTGCGGGCCACCGAGATCCGCTCCAGCAGGGCGCCGGTGTCCACATGGCGCTCGAAGAGGCCGAGCGCGGTCTCCGCCTTGCGGGGCGTCGCGGCGTTCAGCTTGCCCTCCAGGGCGAAGAGCCGGGCCGCGGTGGGGAAGGATCCGCCGGCCACCGACACGACCGGGGTGCCCGGTGCGAGTCGCGCGGCCAGCCTGAGTATCTCCTCGCCGGGGCGCTCGTCCAGGGTCAGCAGCACCCCCGCGATGGGCGGCGTCCCGGCGCTGTGCGCGGCCAGCGAGCCGACCACCAGGTCCGCCCGGTCCCCGGGCGTGACCACCAGGCAGCCCGGCGTCAGCGCGTTCAGCATGTTCGGCAGCATCGCGCCGCCGAAGACGAAGTCCAGCGCGTCCCTCGCCAGCCCGGAGTCGTCGCCGAGCAGGACCGTGCCGCCGAGCGCCGCGGTGATCTGGGCGACGGTCGGCGCGGAGAGCGCCGCGTCGTCGGGCAGGACCGAACAGGGGACGGGCAGCGTGGCCGTCAGCCGCTCCGCGATGGCGTCGCGGTCCTCGGCCGCCACCCGGTTCACGATCATCGCGACCACGTCGCAGCCCAGTCCGGCGTACGCGCGGTAGGCGTTGCGGGTCTCGGCCCGCACCGACTCCGCGGTCTGCCCCTTCCCGCCGACCACCGCGATCACCGAGGCGCCGAACTCATTGGCCAGGCGGGCGTTGAGGGCCAGCTCGTCGGGGAGCTGGGTGGCGGCGAAGTCGGTGCCGAGCACCAGCACCACCTCGTACTTCCGGGCCACCTGGTGGAACCGGTCGACCAGCCGGGAGACCAGCTCGTCCGTGCCCTGTTCCGCCTGGAGCGCGGACGCCTCGTGGTAGTCGAGACCGTAGGCCGATGCGGGGTCCTGGGAGAGCCGGTAGCGGGCCCGGAGCAGCTCGAACAGACGATCGGGTCCGTCGTGGACCAGTGGCCGGAACACCCCGACCCGGTCCACCTGACGCGTCAGGAGCTCCATGACTCCCAGATCGACGACCTGCCGGCCGTCTCCCCGGTCGATCCCGGTCACGTACACGCTGCGCGTCACGCGTGTTCTCCCGTCCAATTGCGGTTTGGGATGGTATTGCCATGTTGACGATACCCGCGGGAACCGAGGCGTCGCCCGCCGGGCGAAGCGTCCCGCGCGGGGGCCGCGGAGCCGTCCCGGAGGACGGCGAACGCGAGGTCCAGACCAGGCGTGGGACAATCGTCGTGGCTCACGGTACGGGGGATTCAGTGGACGTCCCCCGAAATGCACGGCACTAGCGAGCAGGAGACAAGGCACGATGCGCATCGGAATTCTCACCGCAGGCGGCGACTGCCCAGGTCTGAACGCAGTGATCCGGTCGGTCGTGCACCGCGCCGTGGTGGGCCACGGCGATGAAGTCATCGGCTTCGAGGACGGGTTCAAGGGCCTCCTCGACGGACACTTCCGCCCCCTCGACCTCAACGCGGTCAGCGGCATCCTCGCCCGGGGCGGCACCATCCTCGGCTCGGCCCGGCTGGAGCGCGACCGGCTGCGCGAGGCCGCCGAGAACTGTGCCGAGCTGAGCCGCCGTTACGGCATGGACGCCCTCATCCCGATCGGCGGCGAGGGCACCCTCACCGCCGCCCGGATGCTGTCGGACGCGGGCATGCCCGTCGTCGGCGTCCCCAAGACCATCGACAACGACATCTCCGCCACGGACCGGACCTTCGGCTTCGACACGGCCGTGGGCGTCGCCACCGACGCCATAGACCGTCTCAAGACCACGGCCGAATCGCACCAGCGGGTCATGGTCGTCGAGGTGATGGGCCGGCACGCGGGCTGGATCGCGCTGGAGTCCGGAATGGCCGGCGGCGCGCACGGCATCTGCCTCCCCGAGCGCCGCTTCCAGGTCGAGGACCTGGTGAAGATGATCGAGGAACGCTTCGCGCGCGGCAAGAAGTTCGCGGTCATCTGCGTGGCCGAGGGCGCGCACCCGGCGGAGGGCTCCATGCCGTACGCCAAGGGCGAGATCGACCAGTTCGGCCACGAGCGCTTCCAGGGCATCGGCAACCGGCTGGCCATCGAGCTGGAGACCCGGCTCGGCAAGGAGGCCCGGCCGGTCATTCTCGGCCATGTGCAGCGGGGCGGCACGCCGACCGCGTACGACCGGGTGCTCGCCACCCGCTTCGGCTGGCATGCGGTGGAGGCGGCGCACCGGGGCGACTTCGGCCGGATGACGGCACTGCGCGGTACCGAGATCGAGATGGTTCCGCTTGCCGACGCGATCACACAGCTCAAGACGGTGCCCAAGGACCGGATGGACGAGGCCGAGTCGGTCTTCTGACCCGCTTCGGCCCCGGCCGCACGACCGCGGCCCCGCTCGGACGACCCTGCGGCCCTGACTGTCCCCCCGTGGACGGTCAGGGCCGCTCGCCGTTCCCCCGGCGTCCGGGGCCGTTCCGGATGGTCGGATCCGGACGGGCCGCGGTGCCGGAAACAACTCTTGAGCCGACGGACCGGATCAACAAGGCTTGTCCCTGTCCGGGACATGTCCCAACCTTGTCCGGGCGTGGAATCCAGGGGAGAGGCACAGCAGATGGTCGTCGAGGGCAGAGCTCCGGATCCTCGTGGGGCGCGCAACGCGCCCGAGTTCATAGCCCTGTTGGGGGTGCTCAAGGAGGCGTCGGGTCTGACGTACCGCGAACTGGCCCAGCGGGCCGACGCGGTCGGGGACGTGCTGCCGCGCTCCACGATCGCCAACATGCTGGGGCGCACATCGGTCCCGCGCGAGGAGCTCCTCGCCGCCTTCGTACGGGCCTGCGGCTGCGGGCCCGCGGAGGTGGCGGAGTGGCTCGCCGTACGCAAGGAACTCGCCGTGCACGGGGAGCGGGCCGGGACGGGGGAGGAGTCCGGGGCGGCACCGGAAGCCACCGCCGGGCACTCGTCCGAGCCGCCCACCGTCCCGTTCCCCGAACCGGCCCCGGCCCGGCGGCCCCGGTCCAGGAAGGTTCTGGCGGCCGCCGTCGGGCTCGTCGTGCTCGCCGCCGCCGCGGTGACCGTCACCCTCCTCGTACGCGACGACGGGAAGGAAGCCGCCCCCGTGAGCGGGCCCGTGGCCGGGCGGACGGTGCAGATACGGTCCGTGCACTCCGGGTTCTGCCTCTCCGAGAAGCGGGGCAGCGACAGCGGGCGGCTGTACCAGGTGCCGTGCGAGCAGGAGACGATCCCGAGTTTCTCCCTCAAGCCGCTGGACGGCGACGCCTGGCGGATCGTGACCGATCACCCGGAATACGACCTGGGCTGCACCGGAATCTGGGACGGGATGCGGGATGCCGGAGCCGGGTTGCAGGACCAGGGGTGCGGCAAGCGTGGCGATGCGGAGGAGTTCCTGATCGAGCCCGTCGGCCGTCCCGTCGAGGGGTACCGCATCCGTCCCGCCCACACCCGCCTGTGCGTCGGTGCCGAGGGGAACAGCAAGGAACGCGGCGCCAAGCTGGTGCAGGCGAGCTGCGACGGAGCGGACCGGGGCAGCTTGTTCTCCTTCGACCCGGTGGTCACGGAGACGGCCGGCGGCTGAGCGCGTACGAGGGAAGGGGCGGGGCGGCTCAGTGGCCGTCCGGCCCCGGCACCCCCGCCGCCCGCCAGAACCGTTCCAGGATCTCCGCCAGGAACACCCGCCCCGAGTCGCCCGTGGCCCCGGCCCGCTCCGCACCCGTGCTGCTCCAGCTCAGCGTCGACACCATCAGCGCCTGGTAGTCGGTGTGCAGTTGCTCCAGCACGTCCTGGAGGAACCCGCGCTCCAGCGGCACCAGCTTGGCCACCGGCCGCAGATGGGCCTGCCAGCGCGTGGTCACCGCGCCCCGCAGCAGATCCGCCAGCTCCTCGTCCCGCCCGGACACCGTCACGAACCCGGCGGGCGTCAGCCCCAGCACCTCGGCGAGCACCGCGGACTGGCGTTCGTTGCCGCGCCAGCGCCCCGAATCCTCCATCCGCAGATACGCGGAGGTGGACAGCCCCAGCAGCCGCGCCAGCTCCTCCACCGCCAGCTCCTTGGCCACCCGGTGCTCCCGCAGGGTGCGCGCGGCGGTGAGCAGTTCGCCCGGCGAGCACCACAACACCCCGGCCAGCGCCGTGAGTTCGTACTCGTTCGGCGAGGCGAGCCCGCGCTCCCAGGCGACCACCGTCTCGGTGCTGACCCGGAGCCCGTACTGGGCCCCGAGCCCGTAGGCGACATGGCCGGGAAGCATCCCCAGGGCCTCGCGCAGTCGGCGGGCGGCGGGGGCGTTGAACGGCGGGGACGGGTGCACGGCCCCACGGTAGGAGTCAAGGCATGGAATGACTACGGTGTGTTCCACCGATATCCACGGATCGTAGGAACGTCCTAGACGCGCGACCGGCTTCCCGTGCCGCCCCCGCGCCGGGGCAGGCGGGACCGTCCCGCGGGCCGTCGGCGGAGCGGCCCGCGGGATGGCGGTCGAGGCCGGTCAGAGCGGTCGGGCCGTGGCGACCAGGCGTCCCTCGTGGTCCATCACGGAGATGGACCGGATGTCGGGAAGGCGCACGGCACTCGCCCCCGTCACGGCGGCGCTGCCGTTGGGAGTGATCGCCCAGGTGGCCGCCTGCTCCTTGCGGCCGTCCACCGAGGAGACCTGGAGGACGAAGGGTCCTGGTGCTCCTGCGGGCAGGTCGGCCAGGGTGACGCTCACCGCGGTGCCCCAGGGCTTGTCCGTGAGCGTGGCACGGCCGGACACGGAGTACCCGGCGGCCGAGGTGAAGGCGGTGGCCGGGCCGTCCGGGCCGGCCGGATGCCGGAACTGCAGCATCGACCCCACTCCGAGCCCGGCGACCACGATCAGGGCCGCGGCCAGTGCCAGCCACTGCCGACGGGCCCGGCGCCTGCGTACGGCATCGGCGGTGCGGACCTGCTCCAGCAGGCGGCCGAGCCCGGCCGGCGAAGCAGGCGGCGCCGCATCGGTGCCGGTCTCGCGCGCGTCCGGGGGGCGGGGCGCGGGCATGGCCGGGGCGCGGCGGAGCAGTCCGGCCAGCGGGGCCGAGCTCGCGAGCTCGTCACGGCACTCCTGGCACATGGGCAGGTGGGACTCCAGGACGCGGCGGTCGGTCTCGCCGAGACCGCCCAGCACATATGCGCCGATCAGCATGCGCACGTCATCGTGGTCGGTGCTCACCGCAGAACTCCCATTTCTTCAAAGGCTGCGCGCAGGTTGCGTACGGCGTAGTAGGCGCGGGACTTGACCGTTCCCTCCGGGATCGTGAGTCGTGACGCGGACTCGGCAACGGTCAGCCCCTCGAAGTACAGAGCCTGGATCACATCACGGTGCTCGCCGGACAAGCGTTCCAGCGCCGCGGTGATCACGTGGCCCTCCAGCGCCGCCTCCACGTCATCGGCAGAAGGTACGGCCGCGAGCGCCTCGTCGTCGTAGAGCGGTTCCGGACGCCGCTGCTCGGCACGCCAGCTGTCGGTGAGCACGTTGCGGGCGATCGTGAAGAGATAGGAACGGAGGGTGGCCTGGCTCGGTTCGATCCTGTCGATGCTGCGCCATGCCCGCAACAGAGTCTCCTGCACCATGTCCTCCGCCTGCTCAGGGCTGCGCACGTACCTGCGCACGAAGGAGAGCAGCACATCGTGGTGCTCGGTGTACAACGCAGTCATCAACTGCTCGTCCGGCGTCACGCTCGATGTCCTCGTCTCGCGGGCTGGGGTCGCTCGGAGCAGCGCCGGGCCCGAACCGCGGGCGGCTGACAGTCCGCGCCCCGGGGCGGCGCGGAACCGGATCCGGTCCATCCGACTCACTTCCATACCTGACCGCATCGGCTGCGCCGTCCTGGAGGACGGCTGCGACCTGCGGCTTCTGGTGTCCTGAGGCACTGATCGTGCGCCTCGCAGCTACGTGTACGACGAGCGGGGGGTACGAGTTCACCCGCGGATTGAACCGGGTGCCACAGGCGGTCGTACACCTGGCCGCAAGCCCCAGACACCCAGGAGGACAAGTCATGAGGAAGAACAAGCTCGGCTGGACCCTCGGCGCGAGTGCGGCCGTGATCCTCGGCCTCGGCGCCACGGCCTTCGGACTGTCCAGCGCGAACGCGTCGAGCCTGGACAGGCCGTCCGCCGCGAAGCACCCGGTCAAGGTGAAGGTCGTCGCGCCCGAGCGCGGGGACAACGCGGGCGTGGAGGGCAAGGGCTGGATCGTGGACCTGAAGCTCTCCTTCCGGGGCAAGACCCTGGCCCAGACCGGCTACAACGGGCTCCAGCTCACCGGCCCTGCCGCGCACAACGACACCGCCCCCTTCCCCGGTACGTTCTCCACCGGCCGGGACGAAAAGATCCCTGGACTGGTCGTGCTGGACTCCACCACCAACAGCACCCTCCCCGGCTTCTCCGGGCCGGGTACCAACCTGGCCAATCTGTTCAACCTCTCCGGCGTCACCGACCGCACCCCGCACACGACCGAGCTGTGGGACACCTGGATCGTCGGCGCCCCGATCGTGGGGCAGAACGTCGACACCACCCTGACCGTGGCGGTCGTCGACGACCTCGACCACGACGGCATCTACAACGACGCACCCGCCGTCGTGAAGGATCTCGACGGCGACGGGAAGATCGGCGCCAAGGACCTGGACCGGATGGGCGTCGCCTCCAACATCGTCACCGTCCCCTTCCACATCGACGCCGACCCCGCCTGAACACCACCGGGTCAGGAGGAACGCTGCTGCCGGCATCCGGCCCCATCCCACCATCAGGAGCTGCTCCCGTGAAAATTTCGAAGACCCGTGCGGCCCTGGCGGCCTCCACGGCACTGCTGGTCGCCTCCGGCGCGGCGCCGGGCGTCGCCGCCCCTGCGTCCGGGCACGACCGCACCTCCGTGGCGCTCGCCTGGTACGACACCACGGCCGACACGATCGCGACGGCCGGATCGGCGCTGCCTCCGGTGACCAACAACCGCACCTGGGCGATCAGCTGGATCGCGGCGGCGCGGGCCCTGCAGCATGTGCCGTCCGGGGTCGACCGCCGGGACTACCAGGACGCGGCGCTGGCCGCCGCGGTGCACCGCGCCCTGGTCGAGCTGGCGCCCACCCGTGCCCCGGAGCTGGATGCCGCCCTGCGGGAGACCCTGGACCGGACTCCCGACGGCCCGGCCGAGACCCTGGGCGTCGCGGCGGGCGAACGCCAGGCGCTGGAGGTCCTGCACGACCGCGAGGGCGACGGCCTCGACGCGGCCTCCGTGAACGCCCCCTTCACCGTGCCGCCGGCCGCGCCGGGCGTCTGGCAGCCCACCCCGCCCGCGTTCGCCCCCGCCATCCAGAACGGCAGCAGGTTCGCCCGGCCCTTCCTGCTGAAGAGCGCCGACCAGTTCCGGCTGCCCGCGCCGCCCGCTCCGACGTCCGAGCGGTACCGGACCGACCTGAAGGAGGTCCGGGACTTCGGCGAGCTGAACAGCACCGCGCGCACCGCGCGGCAGACCGACACGGCCAACTTCTGGTTCGACTCGTCGCTCGCCCTGTGGACCAAGCCGATTCGCGTCGCGCTCGCCGCCACGTCCCACCGGCCGCCGGCCAAGCAGGCCGAGCTCGTCGCCCTGGCCCACGCCACATTGGTGGACACCCAGATCGCCACCTCCGACAGCAAGTACACCTACCCGCTGTGGCGCCCCGTCACCGCGATCCGGGCCGGCGTCGGCGACATGGCGGCCGACCCGTCATGGACCCCGTTGCACACCACCCCGGCGCACCCGGACTACCCCAGTGGCCACAACACCTACGCGGGCGCGACGGAAACCGTTCTCACCGCCCTCGTGGGACCGCGCACGGCCCCGTTCACCCTGACCAGCGGCACAGCACCGGGCGTCGTCCGTAGCTACACCGCATGGCACCAGCTCACGCTGGAGAACATGGACGCGCGGGTCTGGCTGGGCATCCACACCCGACTCGCGGACGAGGCCGGGGTCGAACTGGGCACCGATGTCGCCAAGTACGGGCTGAGCCACGCCCGGTCGCTGTTCAAGGAGCACTGAAGCGGCCGGGCGAACACCGCCGTCCGGGCCCGCGCCCGCGCCCGCGCCCGCGTCCACGTCGAGTCGGCGAGGACGCGGGCCCGGGTGCCGCCGCTCCGTCAGCCGTTGCGGGTCACCCACCGGTAGTGCAGCTCCGGGCGCCCGATCTGGCCGTACTGCGGACTGCGCACCGCGCGCCCCACCGTCACCAGATGCTCCAGATATCGGCGCGCGGTGATCCGCGAGATGCCCAGCTCCTCCCCGGCCGCCGCCGCCGTCACCCCGTCCGGGGCGGCCCGCAGGGCGCGGGTGACGGCCTCCAGCGTCGGGCTGCTCAGCCCCTTCGGCAGCCGGGCCGGCTGCGGGGCGCGCAGTACGCCGATCGCCCGGTCCACCTCGTCCTGGCCACTCGCCTCACCGGCCGCCGCCCTGAACTCCGCGTAGCGCACCAGCCGGTCGCGCAGGGTGGCGAAGGTGAACGGCTTCAGCACGTACTGGACGACCCCGAGCGACACCCCCTCCCGGACCACCGCCAGATCGCGCGCCGACGTCACCGCGATGACATCCGCCGAGTGCCCGGCCGCGCGCAGCGAGCGCAGCAGTTGCAGACCGTGCCCGTCGGGCAGGTACAGATCCAGGAGCAGCAGATCGACCGGGGTACGGTCCAGCGCCCGCACCGCCTCCGCCCGCGAATGCGCCACGGCCGCCACCGTGAATCCGGGGACGCGGCCCACGTAAAGCCGGTGGGCGTCGGCGGCTACGGGATCGTCCTCGACGATCAGTACCCGGATCACGCCGTGGCCTCCTTCGTGGTGTGCGCCGTGGGCCCGGCGAAGGCCGGCGGCAGCCGCACGGTGAACCGCGCACCGCCGTCCGCCCCGCCGTCCAGGGTGACCGTGCCGCCGTTGCGGTGCACCGCCTGCTGTACGAGGGCGAGCCCGATGCCCCGGCCCGCTCCATGCGTCGACCAGCCCCGCTCGAACACCTCGGCGGCGTCCGCCGGATCGATCCCGGCCCCGGTGTCGGCGACCCGCAGCAGCAGTTCGCCCTCCCCGGCCAGCGCGGTGACGGTGACCCGGGCGCGGGCGGCCCGCCCGTTCCCCGGTCCTCGCTGGGCGGGCACGGACCCGGTGCCCGGCACACCGGTCACCGCCTCCGACGCCGCGTCCACCGCGTTGTCGATCAGATTGCCGAGGATCGTCACCAGATCCCGGTGCGACAGTGTCGTCGGCAGGTCGCCGTCGTCGATCAGGCTGTCGTCCGCGAGCACCAACTCCACCCCCCGTTCGTTCGCCTGTGCCGCCTTGCCGAGCAGCAGCGCGGCCAGCACCGGCTCGGCCACCGCTCCCACCACCCGGTCGGTGAGGGCCTGGGCCAGTTCCAGCTCGGCGGTGGCGAAGCCCACCGCCTCCTCGGCCCGGCCCAGTTCGATCAGCGAGACGACGGTGTGCAGCCGGTTCGCCGCTTCGTGCGCCTGCGAGCGCAACGCCTGGGTGAACCCCCGCTCGGAATCCAACTCACCGGACAGCGCCTGGAGTTCCGTGTGATCGCGCAGCGTCACGACGGTGCCGCGCCGCTCCCCGCCCACCACCGGACGGGTGTTGACCACGATGACCCGGTCCGCCGTCAGATGCAGTTCGTCGACCCGCTCCTCGGAGGCGAGCAGCGCACCGGTCAGCGGCGCCGGCAGCTCCAGCTCGGCGACCCTGCGCCCCACCGCACCCGGTCCCAGACCGAGCAGCTCCCGGCCCGCGTCGTTGATCAGCGCGATCCGGCGCCGTCCGTCGAGCATCAGCAGCCCCTCGCGCACCGCGTGCAGCGTGGCCTGGTGGTAGTCGTGCATCCGGCTCAGCTCGGCGGCGTTCATCCCGTGCGTGTGCCGACGCAGCCGGGCGTTGATCACATACGTGCCGATGCCGCCGAGCGCGAGCGCCCCGCCCGCCGCCAGGCCCAGCGCCCCGAGCTGCGCCCGCACCTGCGAGGAGACCCGCTCGACCGTGATGCCCGCACTGACCAGCCCGATGATCCGGGAGCCGTCCCGGACCGGGGTGACGACCCGGATCGAGGGGCCGAGCGTGCCGGTGTACGTCTCCGTGAACGTCTCGCCGCGCAGCGCCCGAGCGGTGTGCCCGAGGAACGTCTCACCGATCCGGTCGGCGTCCGGGTGCGTCCAGCGGACCCGCTCCGGGGACATGATCGTGACGAAGGTGATCCCGGTGTCCCTGCGGACCCTCTCCGCGTACGGCTGAAGCACGGC
This sequence comes from Streptomyces sp. NPDC001933, assembly GCF_042890955.1. Classification (NCBI taxonomy): domain Bacteria; kingdom Bacillati; phylum Actinomycetota; class Actinomycetes; order Kitasatosporales; family Streptomycetaceae; genus Streptomyces; species Streptomyces sp. NPDC001933. The sequence goes on along the minus strand of NZ_JBIASS010000003.1, from coordinate 137,928 downwards.
CGAAGGGTCCGGGGTGCCGATCGCCTCCCGTACCGACGGCGAGTCGGCGATCGCCAGCGCGGCCGCCCTGACCTGCCGGGTCGCTGTCTCCTTCGCCTGCGCGCTGCCGGATACGTACGCGAAGAACGCGCATCCCGCCACCACGGCCGCCACCAGCACCACCTGCATGGCGAAGAGCTGACCGGCCAGGCTGCGCGGGCGGGTCCGGGGACGGGGGAGACGCATGGCACCAGTCTGCCTGGCCGAAAACACGTGAACGAAATGCACGCAATGGTGACCGGCATCACAGGGAGCGAGATATTCACCAAGGGTTTTTCCGGCCCGGATCCGCCGGACAGCCCTTGCACCCCCCAGGGACGGGGGAGTGATCCGGACGAGCCGAGGAGAACCCCCGTGGGAGTGGCAGCCGCCAAGCGGGACCGCACGCACTATCTGTATCTGGCCGTGATCGCGGCGGTGGCGCTCGGCATCCTGGTGGGCTTCGTGGCCCCGGGATTCGCCGTCGAGCTCAAGCCGATCGGCACCGGCTTCGTGAACCTGATCAAGATGATGATCTCGCCCATCATCTTCTGCACGATCGTGCTGGGCGTCGGCTCGGTGCGCAAGGCAGCCAAGGTCGGCGCGGTCGGCGGCCTCGCCCTCGGCTACTTCCTGGTGATGTCGACCGTCGCGCTGGCCATCGGTCTGCTCGTCGGCAACCTCCTGGAGCCCGGCCAGGGCCTCCACCTCACCGAAGCCGTACGCGCCGCCGGTGAGAAGCAGGCGGCCGGGGCGAGCGAGTCCACCACCGACTTCCTGCTCGGCATCATCCCGACCACGATCGTTTCCGCCTTCACCGAGGGCGAAGTGCTCCAGACCCTGCTCGTCGCCCTGCTCGCGGGCTTCGCGCTCCAGGCCATGGGCTCGGCCGGCGAGCCGGTGCTGCGCGGCATCGGCCACATCCAGCGCCTCGTCTTCCGCATCCTCGCCATGATCATGTGGGCGGCCCCGGTCGGCGCGTTCGGCGCGATGGCGGCGGTGGTCGGCGAGACCGGCGTGGACGCGCTGAAGTCCCTCGCGATCATCATGATCGGCTTCTACCTCACCTGCGCGATCTTCGTCTTCGTGGTGCTCGGTGCCATCCTGCGGCTGGTCGCCGGGGTCAACCTGATCGCCCTGCTGAAGTACCTGGGCCGCGAGTTCCTGCTGATCCTCTCCACCTCCTCCTCCGAGTCCGCCCTGCCGCGGCTCATCGCGAAGATGGAGCACCTCGGGGTCAGCCGCCCGGTCGTCGGGATCACCGTGCCGACCGGCTACTCCTTCAACCTCGACGGCACCGCGATCTACCTCACGATGTCCTCGCTCTTCATCGCCAACGCGATGGGCGACCCGCTGAGCGCCGGTGAGCAGATCTCGCTGCTGCTCTTCATGATCGTCGCCTCGAAGGGCGCGGCCGGAGTCACCGGCGCGGGCCTGGCCACCCTCGCGGGCGGCCTCCAGTCGCACCGCCCCGGCCTGGTCGACGGCGTCGGCCTGATCGTCGGCATCGACCGCTTCATGAGCGAGGCCCGCGCCATGACGAACTTCGCGGGCAACGCGGTCGCCACCGTCCTGGTCGGCACCTGGACCAAGGAGATCGACAAGGAGCGGGTGGACAAGGTGCTCTCCGGCGCGCTCCCGTGGAACGAGCAGATGCTCAACCAGGACGCCGACGTGCACGGCGTCCCGGAGCCGCGCGACGGCGACGAGCAGCACGCGGTGGCGAAGGCGTAACCACACCGGCACCGGAAACGGGCACCGGAAAGGGGCCGTCGCGGGGACCCCCGCGGCGGCCCCTTCGCGCTTGCCTTGACGTCGGCGTCAAGGTCTACCGTCGAGGACATGCGAATCGGGGAGCTGGCCGAACGGGCCGGGACGACCACGCGGACTCTGCGCTACTACGAGTCCCGCGGACTGCTGCCGGCCCGGCGGGCCGACAACGGCTACCGCGCGTACGACGAGGACGACCTGCGGCTGGTCCAGCAGATCCGGACCCTGCAGGACTTCGGGTTCGAGCTGGAGGAGACCCGGCCGTTCGTCGAGTGCCTGCGCGCCGGCCACCCGGCCGGTGACGCCTGCCCCGCCTCGCTCGCCGTCTACCGGCGCAAGCTCGGCGAGCTCGACTCGCTCATCGAACAGCTCCGGACGGTCCGCGCCGAGGTGGGTGCTCAGCTCGCCAGGGCCGAGCTGGAGGCCGGGGCGGCGCTCCCCGGCGGTCCGGAACCGCGTTGTGAACTGGGAGGATGACAGATGATTCATGCAGAGGGCGTGGCCGAGGTCACCGACGCCACCTTCGACACCGAGGTCCTCGCGGCAGACGGCCCGGTGCTCGTCGAGTTCACCGCCGACTGGTGCGGCCCGTGCCGCCAACTCGCCCCCGTGCTCAGCGCCGTCGCCACCGAGCTGGCCGGCCGCATGGAGGTCGTCCAGCTGGACATCGACACCAGCCCCGGCATCGCGAGCCGGTACGCCGTTCTCGCGGCGCCGACCCTGATGGTGTTCCGGGGCGGCGAACCCGTGAAGTCGATGGTGGGCGCCCGCCCCAGGCGCAAGCTCCTCCAGGAACTGGAAGAGGTCTTCGAGACGGCGTGAGGCGAGCGCGACCGGGACTGCGGAACGTCCCTGGAGGAAATCCCTACAGGATTTCGATGGCAGCGACCTTCGGCACGTTCGAATACTTAATGTTCGACCACCGGGGGATTTTCACCACGTCGCCATTGGCGTCGTAGTACTTCACGTCGTTGTTCCCCGTGGAGATCTGGTCGACCCACCACCCGCCGAAGTCGGTCTTCCCGCGATTCGCATAGCAGTCCACGCTGTCGTGCCCACTGCCGTCGTGCGACCAGATCTTCAGGAAACCCGCGTCCGGGTCGCAGGTCACGTGGTCGATGGCGGAAGCGGTTCCGGCCGGCCCGGCCAGGGTGAACGCGGCGGCTGCGGCAAGCGCCGCGGCCATCGTGCGCACAACGTTCCTCTTTTTCGAGGTCATAGTTTCCCCTTGAATTGAATATGGAACCAGCAGCCCACTTCGGCGACGTGGACATCGGTGCTGAGCAAGCATCGTACGAAGTCGATCACCCATTCAGGAGGGCCTGGAAGGGAAATCACCTGAACGTGAATGCCTGACCGAATGCGCCGGGGTCAAGGGCGATTTCAAACTCTCGTGATCTCGGACCGCCCCAGGCTCAGGCCTGGCGGCCAGTCGTCCGGGCCCGGCTCGGGTGGGTGGTGGCGGCGATCAGGGGGCTCTCATCAGGTCGCGGAGGTTGCCGACCAGTGCGTGGATGTCACGTTCGACGATGGGGTCGGCGGGCCCGGCCGGGGCAGCCCCCGACTCGGGCTCGCGGCAGGTGCGGCAGAGGCCGTCGGGGAGCGCATCGGGCGGGCCGGGTGTGCCGCACTCGGTGCATTCCAGCATCAGACGGCGGACGGGGGTGCCGGGTGCGGCCGGTGTCGGAGTGGTGGGCAGGTGGGGCGGGATCTTGTCGTTGAGGCGGCGGCGTACGAAGCCGATGGGGGAGTCGACCTGGGTGGGGAGGCCGGAGGTGAGGGCGCGGGTGAGGTAGTCGGCGTCCACGCCCCTGGTGAGCCACTCGGCGGCCAGGGATTCCAGAACGGCGCAGTCGGCGGCGGAGAGGGCCAGGCGCGGTTCGATTCGGCCCAGCTGGGCCAGGGCGAGGTACGCGGGCGAGGGGGATGCCGGGGCCGGCTCAGGGTTTCGCTGCTGCGGTACGGCGGGGGCGGGAGCGGGCGAGGTGGGCTTCGCCGGGGGCTCGGCCGGGGGCGCGGGGACCGGGACCGGCAGTTGTGCTTCGGCCCGGGGAGCGGGGACTTCCGCAGGACCCCGGGGCGACAGGGGAACGATCGCCTCCTGGGGTGCTCGGCTGTTCTCGTCGTCCAGAAAGGTGCCCCACCATTCGTTGTCGCGGGCGGTGCGGGACCAGAAGGTCCGGGTGGTCCAGCGGACCTGGCCGCGCACCTCGATCCGGCACCGGGCGTGTCGCAGGTGACCGGCCACTCCCAACGCCCTGAGGGCACTGCCGACGGCCATCTGTCCGTACAGCGGGATGCTCTTGGCGAGCGACTTGATGTCCATGGCCGCGCCGTCGGGCAGATGGTCGACGAACCCGGCGATGTAGCGCTCGCGCTCGGGCAGCAGCATGAAGTCGTCGGCGCGCGGCGGGTGTTGGTCCGGTGTGGATCGCTTGCCGTAACCGGGATTGGCCTTCGCGTACGGGCGCGAGGATGCGGGTGCGCGCAGGGCAGGACTAAGGTTCTCACTAGCCACGGGATCGGTCTCCGTCGATCTTGGGGTGAGACCCCGGCCGGTGCTCTAACACCGCGTCCGGGGTCGCTTGGTCAAGGGAACCGTAAGCAGCCGTGACAGTGCGCCGCAAGCCGGTCCGGATTAGTCGTACTTGCTGGTCGTGACGGGTCGGGGAGGCTAGGGAGGTTTTCCCAACCCCCTTCTTTTGCCTACCGGTTGAAAAAGAGCGCTCGAACCCCGACTCCCGGATCTCGCCCTCCGAATCCCGAAGCTCAAGCCTCGGACCCGGCCCTTTCCTCGTACCCACGAAAGAGTGAGCCAGCCGGTCCCGGAGCTCGAACCCCGACCCTCGAAGCCCGGAACTCGGGTTGCGGACCGCAGGGTGGCGTTGTCTCGGCCGGCGGAGTCGGGAGCGGTCACCACCCGGGCGTGATGCGTCACGGAATGACTTGCTGCTATCGATCCCAACGGACGTACTCTGGAAGAGAGGTGAGCCCATGCCGCTGTCCGAGAACATTCGTAACCTCCGTCGCCGCGTCGGCCTGAGCCAGGAACAGCTCGCCGAGCAGGCGGGCCTTTCCCTGGGTGTCGTTCGGAAGGCTGAGCAAGGCGGAAGTGTGCGGGTCGAGACACTTCACATGCTGGCCAGGGCACTCGGCACCACCACATCCAGCCTCTTCGAGACCGCGGCTCCCGAGCCTGTCCGTGGAGACGAAGGCGACAGCGCCCGCCTCATGGAACTACGCCGCGCGCTCATGCCCCCTGTCGGACTGTCCGGGGTTCTCGCGGAACCTGAGCAGGAAGTCAGCCTGGCTTCCATCCAGCGGGACATCGGCGACTCCCATGCCCTTTACCAAGCCGACCGCTACGACTCCGTCGCGAAGCGCTTGCCGACTATCCTGAGTGCCGCCGAGGCCGCCGTCGTGCTCAGCGACGCGGGGGAATCGCGACAGAGGGCCACCACTGTCAGGGCCAGTGCTTTTCTTCTGACGGGCAAATACCTCACTCAGATCCGGCGCTACGACATGGCTTACCACGCCCTCGCACGGGGCATCAGGGACGCCCGCGAGGCCGGGCAGACTCTCCTCGCCGCCACCGGGGTCGTCGGCATGGGCTGGCTCCTTCTGCGACAGGACAGATTCGACGAAGCTGAGCGCCTGGCCACCGTCACGGCTGTCGAGGTGGAGCCGCGCATGTCCAACGCCTTGCCGGGGCAACTTGCCGTCTGGGGGGAGCTGTGCCAGCGCGTAGCCGCCGCGGCAGTGCGGAACAACCGTCCCGAGGTTGCCAAGGAGGCTCGGCGCATGGTTGCGGCTGCAGCCTCGGCCCTGGATGCCGAACACATGGACTTCCGGGAGCACTGGTCCACCTTCGGGCCTGTCACGGCTGAGATGAAGGCGATCGAAGACCTCTCTCTCATCGGCGATGCCCGCGGAGTGCTCAGCCGGGCCGACGAGGGAGCCCTGAGCCGCAAGGCACTGAAGAGGCTTGGCCGCCCGAGCGCGAACAACTGGGACCGGCACCGTCTCGACGTCGCCGGAGCCCACGCGAAGCTCGGCTCCCATCAGGATGCGATGGACGAGCTGAACGCCATCAGGCGGGCCTCTCCCGAGTGGCTCAGACACCAGCAAATGGCCCGATACATCATGAGCGACATCCTGGCCGGCCGGAAGCGCACGCTCACCGAGGACATGCGCGACATGGCGGTCCATCTGGGTGTCGCCGGGTAACAACTACGAGGCGTGGTACAGCCCGGCGAGCAGTTGCGAGAGTGCCACACTCCGCATCTGGTTCGGTACGCAGCCCGTACGTACCGTCTTCGGCATGGCGAACAACCAGCAGACCGAACCCCGGCTCGGGGCGGTAGTCAAGGACACGAAAGCCGATCGCTTCGGCGTTGTGATGGGGACCATCGGCGGGCTCATCCAGCTCCGCCCGATCAGCGGCGGACTGTCGTGGGACGCCCAGCCGGACAGTATTGAGGTGCTCTCCTCGCGCCAGGAGCTGACCGTTCGCCTCGCCGCCCTCAAAGCCGAATCCAGGCGCGGAGCATGAGCAGTCCCCGAGCCGCCGAGTGCGACGAGCGCTGGGTGTATCGGCCCGAGTGCAAGACTCCCAACTTCCCCTGCAATCCAGGCATCTACGCTACGAGGGGAAGGCCGGTCGCCATCTCGAAAGATCAGGCGACCAGCTGGCCCACCCACTTGAGGCCAGTGGGCAGCTTGTCCTTGGCGCAGCGTCGTTCCACATAGCCGATCAGCTCGTCGACCGCCTGGTCGTGCGTCAGGCCGTTCTGGGTGTCCGAGACGTATTTCGCGGCGGCCTTGGCTCCGGAGACGGACCGGTTCTCGGCACTCGCCTCGTCGTAGCCCGAACCGATGGCACGCAGCAGAGAGGCGTTGCCGGTGAAGACCGTCGCGAGATCGGCGAACGCTGATGCGATCCCTTCTCCCAGCCGGTCCTTGATCGGTCCGGACTGCGCGTCGTCGTCCAGGATCGCGGTGACCGCCGGGCTGTTCTGGTGGGCCTGGCGGAACCTCTGGAGGAACTTGGTGATGAACGGGTTGGTGCGGGCGGGATGGCGGAGCATCTGGAGGTAGCCGAGCTTCACCGCGAGCCTGTCGTCCAGCCTCTTGCCGCCCGCTCGGGTGGGAAGGACCTGCGGGGCCGTGAACCTGGAGCTGTTGTCGATCGCGGTGAGCTGTGCTGTCGGCGCGATGGCTGCCGCCGCCTGGTACAGGAAGTTTCCGAGGTTGACCCTGCTGCCCACTATCCGGTCGTCGTTGCCGAGGAAGGCATCGGCGACCATGGTGCGGCCGGTCTTCCGCAACGCTTCCCCGTCGCCCAGGAACTGCAGCGCCGCATTGGCGTCCATGCCTTGCAGCGTGGCTCCCGGGGCTTTCTCCATGACGAGGAATGCCTGGGCGGAGCTCAGCTGATTCGGAATCTCTTCCGGGGTCCGGCCCACTGCCTGGTTACGCATCAGGAGGTCATGGATCGCTTGCCCCTCGCGCGAGGTGACCGCGTGGCGGACGATCCGGGGCGCCCGGATGTCCATGTGCTCCAGGAACCGATGGGCGTATTCCACATTGCCTGTGGACGGCAGGGGCTTGATCACGACCTCCGCCCCCGGCGGGCCCACGAAGAAGACTCCGTCGGCGCCCTCGCCCGAACGCCGCACCGCTTGCCCGTGCCACGACGAAGGCGCGTCTTCAACGGCGAGCCGCTGGACGGAGAGGTCCGCGGGGGCGGGCACGCGCCGCACGCCCGGCTGCTGTGCCTGTTCGGCCCGGTGGTGGCTGTCGCCGGCGTCGTGCTGGTGCTGTTCCTGGGCCCAGGGGTGGCCGGCTCTGCGGAGCATCTGGACGACGGCGGCGTTCCCGGAGACGGCCTGCAGCGCCATGGGGCCCCTCGGCGGCGCCCCGCCCCCTGCGGGGGTGCGGGCCGCGGTACGGCGGTATTCGGTCCGTGGAGTTCTGTCTTTCTCTCGGGCGTGCACGAAGAGAGGGCCTTTCCCACGAAGGAACAGCAACCCTTCCTGGATACGCGGCGGTTGATCGCGGGGCCAGGGGCCAGAGGGCAGACCGGGGTGGCCCGGACGGGCAACACCCGGCGCGCCGTGCGGCATCGGGGCCCGTCTGGGCCAGGCCGGATCCGGGCGAAGGGCCCTGACGGCCCGCGAGCGGGGGAACGAGGCGGTCGCGGGCCGCGTACCCCGGCTCAGACCGGCCGGAACCAGACCGTCGCCAGCGGCGGCAGCGTCAGCAGGATGCTGCCGGGACGGCCGTGCGCCGCCACCGGTTCGGGCTTCAGCGGTCCGGGGTGGAGTACGTCGCTGCCGCCGTACCGCGAGGCGTCGGTGTTGAGGACCTCCGCCCACGCGACCCGGTCCCCGGGCACGTCCGGGACGCCCACGCGGTAGTCGTGCCGCACCACCGGGGAGAAGTTGCTGACCGCGAGGAGTGGCGAGCCGTGCGCGTCGTAGCGCAGGAAGGCGAAGACGTTGTCCTCGGCGGCGCCCCCGTCCACCCAGTCGAAGCCCTCCGGGACGGTGTCGCGCTGCCAGAGCGCGGGGGTCTCGGCGTACACCGCGTTCAGGTCGCCCACCAGGGTGCGTACGCCCCGGTGGTCGCTCTCCGCCGCGTACGAGGGGTCGAGCAGCCACCAGTCCGGTCCGTGGCCCTCCGACCACTCCGCCCCCTGCGCGAACTCCTGGCCCATGAACAGGAGTTGCTTGCCCGGGTGGGCCCACATGAAGCCGAGGTAGGCCCGGTGGTTGGCGCGCTGCTGCCACCAGTCGCCGGGCATCTTGGAGACCAGCGAACGCTTGCCGTGCACCACCTCGTCGTGCGAGATCGGCAGGACGTAGTTCTCGCTGTACGCGTACACCATCGAGAAGGTCATCTCGTTGTGGTGGTACTTGCGGTGCACCGGCTCCTTCGACACGTACACCAGCGAGTCGTGCATCCAGCCCATGTTCCACTTCAGCCCGAAGCCGAGACCCCCGAATCCGTGGTGGCCGACGTGGTGGGTGGCGCGGGTGACGCCGTCCCAGGCGGTGGACTCCTCGGCGATGGTCACGACACCCGGATTGCGCCGGTAGACGGTGGCGTTCATCTCCTGGAGGAAGGCGACGGCGTCCAGGTTCTCCCGGCCGCCGTGCTCGTTCGGGGACCAGTCGCCGTCCTTGCGCGAGTAGTCGAGGTAGAGCATCGAGGCGACGGCGTCCACCCGCAGCCCGTCGATGTGGAACTCCTCGCACCAGTAAGTGGCGTTGGCCACCAGGAAGTTGCGCACCTCGGTGCGCCCGAAGTCGAACTCCAGCGTGCCCCAGTCGGGATGCGCCGCCCGCGAGGGGTCCGAGTGCTCGTACAGCGGACGGCCGTCGAACTCCGCCAGCGCCCAGTCGTCGCGCGGGAAGTGCGCCGGCACCCAGTCGACGATCACTCCGATCCCGGCCCGGTGCAGGGAGTCGACGAGGAACCGGAAGTCGTCGGGCGTGCCCATGCGCGACGTCGGGGCGTAGAACCCGGTGACCTGGTACCCCCAGGAACCGCCGAAGGGATGCTCGGAGACCGGCATCAGCTCCACATGCGTGAACCCGAGATCCCTTACGTAGGAGGGGAGTTGGGCGGCGAGCTGGCGGTAGGTCAGGCCCGGTCGCCAGGACGGCAGGTGCACCTCGTACACCGAGACCGGCGCCTCGTGCACCGGGACGTCCCCGCGGTGCGCCATCCACTCCTGGTCCCGCCACTGATGGTGCGAGGCCGTCACGATCGAGGCGTTGGCGGGCGGCACCTCGGCGTACCGGGCCATCGGGTCGGCCCGCAGCGTGTGAGAGCCGTCCGGGCGGCAGATGTCGAACTTGTAGAGCGCGCCCTCCCCGATCCCGGGCAGGAACAGCTCCCACACCCCGGTGGATCCGAGCGAGCGCATCGGGAAGCCGGTGCCGTCCCAGTAGTTGAAGTCCCCGACGACCCGCACACCGCGGGCGTTGGGCGCCCACACGGTGAACCGGGTGCCCGCCACCCCCTGGTGCTCCATGGGCTGCGCGCCGAGGGCGGTCCACAGCTCCTCGTGCCGCCCCTCGCCGATCAGATGCAGATCGAGATCGCCGAGCGCGGGCAGGAAGCGGTACGGGTCCTGGATCTCGATCTCGTTGTCGTCGTAGGCGACCAGGAGCCGGTAGTCGGGCAGCGAGGGCATCGGCAGCAGCCCGGAGAAGAAGCCGTCGCCGTCGTCGTGCAGCTGCGCCCGCAGCCCCTTGGCGAGCACGGTCACCGACCGGGCGTACGGGCGCAGCACCCGGAAGGTCACCCCGCCGCGGACCGGGTGGGCGCCGAGCAGGTCGTGCGGGGCGTGGTGCTCACCGGCGAGCAGCCGGCCCCGGTCGGCGTCGTCGAGGGGGTGGGCCTGGCGTACGCCCCGGGCAGCGGTGGTGGTCCGGCGGGGGCGGGGCGATGCGGCGCCGGCCTGCTCGGACGCCGGCTTCTTCTTCCGTCCAGCCGGGGCGGCCGGTTCCGGTGACGGCGGTGACGGCGGTGACGGCGGTGACGCGGGGGCCGCGGGGGACGCCACCGCCTCGGGTGCCGGTGGTTCGGCCCGGGGGGCCTCGGTGGGGGCGGGCGTTCTGCGGGACGGCTTGCGGGCGGTCACGGGGACAGCCTCCTCGGAAGGGGTTGGGGGGAAGAAGGGAGCGCGTGCCCGGCCGTCAGGCGTCGGCGGCGGCCAGGCGGTGAATGGCGGCCATCGGGACCGGCAGCCAGTCGGGCCGGTGCCGTGCCTCGTACAGCACCTCGTACACCGCCTTGTCGGTCTCGTGGGCGCGCAGCAACTCCGGTTCGCCGCGCGGGTCGGCGCCCGAGGCGCGGGCGTACCCCTCGCAGTAGGCGGTCCGGCAGCGGGCCGCCCAGTCGGCGTTCCACGGGCGGTGCGAGCGGGCGGCGTAGTCGAAGGAGCGGAGCATCCCGGCGACGTCGCGCACCGGGAGCTGCGGCCGGCGGCGTTCGGGCAGTGGTTTGGCCGGTTCGCCCTCGAAGTCGATCAGTGACCAGAAACCGTCGGCCGCGCGGAGCGTCTGGCCGAGGTGGAGATCGCCGTGCACCCGCTGGGCCGCCCAGTCGCGCCCCCGGTGCCCGAGTGCGGCCACCGCGTCGAAGGCGGTGCGCAGCCCGGGGACGTACGGCACGAGTTCCGGTACCGCCTGGGCGGCGGCCTCCAGCCGGCGCACCATCGCGGCGGCCAGGTGCTCGGTCTGGGCGCGGTGCAGGGCGGGCGTCGGCAGGGCGGCGGCCAGCGCGGTGTGCACCTCGGCGGTGGCCCGGCCCAGCGCGTGGGCCTCGGCGGTGAAGTCCCGGCCCGCGGCCAGGGCGCGCAGCGCGAGCTGCCAGCCGTCCTGCGCACCGCTCAGGAACGGCTGGAGGACCCCGAGGGTGAGCGGCTTCGCGGCGGTGGCGGCCTCGAACCAGGCGACGGGGGCGGGGACCCGCCCGCAGCCCTCCCGCGCCAGCGCGAGCGGCAGCTCCAGATCGGGGTTGGTGCCCGGGAAGATCCGGCGGAAGATCTTGAGGATGTAGGCGTCGCCGTAGACCAGCGAGGTGTTGGACTGATCGGTTCCGAGCAGCCGCGGTGCGAGCCCCGCCGCGATGGCCGGGCCGCTCCGGTCGAAGCGGAGCGCGCCCAGGGTGCCGGGCGTACGGAATCGTTCCAGCAGAAGTTCGGCCAGGTGCGGATCGTGCAGCGCCTCGTAGACGGTGCGGCCGGTGAGCGGCCCCTCGCTCACCCGGCCGATGAGCGCGGGTGCCAGCCGGGGCGGCAGCATCGCCCGTACGCCGAGCAGCAGTTGGTAGCAGTCGTCCGGCGACTGCGCGGGTGTGGCCGGCTGATGGGCCCGGACCAGCAGATGAAGCAGTCCGATTCCGGTTCCGGCGGCGACGGAACCGGTGCCCACCGGCAGTATCTCGGTCGCAGACACCAGCGAGAACGCGGTGACCGGCCGCCCCTTGCCCGCGAACCACCGCTGCCGGGGCAGCCAGTCGTGCAACAGGGGGGCGAGAGACGGGAGCAGGGCTGGGCTGTCGGCCAGGGCGACCCGAAGGGATGCAGCCTCCGACATGGCATCGCGTCCTTTCCCCGGGCACACCACAGGATGCGAAGAGTGTCCCGGATTGCGGCAATAGCTGTCCGGCTGTGCGGGACGTGTCGGGTCAGGATGGTCCGTACGGACTCGACTCGATGGGATCAAAACGCCAGATGGGGCCCGGAAGGGGCCGTACGTGTGCGGTGTGGGGGAGGGTGCCCCGCGCGGGGCGGCGGAAACCGCCCCGCTGTTGGTGGTGGGAGGTGCTTTCGGGTCAGCTCGGCGGCGCGTCCTTGCGCAGCCGGAACCAGTAGAAACCGTGCCCGGCCAGAGTCAGCAGGTAGGGCCACTTGCCGACGGCGGGGAAGCGCACCCCGCCGATCAGCTCCACCGGATGACGCCCCTCGAACGACCGCAGATCGAGCTCCGTCGGCTGCGCGAACCGCGAGAAGTTGTGCACGCACAGCACGAGATCGTCCCCGTGCTCACGGGTGAAGGCGAGCACGGCCGGGTTGGACGACGGCAGTTCGTTGTACGAGCCGAGACCGAAGGCGGGATTCTGCTTGCGGATCTCGATCATCCGCCGCGTCCAGTGCAGCAGCGACGACGGGGAGGCCATCGCCGCCTCGACGTTGGTGACCTGGTAGCCGTAGACCGGATCCATGATCGTGGGGAGGTAGAGCCGCCCGGGGTCGCTGGAGGAGAACCCGGCGTTGCGGTCGGGCGTCCACTGCATCGGGGTGCGCACGGCGTCCCGGTCGCCGAGCCAGATGTTGTCGCCCATCCCGATCTCGTCCCCGTAGTAGAGGATCGGGGAGCCGGGCAGTGACAGCAGCAGCGCGGTGAACAGCTCGATCTGGTTGCGGTCGTTGTCCAGCAGCGGTGCCAGCCGCCGCCGGATGCCGATGTTGGCCCGCATCCGCGGGTCCTTGGCGTACTCCGCGTACATGTAGTCGCGTTCTTCGTCCGTGACCATTTCGAGGGTGAGCTCGTCGTGGTTGCGCAGGAAGATGCCCCACTGGCAGTTCTTCGGGATCGCCGGTGTCTTCGCCAGGATCTCGGAGACCGGGTAGCGGCTTTCGCGCCGTACCGCCATGAAGATCCGGGGCATCACGGGGAAGTGGAACGCCATGTGGCACTCGTCGCCGCCGGCCTGGTACTCGCCGAAGTAGTCGACGACGTCCTCCGGCCACTGGTTGGCCTCGGCGAGCAGCACGGTGTCCGGGTAGTGCGCGTCGATCTCCTTGCGGACCCGCTTGAGGAAGTCGTGGGTCTCCGGGAGGTTCTCGCAGTTGGTGCCCTCCCGCTGGTAGAGGTACGGCACGGCGTCCACCCGGAAGCCGTCGATGCCGAGGTCCAGCCAGAAGCGGAGCGCGGAGATGATCTCCTCCTGCACCGCCGGGTTCTCGTAGTTGAGATCGGGCTGGTGGGAGAAGAACCGGTGCCAGTAGTACTGCTTGCGCACCGGGTCGAAGGTCCAGTTGGACGTCTCGGTGTCGACGAAGATGATCCGGGCTTCCGGGAACTGCTTGTCGTCGTCGGCCCAGACGTAGTAGTCGCCGTACGGTCCGTCGGGGTCGGTGCGGGACTGCTGGAACCAGTCGTGCTGATCGCTCGTGTGGTTCATGACGAAGTCGATGATCACGCGCATACCGCGCTGGTGCGCGGCGTCGACGAACTCCACGAAGTCGGCCAGGTCGCCGAACTCCGGGAGCACGGCGGTGTAGTCGGAGACGTCGTAGCCGCCGTCGCGCAGCGGCGACTTGAAGAAGGGCGGCAGCCAGAGGCAGTCGACGCCCAGCCACTGGAGATAGTCCAGTTTGGCGGTGATGCCCTTGAGGTCGCCGATGCCGTCGCCGTTGGAGTCCTGGAAGGACCTGACGAGGACTTCGTAGAAGACGGCGCGCTTGAACCAGTCGGGATCGCGGTCCTTGGCCGGGGTGTCCTCGAACGTGTCGTGGACAGGCTCATTGACGATCATGGTGTGGGTGACCCTCCGGTCGGCGGGGACGGTCGCAGGACGACGACGTGCGCGGGCGAGGCGCCCGGCTCTAGGCGCACGTAGAAGGTCCTGCCCCAGTGATAGGTGTCGCCGGTGAGCTCGTCGCGCACCGGCACGCGATCGTGCCGGTCGAGGCCGAGTCGCGGCATGTCCAACGAGACCGTGGCCTCGTGGGTGTGGTGCGGGTCGAGGTTGACGACCACCAGAACGATGTTCGAACCCGAACGCTTGCTGTACGCGATCAACGCGTCGTTGTCGGTGGAGTGGAAGTGCACGTCGCGCAGTTGCTGCAGAGCCGGGTTGCGGCGTCTGACGCGGTTGAGCGTGGTGATGAGCGGGGCCAGCGAACGGCCCTCGCGCTCCGCCGCCTCCCAGTCCCTGGGGCGGATCTCGTACTTCTCCGAGTCGAGGTACTCCTCACTGCCGGGCCCGGCCGGGGTGTTCTCGCACAGCTCGTAGCCCGCGTACACACCCCAGGAGGGGGAGAGCGTCGCGGCGAGTACGGCCCGCGCCTCGAAGGCCGGGCGGCCTCCGTCCTGGAGATAGCCGGACAGGATGTCCGGGGTGTTCACGAAGAAGTTGGGCCGCATGTAGGAAGCGGTCTCGCCCGACAACTCCATGACGTATTCGGTGATTTCCTGCCGGGTGTTGCGCCAGGTGAAATACGTGTAGGACTGCTGGAATCCGATGGTCGCGAGCGTCTTCATCATCGCGGGCCGGGTGAATGCCTCGGCCAGGAAGATCACATCGGGATCGGTCCGGTTGATGTCCGCGATCACCTTCTCCCAGAAGATCACCGGCTTGGTGTGCGGATTGTCGACGCGGAAGATCCGTACGCCGTGATCCATCCAGAACCGCAGAATGCGCACGGTCTCCGCGACCAGTCCGCCCAGATCCTTGTCGAAGGCGATCGGATAGATGTCCTGGTATTTCTTCGGCGGATTCTCGGCATGGGCGATCGTGCCGTCCGCGCGATGGTGGAACCACTCCGGATGCTTCTCCACCCAGGGGTGGTCGGGAGAACACTGGAGCGCGAAATCGAGGGCGATCTCCATGCGGAGATCACGGGCGGTCGCCACGAAATGATCGAAGTCGTCGAGCGTGCCGAGATCGGGATGGACGGCGTCGTGACCGCCCTCGGCCGAGCCGATCGCCCACGGCACCCCCACGTCGTGCGGGGCGGCGGAGAGCGCGTTGTTGGGGCCCTTGCGGTGGGTGGTCCCGATCGGGTGGACGGGCGGCAGGTAGACCACGTCGAAGCCCATCGCGGCGACCGCGGGCAGCCGTTCGGCGGCGGTGCGGAAGGTGCCGCCGACGATCCTCGTCGGGACCTCGGCCGCCTTCGCCCCTTTCGCCGCCCTGCTCCTCCGCTTCGTGGGCGGGCCGGTCTGCTCGACCCTGGCGCCCTCGGAACGCGGGAACAGCTCGTACCAGGAGCCGAACAGGGCCCGCCGGCGCTCCACCACCAGCGGCAGCGGCGGGGACGCGCTGACCAGTTCGCGCAGCGGATGACGGGTGAGCGCGGCCCGCGCCTCGGGGACGAGCGCCGCGGCCAGCCGGGCGGCGCCCGGACGGGATTCGTCGCGCAGCGCGTCCACGGCGGCCAGCACCGCCTCGCGCCCGTCGCGTTTCGGTACGCCCTCGGCGGCCCGCTCGTACAGGGCAGCGCCCTCCGCCAGGACGAGCGCGGTGTCGATCCCGGCCGGAATCTTGATCCCGGCCTGCTGCCGCCAGGTGGCGACCGGATCGCTCCAGGCCTCGACCGTATACGTCCAGCGGCCCTCCGAATCCGGGGTGACATCGGCGCCCCAGCGGTCGGTGCCGGGGGCCAGCTCGCGCATCGGCGTCCAGGGACCGGGGCGCCCGCCCGGGTCCACCAGGACCACATTGGCGGCGACGGCGTCATGGCCCTCGCGGAAGACTGTCGCGGTGACCTGGAAGGTCTCACCGGCAACGGCCTTGGCGGGCCTTCTGCCGCAGTCGACGAGGGGAAGGACGTCGAGGACGGGAATGCGACCGATCATGGAATCACCTGGGGACTGGGAGCGGGACCGGGGTCGAGCGGGGCGCGGCACAGCGGCGGAGGGCGAAATTCGCGCACCGCGACCGATGGGTTCGGTCCTTTCTAGCTGCTCCGTTGACGGCTGACGGGGTGTGGGCATGGCCGCTCCTGTCCGCATTCACTCGAATGGCAGTCGAATGGCCGGGGCACGGGTATGTTTCGTGGATGTGAACCGGATGGAAACCGGCTCGTGGATGCCTCGCATTCGTGCTGCGTCCGGGCATCGTTCATATGGCACCCGGTGCGCATCCGGGCGACCTGCCGGAGAAGCCTTCCCACGATTCCAGGTGGGCCAATCCGGTGGTTTGTCAAATACTCGGGCGTTTCTCTGACGACCTTTTCGCACCGGGCATCGACCCGCGTTCACGGGCCCTCTGATGCCCCTTTGGACGCCACTGGGCAGCTTTCCTTCTGGTGCGGAGTGCCACAAGACCGAACGGGGGAACGGAATCGGCCATTACCTGTGTGGCCGATGTGCCGGAACGGGCGTGGGGGACGCACCGGAGTACGTCCCCTCGGATCCGTACGTCCCCTGCGAAGGTGGAACACGTGAAGGCCATTCGTCGATTCACCGTGCGTCCAGTCCTCCCCGACACCCTTCAACCGCTCAGCGACCTCGCCCGCAATCTGCGCTGGTCCTGGCACACCGAGACCCGTGAGCTGTTCCAGGCCGTCGACCCGGAGATCCGGGAGGCGGCGGAGCGCGACCCCGTGCGGCTGCTCGGCGCCGTGTCCGCGGGCCGCCTCGCCGAGCTGGCCCGGGACGAGCGCTTCCTGCACCGGCTGACCGAGGCGTCCCAGGACCTCCGGGACTACCTGGAAGGACCCAGGTGGTACCAGGAACAACTGGGGCTGGGCGCGGAACTCCCGGCCGCCGTCGCCTACTTCTCACCCGAGTTCGGGGTGACCGCGGCGCTGCCCCAGTACTCCGGCGGGCTCGGCATCCTCGCCGGCGACCACCTCAAGGCCGCCAGCGACCTCGGCGTCCCCCTCGTCGGGGTCGGCCTGCTCTACCGGCACGGCTACTTCCGCCAGAGCCTGTCGCGCGACGGCTGGCAGCAGGAGCACTATCCGGTACTCGATCCCAACGAGCTCCCGGTCACCCTGCTGCGCGAGGCCGACGGCACCCCGAGCCGGGTGGTGCTGGCCCTGCCCGGCGGCCGTTCGCTGCACGCCCACATCTGGCAGGCCCGGGTCGGTCGCGTACCGCTGCTGATGCTCGACTCCGACGTGGAGGAGAACGCGCCGGGCGAACGCGAGGTGACCGACCGGCTGTACGGCGGCGGCAGCGAGCACCGGCTGCTCCAGGAGATGCTCCTCGGCATCGGCGGCGTACGGGCCGTGCGCACCTACTGCCGCCTCACCGGACACCCGGAACCCGAGGTGTTCCACACCAACGAGGGGCACGCCGGCTTCCTCGGCCTCGAACGCATCAGGGAACTCTCCGGCACAGGCCTGGACTTCGACTCCGCGATGGAGGCCGTCCGGGCCGGCACCGTCTTCACCACCCACACACCCGTGCCCGCCGGGATCGACCGGTTCGACCGCGAACTCGTCGCCCGGCACTTCGGCGACGACGGCGAACTCCCGGGCGTGTCCGCCGAACGCATCCTGCAACTGGGCACGGAGACCTACCCCGGTGGTGAGCCGGGCCTGTTCAACATGGCGGTGATGGGACTCCGGCTCGCCCAGCGGGCCAACGGCGTCTCCACCCTCCACGGCTCGGTCAGCCGGCAGATGTTCGCCGGGCTGTGGCCGGGCTTCGACCCGGCCGAGGTGCCGATCACCTCGGTGACCAACGGGGTCCACGCACCCACCTGGGTCGCGCCCGAGGTCTTCCGGCTGCGCAACCGCTACGGCGGCACACCGGGCCGCTGGGACTCCGCCACCGAGGTCCCCGACCGCGAACTGTGGGAGCTGCGGCGGTTCCTGCGCGGACAGCTGGTCACCGAGGTCCGCGAACGGCTGCACGCCTCCTGGCGTGCCAGGGGTGCGGAGCCGGCCGAGCTCGGCTGGATCGACTCCGTGCTGGACCCGGACGTGCTGACCATCGGCTTCGCCCGGCGCGTCCCCTCGTACAAGCGGCTCACGCTGATGCTGCGCGACCGCGACCGGCTGCGGGAGCTGCTGCTCCACCCGGACCGCCCGATCCAGATCGTCGTCGCCGGCAAGGCCCACCCCGCCGACGACGGCGGGAAGCGGCTGGTGCAGGAGCTGGTGCGGTTCTCCGACGACCCCCGGGTGCGCCACCGCATCGTGTTCCTGCCGGACTACGGGATGGCCATGGCGCAGAAGCTCTACCCGGGCTGCGACGTATGGCTGAACAACCCGCTGCGCCCGCTGGAGGCCTGCGGTACGAGCGGGATGAAGGCGGCGCTCAACGGCTGCCTCAACCTCTCGGTGCTCGACGGCTGGTGGGACGAGTGGTTCGAGCCGGACTTCGGCTGGGCGATCCCGACCGCCGACGGTCTGGCCCTGGACGAGGACCGCCGGGACGATCTGGAGGCGGCCGCCCTCTACGAGCTGATCGAGGACCGGGTCGCGCCGCGCTTCTACGACCGGGGCGGCGATCAGGCCCTTCCGGGGCGCTGGATCGAGATGGTCCGCCGCACGCTGGGCACCCTCGGTCCCAAGGTGCTGGCCGACCGGATGGTCTGCGAGTACGTGGAGCGGCTGTACGCGCCCGCCGCGCACGCCCGGCGTGCGCTGGACCCGCCGACGGCGCGCGGGCTCGCCGACTGGAAGGCCCGGGTCCGTGCCGCCTGGCCCCGGGTGGCCGTCGACCACGTGGAGGCCGTGGCGCCCACCTCGGCGGACGGCTCGGCCGAGCTGGGCTCGACGCTGCTGCTCCGGGTCAGGGTCGCCCTCGGGGTGCTGGAGCCGGACGACGTGGAGGTGCAGGCGGTGGCCGGCCGGGTGGACGCCGCCGACGGGATCTCGGACGGCCGTCTCTTCCCGCTGAAACCGGCCGGGGGCCAGGACCTGGACGGCCGCTGGCTCTACGAGGGGCCGCTCGCCCTCGACCGCACGGGGCCGTACGGCTACACGGTGCGGGTGCTGCCGGCCCATCCGCTGCTGGAGACCGGGGCGGAACTGGGCCTGGTGGCGCTGCCCGCGGAGGCGGCGGTGGACGGTGCGGGCGTGCTGATGCGCTGAGGGCCTGCCGGACATGGAACCGCCCGGCAGGGGCGTGAGCTCCTGCCGGGCGGTGGTCACCGGGTCATGACCGGTGAGTGGTTCAGAAGGTGAGCTTGAAGCTGTTGATCTTGCCCTTGTCACCCGAGTAGACGTCCTGGACCTTGAGCTTCCAGGTGCCGTTGGCGACCTCGGACGACGCGTTGACCGTGTAGGTGCCGCGGACGTCGTCCGCCGGGTCGCCGGCCGAGGAGTTCTTCAGCCGGTAGGCCGTGCCGTCCGGGGCGACGAGGTCGACGACCAGGTCACCGCGGTAGGTGTGGGTGATGTCCACGTCGACCTTGAGGGCGCTGGGCGCGTTGCCGGTGATGCCGGTGACGTTGACCGAGCTGGTGACGGCCGCACCGCGGTCCGGGATGTTGACCGTGGTCTTGTTCTCGAAGACCTTGCCGCCCGGGTCCGGGTTGCCGCCGTCACGGGTGCCGACGTTGATGGCCGCCCAGGCGTCGCCGACCGCCTTGTACTCGGCGCTGGTCGTGCCGTACAGCTCACCGGCCACGGCGAGGGTGCCGGTGCGGGCCGCCGCGTAGTTGGTGGTGGAGGTGAACTTGGTGGTGAGCGCCTTGAACCAGATCTGCTCGGCCTTGGCGCGGCCGATGCCGGTCACCGGCAGGCCGTCGGAGGTCGGGGAGTCGTAGGAGACCCCGTTGATGACCTTGGCGCCGCTGCCCTCGGAGAGCAGGTAGAAGAAGTGGTTCGCCGGGCCCGAGGAGTAGTGGACGTCGATGTTGCCGATGCCCGAGTACCACGCGTCCTTGGACGCGCCGTCCTTGCTCGGCTTGTCCATGTAGCGCAGCGGGGTGCCGTCGCCGTTGATGTCGATCTTCTCGCCGACGAGGTAGTCGCCCGGGTCCTCGGTGGTGTTGGAGTAGAACTCCACGCCCGCGGCGAAGATGTCGGAGGTGGCCTCGTTCAGGCCGCCGGACTCGCCGCTGTAGACCAGGTTGGCGGTGGCGGCGGTGACACCGTGCGACATCTCGTGCGCGGCCACGTCGAGCGAGGTCAGCGGCTTGACGTTGCCCTCGCCGTCGCCGTACGTCATGCAGAAGCAGCTGTCCTGCCAGAAGGCGTTGACGTAGGCGTTGCCGTAGTGGACGCGGGAGTACGCGCCGACACCGTCACCGCGGATACCGGTGCGGCCGTGCACGTTCTTGTAGTAGTCCCAGGTCTCGGCCGCGCCGTAGTGGGCGTCCGCGGCGGCCGTCTCGGCGTTCGACGGGTTGCCGTTGCCCCACACGTCCGTGGAGTTGGTGAACAGCGTCCCGGTGCCGGACGACCCGTGGTTCAGGTTGTAGGTCTTGTGGTTGCCGCGGCCCGTGTCGGTCAGCGTGTACGACGGGGCGGTGCCGAGGGTGACCTGGCCGTTGTACTGGGTGTTGCCGGTGCCGTTCTCGACACCCTGCCACTCGTACAGCTTCGCCCCGGTGGCCGCGTCCGTGATGACGTGCAGCTCGTTGGGGGTGCCGTCGTGCTGGAGGCCGCCGACGACGGTCTCGTACGCGAGCTGCGGCTTGCCCTGCGCCATCCAGACCACCTTGCGGGGCGCCCGGTCGGCCTCGGTCTTCTTGGAGCCTTCGGCCTTGGCGAGGCCGAGCGCCTGCTTCTCCGCCTTGGCGGGCGCGACGTCCGCCTTCAGGTCCACGGCCTTGAGCTGACCGCTGGTCACCTTGGAGGCCTTGGTGACGCCCTGGGTCGCCCCGGCCTTGGACTCCTTGACGACCAGGTCGCCGCCGAGCACGGGGAGCCCGGCGAAGGTGCGCTCGTAACGCGTGTGCGTGGTGCCGTCGTTGTCCTGGATGACATCCCGGACGACGAGCTTCTCCTGGGATCCGAGACCGAGGTCCTTGGCCGTGTCCGCCTTGCTCGCGTCTGCCTTGCGGATCAGCTCGGCGCGCTGGGACGGGGAGAGCTGCTTGGCCAGGGAACCCTGGTTGGCGCCGGCGGACGCCGGTACCGCCGAGGTCGTGCTGCCGGGGGTGGCAGTTGCCGTACCGGTCTGTACTCCGACTGCGATGAGGGCTGCTGCGGCTATCAGAGCGCCGGTCGCGGTGGCACGACGGCTGGGCGTGGATCTCACGCGGACTCCTTCTGCGAGGGGGGTACCGGCGGCACGGTGAGCCGTCCGGGGTGAGCGAGAAGTGCGCAGAACGGGGTGAAGAGTGTCAGCCGAAGGCCATTCCTGTCAGGACCGCGTCAACAAGTTGGCCGGAAGTCGTTCGTTGCCGGAAAGGTCATGTTCGTTAAGCGGACGTTTCGCCGATCACCACCGCGATGCCGTCCAGCGTCCTCCGTAGCCCGAATTCGAAGAGAACGCCGAGGTCGAGCTCGAACTCCTCGTGTTCGAACAACGAGTTGAGGAACGGGTGGTCGCCGCTGGCCGAGATGGCGTAGAAATGTGGCTCATTCTTTTCCATCCACTCAGGAGGACGGCGGCCGTTCGCCGTGCCAGGAGTGCCAGAGCGCGGCGTACGCGCCGTCGGCCGCCACGAGCTCGTCGTGGGTGCCCAGTTCGGTGATCCGGCCGTCCTCCATCACCGCCACCCGGTCGGCGTCGTGAGCCGTCTGCAGGCGGTGTGCGACGGCGACGACCGTCCGGCCGTCCAGCACGGCAGCCAGCGCCCGCTCCGTGTGCCGGGCCGTCCTCGGGTCCAGGAGCGCGGTGGCCTCGTCGAGGATCAGCGTGTGCGGATCGGCCAGCACCACGCGCGCCAGGGCGAGCTGCTGAGCCCGTGCGCCGTCCGGCCGGTGCGCCCCGTGGCCCAGATCGGTGTCCAGGCCGTCGGGCAGCTCGTCGGCCCAGTCGGCGCCGACTGCGGCGAGCGCCGCGCGCAGTTCGTCGTCGGTGGCGTCGGCCGAGGCGATCCTCAGGTTGTCCCGGACCGTGCCGAGGAAGACGTGGTGCTCCTGGGTGACCAGCACGACGTGCCTGCGCAGCCGCTCGGGGTCCAGGCCGGCGACCGGGACCCGCCCGACCGTCACCGAGCCGGTGCGCGGTGCCTCCATGCCCGCAAGCAGCCTGCCCAGGGTGGTCTTGCCCGCGCCGGAGGGACCGACGACCGCGAGCCGCTCGCCGGGGCGGACCGTCAGGCCGACACCGTGCAGGACGTCGTCCCCGCCGTCGTAGGAGTAACGCACGTCCGTCACCTCGATCCGGTCGTCGGCCGGTGCGGGGGAGGCGGCCGGCGGTACGTGCGCCGCCAGGGCGAGGCCCTCGACCCTGGCGAAGGAGGCGCTGCTGCTCTGGAGCTGCTCCAGCCGCTGGAGAATAGTGTCCAGGGGCTGGGAGAGCTGCCGCAGATACAGGGCCGAGGCGATCACCGCGCCGAGGCTCACCGCGCCGTGGTCGTGCAGTACGCCGCCGACCAGCAGGACACCGGCCACCGGAACGACGTACGAGACGTCCACGGCCGGGAAGAGCACACTGCGCAGGAACAGCGTCCTGGTCCGGGTCTTCCAGCACTCCTCGACGGCCTCCTCGCAGGCGGTGATACGGCGCTGCTGAAGCCCGAGAGCCTCGATGGTGCGGGCCCCGGCGGCGGTGGCCGCGAGCTGCTCCGCGAGCGCCGAGTTGGCGCTTCCCTCGGCCAGGTACGCGGTGAGCGCCCGGCGCAGATACCAGCGGGCGGCGAACCAGATCCCGAGCAGGCCCAGCACCCCGCACACGCCGAGCAGCGGGTCCAGTACGAAGACCGCACCGAGGATGAACAGCGCCTGGACCGCGGCGATGAGGACCTCGGGCCCGGCGTCCCGGAGGGTGGCGCCGACCATGGCGACATCGGTGGTGCCGCGGGTCAGCAGATCGCCCGTCCCGGCCCGTTCGACCACCCGGGCAGGCAGCGCGAGCGTCCGGTCGGCGAACTTCTCGCGGATGCGCGCCAGTGTCCGCTCGCCGAAGCGGTGTCCTACGTAGCCGGCCCAGCGGACCAGGAGGAGCTGCGCCACGGCGAAGACGAGGATGGTGAGTGCCAGACGGTCCACCGCGGCCACCCCGGCGCCCGCCCCGACCTCGTCGACGATGCGGCCGAGCAGCCACGGGCCGACGAGTCCGGCACCGGCGGCCAGTGCGTTGAGGCCGATCATGGCGGCGAAGACACGGCCGTCCAGCCGGATCAGCCGGAGCGCCGCGCGGCGTGTCCGGGAGGGTTCGGCGATGGGCAGGGCCGGGGACATCGGTTCGGATCCGGTGGTCATCGCACGGCCTCCCTGGTCGGCGGGACGGTTCCTCGGTCCCCTTCGTCGGCGGGGGCGTCGTCCGTTCCGCGGGACACCAGGAGGCGGTAGCCGGGCTCCAGGTCCAGGAGTTCCCGGTGGCTGCCGACGGCCGCGACGCGACCGTCGACCAGGTAGTACACGGTGTCCGCCCGGTCCAGTACGAGCGGTGAGGTGCTGGTGACGACAGTGGTGCGGCCGGCGCGTGCGGCGCGCAGCCGGGTCGCCATGGCCGCCTCGGTGTGCGCGTCGACCGCCGAGGTGGGCTCCACCGCCAGCAGCACCTCGGGATCGGCCAGCAGGGCCCGGACCAGCCGGACGCGCTGGCGCTGGCCTCCGGAGAGGTTGCGGCCCTGCGCGTCGACCGGCGAGTCGAGTCCGTCCGGCAGCCCGCGCACGATGTCCTGCGCCACGGCCGCGTACAGGGCCCGGCCGATGGACTCCTCGTCCCGGTCCCGGGCACCGCCGATCACCTCGCGCAGCGGGCCGGCGAACAGATCGGCCTCGTTGTCCGCGACCAGGATCCGTCGGCGTACCTGCGTCAGGTCGATCTCGTCGAGTCGTATCGCGCCCCAGGTCGCGGCCGAACCGGTGAACCGGCCGAGCCGCTCGACCACCGCCGCGGACTCCGACGGCCGGGCACCGGCCAGCACGGTCAGCCTCCCGGGTGCCACCTCCACGCCGGACGCCGGATCATGGAGCGTGGCCGGCGAGCCGGGCCCGTCCGCCGCCGCTTCGTCTGCCGTCCCGCTGCCCGTGGAATCGGGCTCCAGGTCCAGGAAACGGATGACCCGGCGGGCGGCGACCAGTCCGCGGCTGAGGTCGTAGCCGCCCTCGACGAAGAACTCGACCGGCACCGCGAGCACCGCGGCGTACCCGTAGACCGCGACCAACTCGCCGACAGTGATGGTCCCTTCGGCGGCCATCCGGGCCGCGAGCCAGGTCACGGTCGCGAGGAACAGGGTGGGCAGACCGACGCCGAGGGCCTGGATCCAGCTGGTCACCGCGCCGACGCGGTACCCCTCCGCCCGAAGCTCCCGCGAGCCGCGCCGGTAGCGCTCGGCGTACACCTCCTTGCCGCCGATGCCGTTGAGGACGCGCAGGCCCCCGACCATGTCCGCGAAACGGCCGGCGAGCCCGCCCTGCCGTTCCCGGTACGTCGCCTCGACACCCTGCAACCGCCCCAGCAGCGGGCCGACCAGCACCGCGAGCAGCGGCACCCCGAGCAGCACCACCGCGGCGAGCAGCGGTGACACGGCAAGCAGCAGCGCGGCCACGACGAGGAAGGCGAGGACCGCGCCGACACCGGGGCCGGTGATGGTCAGGGTGCTGGCGATCACCCCGACATCGCCGAACCCGATCGTGACGACCTCCCCGGCCGTGGCCCGGCGCGGCAGCGCCCCGCCCAGCCGGGTCGCCTGCGAGACCACGGCCCGCACGGAACGGAAGGCGGCGTCCAGCCGCACCCTGGTCATCGTGCGGTGCCGCATGATGGCCAGCCAGGCGTTCAGCACTCCCACGCCCAGCAGGGCCGCGACCCAGCCTGCCAAGGCGGGCCAACGCCCCGGTTGCAGCCCGTCGTCGATGGCGCGGGACAGCAGGTACGGCGGCAGCGTCAGACACACCATCCAGGCGCTGCCGAGCAGCGCGCCGGCGGCGATCCGGCGGCGCTGGCAGACGATCAGCCACCACAGGTAGCGCAGGGCGCTGCGGCGGTCGGGGGGTCGTACGGGGTGCGGCGGGCGATTTCTGATCGTGATCCCTCCCCGGGGCGGCAGCAGAGCGTGGTTGCGTGTGCCTGTTCCACGGATCGTACGGACACCGTGTATGTGCAGTCCTCGTCCGGGACGACGACGAGCAGCGGGGCTCCGCCCTTGATGTGTGCGTGGGCGGCGCGTTGGCTCTCGCGGTCCTCGTACCAGGCGCGGAGTTCGGCGAGGTGGTCGACGAGATCGAGCCGGCCCACGATCCACAGGGCCTGTCCGCCGAGCCAGCGCAGTGCGAGGACGGGGGAGATCGTCCAGAAGGTGCCCAGGACGTACCGCGCCGTTTCGTCCGCCCCGCACACGAGCCCTTCGGCGACTGCCTCGCACCGGTAACTCGCCTGTTCGGGGGCGGTGTTCACCTCGCCGGTCACAGGATCCGCCCTTCGCTCCGGGCGTTGCACCGCGCGATCTCGGCCCGTAACCGCTCCATGGGGCTCGGTGCCCGCACGTTCGCGGGTTCCGCCTCCCACTCCGTACCGCCGCAGACAGGCCGCAACGACCAGTAGGGGCCGGCCGGCCCTCGAAACTCCCCGACCTGGTCACGACGGTTGGTGTCGACCAACAGGGTTCCGGTGTCGGGGACTTGCGGGGGCTTCTGCTCGCTCGGGGGGGCCGGTCTCCACGGACATGGGCCACTCCTCTCCGTAACGGTTCCGCTACCGAGGGGGATCAGCGTGACCTAGAGTGGGGAACCCTTCAAGTAATCAGAATCGAAGGAAGGGTTAGGTGGTGGCATGGTCAACCGCAAGGAGTTAGACCCTGGGAGCAGCCCCGAAGCTGCCTACGGAGCTCATATGCGCAGGTTGCGGGAGAGTCGCGGCTGGAGCCAGGAAGATCTGGCCGGAATGCTGGCGTATTCCAGTCAACACATCTCGGCTGTGGAAACTGGTCGGAAGCCGCCAACCCTTCCCTTCTCATGCAAGATCGACCTTGCTTTCGGCACTTCCGGTACTGCCGATTCGTTCGAGCGCGAGTGGCGCGGCATGCGGTTTGGCGTACTGCTGGAAGGCTTCCCGGAGTACGTCGGGTACGAGGGCCGGGCTGTGGAGATCAGGTTGTTTCAGATCGGGATCATCCCTGGGCTGTTGCAAACTCCGGAGTATGCCCGGGCGTTAGCGGACGGGGACGTGTGGCGCGGCTCCATCACGTCCGAACAGGCGGATGAGCGAGTCTCGTTCCTCGCACAGCGGCAGGTAGCACTCGCGAGGACCCGGCCGCCCATGATGCTCGTGGTGATGGACGAGAGTTGCATCCGCCGCCCGATCGGCGGCCGCGAGGTCATGGACTCCCAGATTCAAAAACTGGTCGAGTTCGCAGCGCTCCCCAACACCGTCCTCCAGGTGGCGCCCTTCGGCATAGGGGAACGCCGACCGTTCAACCTGCCCGTCAACTTGCTTACGCTTCCAGACAGGTCCATGGTCGCGTACGCGGAGTCTCACGCGCAGGGGCACGTGGATCGCGAGAGCACTTCTGTTCTGCCTCTGCTGACGGCCTACCATCAACTACAGGCTGAAGCGTTGTCCCAAGCGGCATCCGTGGCGATGATCGAGCAGGCATGAAAGGGAAGATCCGTGACGAACGAGCCCCGCTGGCGCAAGTCCTCGTACAGTTCCAACGGAGGCGATTGCATCGAGGTCGCGGTAAACCTGGCTGCCTTCCACGGCCTGGTTCCCGTCCGGGACTCGAAGAACCCGAGAGGCCCGGTGCTGAACGCCTCCGCCGCTTCGTTCGCGTCGTTCGTAGCGGGTGTCAAGGCAGGCGAGCTCGGCACCGCCTGACCGCCCGGTTTCGCGCGTACCGATCCCGGACACGAAAAGCCCCGCCACTTCCCGGGGCGGGAACGTGACGGGGCCTTCGTCGGTCGTTGCAGGCTTGTTGCCGGTTTGCCGCGTTGGTTCGGGGGCATCTGGGACGCGATACGAACTCCGTTTCCACGTTGGGGCAGTTGCGAAGGGGTTCTCCGTGACGACCGATTCCCCCTGCTGGTTCAAGTCTTCCTACAGCGGCAACGGCGGCCAGTGCATCGAGGTCGCCGCGAACCTCGTCGGCTCGCTCGGCGTGGTCCCCGTCCGCGACTCGAAGAACCCGAGCGGCCCGGTGCTGAACGCCTCCGCCGCTTCGTTCGCCTCGTTCGTGGCGGGCGTCAAGGCCGACGAGTTCGGCGCCGTCTGACCGCCCGGACGACGCGCACCGCTGCAGGGTTGCCCCATCGTGCCGAGCACGGTGGGGCTTACTCATGGCCGTTCCGCGCGACCCGCACGAGCGAAGTGGGCGACGGCGCGGCGGCGCCAGTTCGACGTCCACCAGAAGGCGCCGAGGAACAGGACAAGACCGGGGAGCAGGAGGACGGGACTGGCAACGTTGCTCTCCGGCTGGGCCCATGCCCTGATGCCGGTTCCGGTCATCAGGAAACCCGCGGCGCCGCACAGGCCGATCAGGTAGCCCTCGACCCGCATCGGTACGGGCACGTCCCTGGGCCTGATACGCGCCTTGCCGGAGTTGATCAGGCGGAGCACTTCGGCCTCGCCGAGGCCTGCCTTCGGTGAGCCCTCGGGCCCGGCGGGATGCCCGCCAGGGCTCTGCCTCGGGGCCTCGTCGTAGGGGATTCCGGCGAACCGTGTGGTGAACACGGCGTCCGGGACGACCAGGACGGCATTTTGATCCGTCGGTGCGGAGCGCAGCTGCTGGAGTGCCGCTTCGGTGTGCGGTGAGCCGAGCGCGGCTATGTAGCGGGCGAGCGCCTGTCTGGCCTCAGCCTCGGTGGGGTAGTCCTCGCCGGTGCTCAGCGGTGCGGAGAACGGGTTTTCGTCGCTGTAGTGAGCCCAGGTCCATTCGGTGTCCACACCCGTCAACCTATCCACATCTTCCGCCCGGCGCGGGGGAGCCGGTCGGGATTCTGCTGTGACAGGTCGAGGGTGCTGTGCCGGCCTCCCGGCCTGCCGTCCGGGGCCCCCTCACGTCAGGAGGCTTCGCCAGCGGTCGGCCGACTCCATGATGTCCAGGCTCACCCGCTCCAGGAACAGCCCCGCCTTGGTCATCCGCCGCCCCACGGCGCTGTCGGGCCCGGAGGCCTCCGCCACGGCCATCGCGGACTGCGCTGCTTCGAGCGTCTGCCGCGTATTGAGAACGATGGACCGGTACCAGGTCTCGTCGTCGATCGCATAGACGTCACGTCGCCGCTGCGGATCGCGCTCGCGCCGGACGTAGCCGTGCTGGACCAGGTAGTTGACGGCCACGGAGACGGCGGCGGGGCTGACCTTCAGTCTGCGGGTCAGTTCGGCCGCGGTGCGCCTGCCGTCCTCGGACAGCAGCAGGTCGACGTGCACGCGTGCCGTCATCCTCGGCAGCCCCGCCCGGACCGCCATCTCGATGGCCTCCGATCCAGCCCTGTTCTCCGACGGTCCGGCCGCGCGCGGTGGCGTCGGTATGCCGCGCCGCGCCCGGCGGCCGGTCGCCTGCTGCGCTCGCTGGGGCTGGTAGCCGCGGGAGCCGCCGTTGCGTCCGATCTCCCGGCTGATCGTCGAGGTCGGCCGGTCGAGCCGCCTCGCGATCTCGGCGTAGGAGAGTCCGTCGGCGATTCCGGCCGCGATGCGCTGGCGGTCCCGCTGGGTCAACCGTTCTCCTGGCATGCCGTCAGTATTGCTTTCGCCGTCATTCATTGCAACGCGCTATTGCATTAAGCTGCATCGTCATTGCATCAATTCAGCTGCGTTGACCTGCGGGAATGGGTTTTCATCGATTGACAGAAATTTTGAATGCAACGTAGCTTTCAAGCATCGTCAAACGCGCACTATCGCGAGCCGAGGAATGATCATGGGTGAATTCCTGCACACCGTCCCGACGATGTCGGCGGCGCGCCGGCCCGGCTGCCCCTTCGACCCGCCGGCGGAGCTGGTCGATGCCCACCGGCACGGCCCCATCAGCCGCTACACCTTCCCCGGCGGCAGGCCCGGCTGGCTGATCACCGGATACGACCTGGTCAGGGCGGTCCTGGCCGACCAGCGGTTCAGCTCACGCAAGGAGCTCATGCTCCATCCGACCATCGACTACGGAGACATGGAGGCGCCCCCGGCCCCGCCCGGCGAGTTCCTTCTCATGGACGATCCGCAGCACAGCCGCTATCGGAAGCCGCTGATGGGCAAGTTCACCGTGCGACGGATGCGACTGCTTGCCGAGCGCATCGAGCAGATCACCACCGAACACCTGGATGCCATGGAGGGGGCGGGGCCGTCGGCGGACCTGGTGACGGCGTTCGCCAAGCCCATCCCAGCCGTCGTGATCTGTGAACTGCTGGGGGTGCCCTATCAGGACCGCGGGTCGTTCCAGGAGCAGGTCTACTCGTTCATGGACGGGGAGACGAGCGACGAGGACATGATCGCGGCATATACCGGGACCCAGACCTACCTCGCGGAGCTGGTGGCCGCCAAGCGCGCGAACCCCACCGACGACGTGCTCAGCGACCTCACCGACAGCGATCTGACCGACGAGGAACTGAAGGGGATGGCCCTGCTCCTGCTGGCGGCCGGGCTCGACACCACCGCGAACATGCTGGCTCTCGGCACCTTCGCGCTGCTGCGCAACCCGGAGCAACTGGCCGCGCTGCGCGCCGATCCCGCGCTCGCCGACCGGGCCGTGGAGGAACTGTTGCGGTACCTCAGTGTCGCCAAGACGTTCATGAGGACGGCGCTGGAGGACGTCGAGGTGGGCGGCCGGACCATCGAGGCCGGCTCGCGGGTGATCCTGTCGTACAACACCGCCAACCGCGACCCCGAGCGTTTCACCGATCCCCATGTGCTCGACCTCCGCAGGCAGGAGGGCGGGCACCTGGCCTTCGGCCACGGCATCCACCAGTGCCTGGGGCAGCAGCTGGCCCGGGTCGAGATGAAGGTCGCGTTCCCCGCGCTGTTCAACCGCTTTCCCACGCTGCGTCTGGCCGTACCGCCCGAAGAGGTGGCCCTGCGTCCGGAGACCGCGGACATCTACGGGGTGAAGAGCCTCCCGGTCACCTGGGAGGCCTGAGCGATGAGGGTCACCGTGGACACCGGGCGCTGCGTCGGCTCCGGAATGTGCGTGTACACCGCCGGCGAGGTGTTCGACCAGGGCGAGGACGACGGCAAGGCGATCGTGCTGCGACCCGAGCCGCCCGCCGGGACGCGGGACTCGGTTCGCCGGGCCGTCGACCTGTGCCCTGCCGCGGCGATTGCCCTGTCGGCCTCCGGTACCCCGGATTCGTAAGCGGTCGACTCCGGACGGCCGCCACCCACCCCGGGCCGGAGGCCGCTCGCGTCAGGTCACGTCAGGCTCTCCCGCCACGCCCGGTGCAGCCCCGCGAAGCGGCCCGCGCCTGCGATGAGTTCGGCCGGGGCGCCGTCCTCCACGATGCGGCCGTGCTCCATCACCAGGACCCGGTCCGCGATCTCCACCGTGGACAGGCGGTGGGCGATCACCACCGCGGTGCGGCCGTGCAGCACCGTGTCCATGGCCCGCTGCACCGCCCGTTCGCCGGGGATGTCGAGGGAGCTGGTCGCCTCGTCGAGGATCAGCACCGCCGGGTCGGCGAGCAGGGCGCGGGCGAAGCCGACCAGCTGGCGCTGACCGGCCGAGATCCGGCCGCCCCGCTTGCGTACGTCCGTGTCGTACCCGTCGGGCAGACCGGTGATGAAATCATGCGCGCCGATCGCCTTCGCGGCCTGCTCGATCTCCGCGCGGGTCGCGTCCGGGCTGCCGATCGCGATGTTCTCGGCGACCGTCCCGGAGAACAGGAACGCCTCCTGGGTCACCATCACCACGCCGCGCCGCAGCTCCGACACGGCCAGGTCGCGCAGATCCGTGCCGTCGAGCAGCACCCGGCCGTCCGTCGGGTCGTAGAACCGGGCCAGCAGCTTGGCCAGCGTCGACTTGCCCGCGCCCGTCGACCCGACCACGGCGACGGTCTGCCCGGCCGGGACCGTCAGATCGAAGCGGGGCAGCACCTCGCCGCCCGTGCGGTAGGCGAAGCGCACCTGGTCGAAGACGACCTCGCGGCCGGGGTGTTCGCCGGTGAGGGCCGGCAGCTCGCGCGGGTCCGACGGCTCGGGGACGGACGGGGCCTGGGCCAGCAGGCCCGCGATCTTCTCCAGGGAGGCCGCGGCCGACTGGTAGGAGTTGAGGAACATGCCGAGCCGGTCGATCGGGTCGTACAGCCGGCGCAGATAGAGCACGGCCGCGGCCAGCACCCCGAGCGCCAGGGTGCCCGAGGCCACTCGGTACGCCCCCCACAGCACGATTCCGGCGATCGCCGTGTTGGCGACCAGCCGGGAGCCGACGACATAGCGGCCCATCTCCAGCATCGCGCTGCCGTTGGTCCACCGGTGCGCGTTGTTGAGGTCCTCGAAGTGGCCGTCGTTGACCGGCTCGCGGCGGAACGCCTGGACGGGACGGATGCCGTTCATCGTCTCCGCGAACTTCACGATGACCGCGGCGATCGCCGAGGACCGCTCGGCGTACAGCAGTCCGGCCCGCCGCCGGAAGCGCCGCACCAGCAGATACAGCGGGACGAAGGAGAGTACGGCCAGTGATCCCAGGCCGAAGTCCAGCCAGAGCAGCATCAGCGAGATGGAGACGAAGGACAGTACGACCGCGATCAGCTCCTGGAGGCCCTCGCTGAGCAGCTCCCGCAGCGACTCCACGTCCGTGGTGGAACGGGAGATGAGCCGGCCCGACGTGTAGCGCTCGTGGAAGTCCACGCTCAGCGCCTGCGCATGACGGAAGATCCGGCCGCGCAGATCGAGCAGCGCGTCCTGGTTGACCAGGGAGGAGACCCGCACGAACGCGTACTGCGTGGCCCCGCCCGCCGCCGAGCACAGCGCGTAGGCGACGGCCACCGCGATCAGCGGCCCGTAGTCCGCGTCCCGGAACGCGGGCACCCCGCTGTCGATGGCGTAGGCGACGAGCAGCGGACCGGCCTGGAGCGCGGCCTGCTGGACCAGCAGCAGGAGGGCGATCAGCGCCACCCGGGCCTTCATCGGCCGCAGCAGCGACCGCAGCAGTGTCCCGGTCGCGCCGGGCGGGGTTGGCAGGTCGTCGCGGTCGAAGCGGTCACGGGACCCGGCTCGGGGGCCGGGGGCATCCGTCGTGGCCGTCGCGGCCGCTGTGTTGTTGGCGGGGGCTGTGTCCGGCGTCGTGCTGGTCATCGGGTGCCCTTCTCGGCGAGGACGTCCTCGGCGGACTGGTCGGGGAAGGCGCCCTCGGCACCACCGGCGCCCTCGGTATCACCGGCGCCCTCGGCGCCCTCGGCGCCCGACATCAGCCAGGCGTACTCGGCGCTGCTGCGCAGCAGTTCCTGATGGGTGCCGACGGCGGCGATCCGGCCTTCCGAGAGCAGCGCCACCCGGTCCGCGAGCATCACCGTGGACGGCCGGTGCGCGACCACGATCGCCGTCGTCTCCGCCAGGACCTCTCGCAGCGCGGCCTCCACCAGCGCCTCCGTGTGCACGTCCAGCGCGGAGAGCGGATCGTCCAGGACCAGGAAGCGCGGCCGGCCGACCACCGCGCGGGCCAGCGCGAGCCGTTGCCGCTGGCCGCCGGAGAGGCTGAGGCCCTGCTCGCCGACCTGGGTGTCGACGCTTTCGGGCAGTTCGTGGGCGAAGCCGGCCTGGGCGATGGCCAGTGCCCTGCGCAACTCTTCGTCCCCGGCGCCCTCGGCACCCATCAGTACGTTCTCCCCGACGCTCGCCGAGAAGAGCGTCGGCTCCTCGAACGCCACCGACACCAGCTTGCGCAGCCGCTCCCGGGGCATGGTGGCGATGTCCGTGCCGTCCAGTGTGATCCGCCCCGCGGTGGCCTCGTGCAGCCGCGGCACAAGGGCGGTGAGCGTCGTCTTGCCGGAGCCCGTGGCCCCGACCAGGGCCATTGTCTCGCCGGGCCGGATCCGCAGATCGATCCGGGACAGCACGGGCACGGAGCCGGGCTCCGCGTCGGGGTAGCGGAACTCCACGCCCTCGAAGACCATTTCGCCCCGGGACGATTCGCAGGCCCGCGCCGCCCCTCCGTCCGCGTCGGCCTGCCCGGCCACGTCCGGCGCGTCCGCCTCCTCGGCCACGTCCATCGCCTCGAAGAACCGCTCGGTCGCCGTCGCCGACTCCTGGCTCATCGCCAGCAGGAAGCCGATCGACTCCACCGGCCAGCGCAGCGCGAGCGCCGTGGAGAGGAAGGCGACCAGGGTGCCCGCCGAGAGGTTCCCGTCCGCGACCTGGACCGTGCCGAGCACCAGCGCCGCACCGATGGACAGCTCCGGGAGCAGGGTGTTGGCGGACCAGATGCCCGCCAGCAGACGGGCCTTGCCCAGCTCCGTGGTGCGCAGCCGCTCCGAGAGCGAACGGAAGGCGAGGGCCTGGCTGCGGTGCCGGCCGAAGCCCTTGATGATGCGGATGCCGAGCACGCTCTCCTCGACGACCGTCGTCAGATCGCCGACCTGGTCCTGGGCCCGGCGCGCCACCAGTGAGAACTTCGTCTCGAAGAGCAGGCAGATGACCATCAGGGGCACCGCCGGAGCGAGCAGCACCAGCCCCAGCGTCCAGTGCTGCATCAGCAGAATGACGATGCCGATCAGGATCGTCGCACCGTTGACCAGCAGGAAGGTCAGCGGGAAGGCCAGGAACTGACGCAGCAGCATCAGGTCCGTGGTCGCGCGCGAGAGCAACTGCCCGGACGGCCAGCGGTCGTGGAACGCCACCGGCAGCCGTTGCAGATGCCGGTACAGATCGGCCCGCATCGCCGCCTCGACCCCTGCCAGCGGTCGCGCCACCATCCATCGCCGCACCCCGAACAGCGCGGCCTCGGCGATGCCCAGCAGCAGCAGGTACAGCGCACCGAGCCAGACCCCGCCGGGGTCGCGGTCCGCCACCGGGCCGTCGACCATCCACTTCAGGACGAGGGGGATCACCAGGCCGACGCTGGACGCGACGATCGCGACCAGGGCGGCGCCGAACAGCCGCTTGCGTACCGGCTTCACATAAGGCCACAACCGCAACAGGGACTGAACGGTGGACCGGTCCTTGGGCTCTGCATGTTCTTCGGGCATCACAGTCGAGACTACGTTTCACCCCTGACATCGCTCATGTGCTTTTCCGGCCGACATACGGCCCATGGGCTGCGGGAGCGCAGGTCGTAGTCCGTATCAACCGATCGGCTGATGCCCCTTCGAGCGCGATGGACGATGGTGCGCCGGGCCCCCGCGCCCGATGCTCGTGGGCATGGCAATCATCGAAGTGAACGGGGTGCGGAAGGCGTACGCCGGGCGCACCGTGGTCGACGGAGTGAGCTTCGCCGTCGACGAGGGGGAGATCTTCGGGATCCTCGGCCCCAACGGCGCGGGCAAGACCACCACCGTCGAGTGCGTCGAGGGGCTGCGGGTTCCCGACGCCGGCTCGGTCCGCGTCGCCGGACTCGACCCCGTCGCCGACCACGACCGGCTCACCCGGCTGCTCGGCGCCCAGCTCCAGGAGAGCGAGCTCCAGCCCAAACTCACCGTGGCAGAGGCGCTGGAGCTGTACAGCGCCTTCTACCCGGACCCCGCCGACTGGCGGGAGCTCGCCGAACGGCTGGGCCTGCACACCGTGTACGGCACCCGCTTCGCCAAGCTGTCCGGCGGTCAGAAGCAGCGGCTGTCCATCGCGCTCGCCCTGGTCGGCAACCCGCGCGTGGTGGTGCTCGACGAGCTGACCACCGGCCTGGACCCACGGGCCCGCCGGGACACCTGGAAGCTCATCGAGGACGTACGCGACAGCGGCGTCACCGTCCTGCTGGTCACCCACTTCATGGAGGAGGCCAGGCTGCTCTGCGACCGGATCGCCGTCATCGACAAGGGAAAGGTCGTCGCCCTCGACACCCCCTCCGGCCTGATCAGCGGCTCCGCCAGCTCCACGGTCATCTCCTTCACCCCGTCCAGGCCGCTCACCGACACCGAGCTGGAGCAACTGCCCGGCGCGGTCTCCGTGGAGCGCGAGGACGACCGGATCGTCATCAGCGGCACCGACGAGACGGTCAACGCCGTGATCTCCCTGCTGGCCCGGCACAGCATCACCGCACACCGGCTCCGCGTCTCGGAGGCGACGCTCGACGACGCCTTCCTCGACCTCACAGAACAGGCGGCCTGAGATGACCACGCCGAACTCAGCCACGGCGGACCCGGCCACGGCCACCAGGACACCCGCACCGGCATCCGCGCGCAAGGCGGTGCTCAGGTCCGAGACCCGGCTCTTCCTCCGCGAACCCGCCGCCCTGTTCTGGATCCTCGTCTTCCCGACCGGGCTCATGACGATCCTCGGCCTGATCCCCTCCTTCAGGGCCCACGACGACGCGCTCGGAGGCCGGCGCGTCATCGATCTGTACGTACCCGTGGCGGTGCTGCTCGCCATGATCATGTCCGGGCTGCAGGCCATGCCGCCCGTCCTCACCGGCTATCGCGAACGCGGCATCCTGCGCCGGATGTCCACCACTCCGGTACGCCCCTCCGCGCTGCTCACGGCGCAGATCGCCCTGCACGGCGCCGCCGCCCTCGGCTCCGCCGCACTGGCGATGGCCGTCGGCCGGGTCGCCTTCGGCGTCGCGCTGCCCGGACAGCCCGTCGGCTACGTCCTGGCGCTGCTGCTGTCGACGGCGAGCGTGCTGACCCTCGGCGCACTGCTCTGCGCCCTCTCCCGTACGACCAAGGCGTCCGCTGGCATCGGTTCGGCCGTGAACGTCCTGATGATGTTCACCGCCGGCGTCTGGATCCCGGTGCAGAGCATGCCCGACAACCTCCGGAACATCGTCCGGTTCACCCCGTTCGGAGCGGCGTCCGAGGCGCTGGACCGGGCGGTGTCCGGCAGCTGGCCCGGTCTGACCCAGCTCGGTGTGATGGTGCTGTGGACCGCGCTGGTGACCTTCCTCGCGACCCGTCTGTTCCGGTGGGAGTGACCGTCGCGCCGGATACGGGGAGACTGCACCCATGAAGGCGCGGGACACGGCGACGGCACACCGGAACGATGTGACCAGTGCCGAGCTGGGGTGGGAGCGGTTCTTCCGGTACGGGCCCTACGGGTTCCTCGGCCTGAGCACCGTTGTCGCGGCCGTGAGCGCCCCACTCATCATGGACCGCGCGGACGTGTACGCCACCGCGGTGCTGGTGCCGGTGGCCCTGGTCCTCCAGCTCTGGTGGGGGCGGGTCGGGCCGACCAGGCCGCCCAGGTCGCGGGCGGCTCAGTGCTACTTCGTCGCCCGCACCGCGCTCGCCTTCGTGCTGACCTGGTGCAACCCCTTCTACTCGGTGTTCGCGATCCTCGGATACTTCGACACCGGCCGGCTGCTCCCGAGCCGGGCCGTCCGCCCCGCGCTGCTGGTCACCGCCGCCATCATGGCGGGCGCGCAGTGCGGCAGCGGTCTGCCGCCGGCCTCCCTGATGAACTGGTTCGCCTTCGCCGCCCTGTTCGGCCTGCACGGAACCCTCACCATGGTGTTCGCCAGGATCGGCGACCGGGAGGCCGACCACGCCCGCACCCAGGTCGACACCATCACCGAACTGGAGTCGGCCAACGCCCGGCTCGAACAGGCCATGGCGGAGAACGCCGGGCTGCACGCCCAGCTCCTGGTCCAGGCCCGCGAGGCGGGCGTCGCGGACGAGCGCCGCCGGCTCGCCGCCGAGATCCACGACACCCTGGCCCAGGGCCTGGCCGGCATCATCGCCCAGCTCCAGGTGGTGACCTCGATCGGCGACGCCGACCCGGCGCAGGCCCGGGTGCACCTGGACCGTGCCGCCGCCCTCGCCCGGCACAGCCTCGGCGAGGCCCGCCGCTCGGTCCACGACCTGCTCCCTGCCGCGCTGGAACACGACGACCTGCCGGGCGCGTTGAAGCGCACGGTCACCGAGTGGTCCGAACGCCACGGGATCCGGGCCGACTTCACCGTCACCGGCACCGTCGAGCCGGTCCACGACGAGATAGCCGCCACCCTCCTGCGGATCGCCGGGGAGGCCCTCGCCAATGTCGGCCGCCACGCCGGGGCCTCCCGGGCCGGAGTCACGTTGTCGTTCATGGGGGACGAACTCACCCTGGACGTACGGGACGACGGCTGTGGCTTCGACCCGGCCGCCCTGCCGCCGGCCGGCGGTGCGGGCGGCTTCGGGCTCGGCGGCATGCGGGCCCGCGCCGAACGCATCGCGGGCACCGTCGAGGTGGAGACGGAGCCGGGCCGGGGCACGGCGGTCAGTGCCCGGGTGCCCCTGGTCCGGCACGGCCGATGACCAGTACGGTTGTCCTGCCATGGCTCAGGAATCCGCACGTGTCATCACCCTCGTCGTCGTCGACGACCACCCCGTCGTACGGGACGGTCTGCGCGGCATGTTCGACTCGGCCCCGGACTTCGACGTCCTCGGGGAGGCGTCGAACGGGGTCGAGGGGGTCGAGCTGACGGTCCGGCTGGACCCCGATGTCGTCCTGATGGACCTGCGGATGCCGGGCGGCGGCGGAGTCGCCGCCATCGCCGAACTGGCCCGGCGCGGCGCCCGGTCCAAGGTGCTGGTCCTCACCACGTACGACACCGACTCCGACACCCTGCCCGCGATCGAGGCCGGCGCGACCGGCTATCTGCTCAAGGACGCGCCCCGCGACGAGCTGTTCACCGCCGTCCGCGCCGCCGCCGACGGCCGCACCGTGCTCTCGCCCGCCGTCGCCTCCCGGCTCATCTCACGGGTGCGCACCCCGGCGGCGGGCAGCGAGGCGCTGTCGGGCCGCGAGCGCGAGGTGCTCGAACTCGTCGCGAAGGGCACCTCGAACCGGGAGATCGCCGCCGAGCTGTTCATCAGCGAGGCCACCGTGAAGACCCATCTCACCCATGTCTTCGCCAAGCTGGGCGCCAAGGACCGGGCCGCCGCCGTCGCGATCGGCTACGACCGGGGCATCCTCGGCTGACCCGGCCCCTGACCCTGACCCTGACCCCGGCGCCCGCTCACTCCGCTCATTCCGTGACGCGCAGCAGCTGCACCGACCTGGCCGGCACGGTCAGCGTCCCGTCGCCCGGGTGGACGGTGCCGGGAGCCGTGGCCTGGTCCTCCCGCGAGGTGTCCAGGACCAGCTCGTAGCTCCGCGCCCACGGCGGCCCGGGGAGCCGGAAGCCGCACGGGCGGTGGTCGGCGTGCAGGACCGCCAGGAAGCTGTCGTCCGTGATCTGCTCGCCCCGCGCGTCCCGGCCGGGGATGTCGCGCCCGGAGAGGTAGAGGCCGACCGTGGCGGCCGGCGCGTACCAGTCCGCCTCCGTCATCTCCGTACCCCCCGCCGTGAACC
Organism: Streptomyces sp. NPDC001933; assembly: GCF_042890955.1. Taxonomy (NCBI): domain Bacteria; kingdom Bacillati; phylum Actinomycetota; class Actinomycetes; order Kitasatosporales; family Streptomycetaceae; genus Streptomyces; species Streptomyces sp. NPDC001933. The sequence continues at coordinate 99,532 of NZ_JBIASS010000003.1, read as the reverse complement.
ACGCCAGGTCCCGCAGCCCGTCCGCCGCCTGCGGCAGCCCGGAGAAGAAGGCCCGGCGGCGCAGCACCGGATGGGTGCGGCGCAGCCGCAGCACCCGGGCCGTCAGCTCGGTCAGCGCCCGCCAGCCGGGCTGTTCGAGCAGCGACCAGTCCAGCCAGCCGATCTCGTTGTCCTGGCAGTAGGCGTTGTTGTTGCCGCCCTGCGTACGGCCCATCTCGTCGCCCGCGACCAGCATCGGCACGCCCGTCGACAGCAGCAGCGTGGTCAGCAGATTGCGCAGCTGGCGGCGGCGCAGCGCGTTGATCCCGGCATCCTCGCTCTCGCCCTCGGCGCCGCAGTTCCAGGCCCGGTTGTCGTCGGTGCCGTCCCGGTTGCCCTCGCCGTTGGCCTCGTTGTGCTTCTGCTCGTAGCTCACCAGGTCGCGCAGGGTGAAGCCGTCGTGCGCGGTGACGAAGTTGACCGAGGCGTACGGGCGCCGGCCGCCCCACGCGTAGAGGTCGCTGGACCCGGTCAGCCGGTAGCCGAGGTCGCGCACGTCGGGCAGGGCGCCGCGCCAGAAGTCCCGCACGGCGTCCCGGTAGCGGTCGTTCCACTCGGTCCACAGCGGCGGGAAGGCGCCCACCTGGTAGCCGCCGTTGCCGACGTCCCACGGCTCGGCGATCAGCTTCACCCGGCGCAGCACCGGGTCCTGGGCGATCACCGCGAGGAACGGCGAGAGCATGTCGACGTCGTGCATGGAGCGGGCCAGCGCGGCCGCGAGGTCGAAGCGGAAGCCGTCGACGCCCATCTCCGTCACCCAGTAGCGCAGCGAGTCCGTGATCAGCCGCAGCACCTGCGGCTGGACCACGTGCAGGGTGTTGCCGCAGCCGGTGTAGTCCGCGTACCTGCGGGCGTCGGGCTGGAGGCGGTAGTAGGCCCGGTTGTCGATGCCGCGCAGCGACAGCATCGGACCGAGCTCGCCCGCCTCCGCCGTGTGGTTGTAGACCACGTCGAGGATCACCTCGATCCCCGCGTCGTGCAGCGCCCGCACCATCCGCTTGAACTCGCCGACCTGCTGGCCCGCGGTGCCGCTCGCCGAGTAGCCGGCGTGCGGGGCGAAGTAGCCGATGGAGTTGTAGCCCCAGTAGTTGTGCAGCCCGCGCCTCAGCAGATGGTCCTCGTGGGCGAACTGATGCACCGGCAGCAGCTCCACCGCCGTCACGCCGAGCCGCTGGAGGTGCCCGACGGCCGCCGGATGGGCGAGGCCGGCGTACGTGCCCCGCAGCTCCTCGGGGATCCCGGGGTGCAGCTTGGTGAAGCCGCGTACGTGCAGTTCGTAGATGACCGAGTCCGCCCACGGGGTCTTGGGCCTGCGGTCCTCGGCCCAGTCGTCATGGTCATGGACCACGACGCCCTTGGGGACGTGCGGGGCGGAGTCCCGTTCGTCGCGGACGGTGTCGGCGACCTGCTGCTGCGGCCAGTCCCTCACATGGCCGTACACCTCGGCCGGAAGGGTGAACGCGCCGTCCACCGCCCGTGCGTACGGGTCGAGGAGCAGCTTGGCCGGGTTCCAGCGGGCCCCGGTCCAGGGGTCCCAGCGGCCGTGCACCCGGTAGCCGTAGCGCTGCCCCGGCCGCACCCCCGGTACGAAGCCGTGCCGGATCTCATGGGTCAGCTCGGTGAGCGCGAGCCGCCGCTCGGCCCCGTCCTCGTCGAAGAGGCAGAGCTCGACCCCCTCCGAACCGCCCGCCCAGAGCGCGAAGTTGGTGCCCGCGACCCCGTCGGGGCCCACCCGGAACCGGGCCCCGAGCGGCGTCGGGGCGCCGGGCCACACGGCGGGCGGCCGCCCCGGGGCGGCCGCCGTACCCGGCTCCCGTACTGCCTCCTGCTCGGCTGCGCTCGACACCTGCTCGCCTCCCGCGGCTCGTGGGGACCGGCACCGAAAGGGAGCGCACGGCGTCCCGGCCGCGGCTCCCCGAATGTGGTCCTCCCCCTGTTTCTGCCCACCCGGACGCCCGCACTCACGTTTCCCCCGACCGGCCCCTGTCGTTGGGCGGGCGTGAACCACGTAGCGAAGAGGGCGGTGGCGAACCCGGCCACCGCGGCGACATGGGCAGGGCTGCTCGTCGTGCTGGCGGTACTGACCGGCTGCACCGGCGTCGGATCGATCTTCAGCGGGAAGGCGGGCCCGCCACCGGACGTGATCCAGGTCACCCCGCGGGACGGGGCGAAGAACATCGGCCCGGACGACCGGGTCGGGGTGAAGGTCTCCGACGGCCGGCTGAAGAGCGTGGCGGTGACCCGGATCGAGGACGCGCAGCGCCAGAAGGTGCCGGGCCGGATCGCGGACGACGGCCGGTCCTGGGCGCCCGCGAGCGGGGCGGGCCGGCTGAGGCTCGCCGCCAAGTACAGCGTGGACGCGGTGGCCGTGGACGGCTCGGGGCACCGCTCGGCCCGCCACACCACCTTCACCACGGCCGTGCCCGAGCACCGATTCATCGGCTACTTCAAGCCGGAGAACCGCTCCACGGTCGGCACCGGGATGATCGTCTCCTTCGACTTCAACCGGCCGGTCACCAATCGCGCGGCCGTCCAGAGGGCCATCAAGGTGACGGCCGTTCCGCCGGTCGAGGTGGCGGGGCACTGGTTCGGCGAGAGCCGGCTCGACTTCCGCCCCGCCGCCTACTGGAAGCCGGGCACCGAGGTGACCGTCGAGATGGCGCTGCGCGACGTGGAGGGCGCACCGCACGTGTACGGCACCCAGGACAAGAAGGTCGTCTTCGAGATCGGCCGCTCCCAGACGTCCCTGGTCGACGCGGCCGCGCACACCATGGAGGTGCGCCGCGAGGGCGAGGCCGTCACCACCATTCCGATCACGGCGGGCGCCGCGGGGAAGACGACCACGTACAACGGGAAGATGGTGGTCAGCGAGATGCACGAAGTGACCCGGATGAACGGCCGCACGGTCGGCTTCGGCGGCGAGTACGACATCAAGGACGTCCCGCACGCCATCCGGCTCACCGATTCCGGCACCTTCCTGCACGGCAACTACTGGTCGGCCGAGAACGTCTTCGGCTCTCAGAACGTCAGCCACGGCTGTGTCGGGCTGCTCGACGTACAGGGCGGCGGCAGCGACACCCCGGCTGGCTGGTTCTACGACCGGACGCTCGTCGGCGACGTGGTCGAGGTCGTCAACTCCAAGGACAAACAGGTCGCGCCGGACAACGGGCTCAGTGGCTGGAACCTGGACTGGGCCGGGTGGAAGGCCGGTTCCGCCCTCCGCTGACCCCCGTCGGCCCGCCCCGCCCGGCCGTCACCCGCGCCACCCGGCAGAGCCCCGGGACAACTTGGGACTGAACGGTGACATCCGGGGGGTCATTTCCCCACGCTCGGTGTGATTATCTTTCGCTGAGCGTGCATGTGCAGCGCGCGGGGGAGGGAGCCTTCGGGCTCCCGGGGGCCTTGGCGGGGCCAGGCCGTGTGAGGGGAGACGACCACATTGAACGGGCAGCCGATATCGGGGACATCGGCCGGGGCGAACGGCGTACGGGGCGGGCGAGGATCCACCGGACCGCTGGCTCTGGTTCTGGGTGCGCTGTTGTTGCTGGTGACGGCGTGCGGCGGGGGAGACGACGCCGGCGGCAAGGGCGGCGGCGCGGGGAAGGCCGAGGACACCTCGGCCTCGCAGGCCGTGGTGACCGTCGCGCCGAAGGACGGCGCGGACTCCGTCGCGACGAGCGGCGTGCTGAAGGTCTCGGCAGACCAGGGGAAGCTGACCACGGTCAAGGTCTCCGACCCCAAGGGCACCGAGGTCGAGGGGAAGATCGCGGCCGACGGCGCCAGCTGGGCCCCGGACCAGCACCTGGCCGCCGCGACCAAGTACAAGGTCCACGCGGTCGCCAAGGACTCCAAGGGCCGTGAGTCGGCGAAGGACACCAGCTTCACCACGCTGGTCCCGCAGAACACCTTCATCGGGCAGTACACCCCGGAGGACGGTTCCACGGTCGGCGTCGGGATGCCCGTCTCGATCCACTTCACCCGCGGCATCACCGACCCGGAGGCGGTCGAGAAGGCGATCAAGGTGACGGCCGAGCCGTCCGTCCCGGTCGAGGGCCACTGGTTCGGCAACGACCGGCTCGACTTCCGCCCCGAGGACTACTGGGCCGCGGGCACCAAGGTGACCGTGAAGCTCAACCTCGACGGCGTCGAGGGCCGCCCCGGTGTCTACGGCAAGCAGGCCAAGACGATCTCCTTCACCATCGGCCGCAAGCAGGTCAGCACGGTCGACGCGAACACCCACCGGATGAAGGTCGTCCGCGACGACCAGCAGATCAAGGACATCCCGATCTCGGCGGGCGCCCCGGCGACCACCACGTACAACGGTCAGATGGTCATCAGCGAGAAGCTCAAGGTGACCCGGATGAACGGTGACACCGTCGGCTTCGGCGGCGAGTACGACATCAAGGACGTGCCGCACGCGATGCGTCTGTCCACCTCGGGCACCTTCATCCACGGCAACTACTGGGGCGCCTCCAGCATCTTCGGCTCGACCAACACCAGCCACGGCTGTGTCGGTCTGCAGGACGTGCGCGGCGCCTGGTCCAAGAAGACCTCGGCGGCCTGGTTCTTCGACAACTCCCTCATCGGTGACGTCGTGGTCGTGAAGAACTCGCACGACAAGACGATCCAGCCGGACAACGGCCTCAACGGCTGGAACATGTCCTGGTCGGAGTGGACCAAGTAGTCCTCCGCGCAAGCGACGCGTGGTTCTCCGCGCAAGCCGTACGGAGCGGGCCCGGTGCTGTGACCAACAGCACCGGGCCCGCCGTCGTTAGCGACGGTTAACCTGCCCCCATGACCGCAAACCTCGAAGTACGCGACGGCGTCGGCACGATCCTGCTGGACCGCCCGCCCATGAACGCCCTGGACGTCGCCACCCAGGACCGGCTGCGTGAACTCGCCGAGGAGGCGACCCGCCGCGACGACGTGCGCGCCGTGGTCCTCTACGGCGGCGAGAAGGTGTTCGCGGCGGGCGCGGACATCAAGGAGATGCAGGCGATGGACCATACGGCGATGGTCGTACGGTCCAAGGCGCTGCAGGACTCGTTCACCGCGGTGGCCCGGATCCCCAAGCCCGTCGTCGCCGCCGTCACCGGCTACGCGCTGGGCGGCGGCTGCGAACTGGCGCTCTGCGCCGACTTCCGCATCGCCGGCGACAATGCCAAGCTCGGCCAGCCCGAGATCCTGCTCGGGCTGATCCCGGGCGCGGGCGGCACCCAGCGTCTGGCCCGGCTGATCGGCCCCTCCCGGGCCAAGGACCTGATCTTCACCGGCCGCCACGTGCGGGCCGAAGAGGCCCTGGCGATCGGTCTGGTGGACCGGGTGGTGCCCGCCGCCGAGGTGTACGAGCAGGCGCACGCCTGGGCCGCCGCGCTGGCCAAGGGGCCGGCTCTGGCGCTGCGCGCCGCCAAGGAATCCATCGACGCCGGCCTGGAGACGGACATCGACACCGGGCTCACGATCGAACGGAACTGGTTCGCCGGACTGTTCGCCACCGAGGACCGGGAGCGCGGAATGCGCAGCTTCGTCGAAGAGGGTCCGGGCAAGGCCAAATTCCTCTGACCGAACGCCAGTTGGGCACAGACTGACGCGCGTTCATCCGTGCGGGCGGATTAGCTGGGCCTTAAGACAACCTTGAGGCCCAGCACCGCGATGAGCCCTCGGATCGCGCTCGGAGGGCATGTTCGTGCAGGTCAGAGGGGTTGTAGCGGCTCGCATTCTGCCACTGGCATATGCCTACCCGCCTCCATGGAACGGCCTGTTCCGGGGCGCTGATTCCTTCGGAACGGCCCCGGCGCGCCCGTCTTGCGGCCATGATGGTGTCCATGGCGGGCCTGGAGGGTGTGGAACAGCCGCGACCGCACGGCGGTGCGACAGCGGCGCGGTGGATGCCGACCACGGAGGACGAACAGGCGTTCAAGGCACTGGAGTTGTTCGGGAATCCGGCGGAGGGTGAAGTCCGCTTACCTTCCCGTCCGGAGTCCGCGGCCACTGCCCGGCGGCTCACCTCGTGCGTGGTGCTGCGTCAGTGGGCGCTCTCCCCGCAGACCGCCGAGTATGCCGTGCTGCTCGTCTCGGAGCTGGTCGGCAACGCGGTGCGGCACACCGGCGCCCGGGTCTTCGGACTGCGGATGATGCGCCGCCGCGGCTGGATCAGGATCGAGGTGCGCGACCCCTCGCGCGGCCTGCCCTGCCTGATGCCCGTTCAGCCGATGGATGTCAGCGGGCGGGGCCTCTTCCTCGTCGACAAGCTCTCCGACCGCTGGGGTGTGGATCTGCTGCCGCGCGGCAAGACCACCTGGTTCGAGATGCGGATCTCCGACCGCTGATCCCGGCCGGCGGGTCCGTACCCGTGCCCGCCCGTGCCCGGAAACCACAGCAGCCCCCGTCCGCCGTGGTGAGGCGCTTCGGGGGCTGCTGTGTGGGGGCCGCGAAATGGGGGGTGTGTTCGCGGCCGCTTGTGACGACCTGGCTCGGGTCATGCGGTCGTGTGACCGACTATGGCAGACGGGCGACCTCTCCGCCAAAGGTGCAATTGATACATCTCCGCCCATAGAGGGACATTCTCCGAATGAATCACAGGTGTGATGGGTCACTTGCCTGTAAAAGTGTGAATATTTATGGGATTGGGTGAGTGATTCATTCGGTTCGCCCATATGTCTTAAGTGTTATTTCCATCTCATTTCGCCCCTACTGTGTCTGCACATGAACGTCTCCGACACTCCGGTGCACCGCCGCGGCGCCCTGCGCGCGGGAGCAGGGGCCGCCCTCGTGGGTGTCCTCGCCGCCGGATGCGCGGACCGCGATGCCGTCGGCACACCGGCCGGGACCGTCACGGACACGGTGAGCCCGAAGAACCTGGCCGACGCGACCACCCGGCCCCCGTCCCCGAACCCCGCCCCCGGACCGCACCGCTTCCCCGGACAGCCGGTCCAGATCGACCACGGCCCCCGCGACCGCGCCCGCGTCGCCCTCACCTTCCACGGCCAGGGCGACCCCGCGATCGCCCGCACCGTGCTCGCCGAGGCCGAACGGGCCCACGCCCGGGTCACCGTCCTCGCCGTCGGCAGCTGGCTCGACGAACACCCCGACATGGCCCGGCGCATCCTCGACGGCGGCCACGAACTCGGCAACCACACCCAGCACCACACCGACATCTCCTCGATGGGCGAGGCCGAGGCGTACGCGGAGATCAACGACTGCGCCCAGCGGCTGCGCAGGCTCACCGGCTCCATCGGCACCTGGTTCCGCCCCTCGCGCGCCCGGAACGCCACCTTGCTCGTCCAGCGGCTGGCCGCCAGGGCGGGCTACCCGCACGTCCTCTCGTACGACGTGGACTCCCTCGACTTCACCTCTCCCGGCGCCGAGGCCGTCACCCGCAAGGTGGCCGGGGAGATCCGCAACGGATCGGTGGTGAGCCTGCACTTCGGCTACGCGGACACGGTTGCCGCGCTGCCCCTCCTCCTCACCGAAATCGACCGCCGCCGACTGCGCGCGGTGACGACCACGGAGCTGCTGACCTGATGTCTCCCTCCACCAAGCACACCGCGGCCCTGCTCGGGGGCGTCCTGCTGGCCGTACTCACCGGCTGCGGCACCTCCGCCGAGAAGACGAACGTCCGGGCCGTCGGCAGCGAGGCCGCCCGGCCCACCGAGGCCGACCGCGTCGCGCCGCCCGCACCACCGGGGCTCCCCGGGATGCCCCCGGTGCTCGACGCCAAGGACGTCTACTCGGCCGACCGGGGAAAGCTGTCCCCGGTCGTCAAGGACTTCCCGTCGCGGGTGTACGTCCCCAACACCAACTCCGACACCGTGTCCGTGATCGACCCCGCCACGTACAAGGTCATCAAGACCATCAAGGTCGGCCGCCAGCCGCAGCACGTCGTCCCCTCCTGGGACCTGAAGACCCTCTGGGTCAACAACGACATCGGCGACAGCCTCACCGCCATCGACCCGGCCACCGGGAAGACCGGCCCCACGGTGCCGGTCTCCGACCCGTACAACCTCTACTTCACCCCGGACGGCAAGTACGCCGTGGTGATGGCCTCGATGGACCGTCAGCTGGTCTTCCGCGACGCCCACACCATGAAGACGGCCAAGGCCGTCCCGGTGGGCTGCGAGGGCGTCAACCACGCCGACTTCACCGCCGACGGCCGGTACTTCATCGTCTCCTGCGAGTTCTCCGGCGAACTCCTCAAGGTCGACACCGCGAAGATGAAGGTCGTCGGGCAGCAGAGGCTGCCGCTGAACGGCGCGATGCCGCAGGACGTGAAGCTGTCGCCGGACGGCGGGACGTTCTACATCGCGGACATGGTCGCCGACGGGATCTGGGTGCTGGACGGGAAGAAGTTCACCACCCCGAAGCTGCTGCACACCGGCAAGGGCACCCACGGCCTCTACGTCAGCCGCGACTCCAAGCAGATGTACATCTCCAACCGCGGCGAGGGCACCATCTCCGTCTTCGACTTCGCCAAGCGCAAGCTGGCGACGAAGTGGCGGCTGCCCGGCGGCGGCAGCCCCGACATGGGCGGGGTCTCGGCGGACGGCAAGGTCCTCTGGCTGAGCGGACGTTACGACGCCGAGGTGTACGCGATCGACACCGCCACCGGCAAGCAGCTGGCCCGTATCCCGGTGGGCAGCGGCCCGCACGGACTCGCCGTCTACCCGCAGCCGGGCCGCTACTCGCTCGGCCACACCGGCGTCTTCCGCTGACGGCCCGGCGTCAACACCGCGCCTGACACGCTCGCCTTCGGGTGACGCTCCATGGCCCGGCGCAATGCCGCCGCGACAGTGACCATCATGATGATCACTTCTCGTCTGCGGCGCCGGGCCGCACTCGCCGTTCTCTCCCTCTCCGCCGTGCTCGTCCCGGCCGCCGCCACGGAGGCCGCCCCCGCGGTCGCTCCGGCCGCCGCCCCCGCCGCCGCGTTCAAGCCCGGCGGCTGCCCGGCCGTCGCCGACCACCTCTTCGCCGCCGCCGACCCGGTGGACCTCGACCGGATCACCCCGCAGCCCTCGTGGCGGGTCGACTGCCGCCAGCTCTACCGGGCGGACGGCCGGGGCCCGGCGACCATCTTCGACGAGGGCTTCCACGCCAGGGACATCGACTACGGCCAGTACGACCTGGAGAAGTACGTCCTGGTCAACCAGCCGTCGCCGTTCGTCTCCACCACGTACGACCACGACCTGTACAAGAAGTGGAAGAGCGAGTTCAACTACTACATCGACGCTCCCGGCGGCATCGACGTGAACAGGACGATCGGCGACACCCACAAGTACGCCGACCAGGTGGAGGTCGCCTTCCCCGGCGGCGTCGACCGGGAGTACATCGTCGGGGCGTGCCCGATCGACCGGGCGACCAAGACCGAGATCATGAACGAGTGCGTCGACAACCCGCACTACAAGCCGTGGCGCAGCTGATCCGGCGAACAGTCACCCCATGACGAACAGGGCCTCCGAGCCCACCGGCCGGTAGCCCGCCGCCTGGAACGTCCGCACACTGCGGGCGTTCCCCGGCGACTGCTGGGCCCACACCACCGCGTCCGGCACCAGCTGCCGGGCCGCCCGCGCGAGCCGCTTGCCCAGCCGCCGGCCGCGCGCCTCCTCGGCCACCTCGATCGCGGTCTCCCAGCGGCCCGCGACGCCCCGGCCGAGGATCACCACACCGCCGTCGGCGGACCAGACCCGCACCTCGTCGCGGTACCGCATCGCCCGCGCCACCCGTGGATGTTCCGGGTCCTCGATCTCCCGCAGCTCGATCTCCGGTTCGCCGGGCAGCGCGGGGGCGACCGTCAGCAGGTCGACGGTGTTCATGTGCCGGCCGGTCCGGGCCAGCAGCGCGTTCAGGAAGTGCGGGTTCATCGTCGCGGCGAGCTCGTCGCCGGGCGTTTCGGCCAGCACGGCCCGCACCCAGTCGGGGTCCTCGTCGGTGAAGACCACCGAGTGCGCGGTGAACGCCAGCACCCCGGCGTCCCGGGCCGAGGGCTGCCGCACCACGGTCGTCGAACCGTCCGGCGGCGGAAACCGCCCGTGCGCCGAGGCCGCCAGGATCCGTGCCAGCGCGTCATCCATCGGTGTCCCGCTTCCCCGTCCGGTCCGTGGTCCGCCGGGCGGCGGACTCCCCCCACTCATGATCGACTACCGGCCGCCGCGAACGCCATCGGTCACGACCGTTAATCTGACACCGTCGGTCAGGCATTGGCCAGGCATTGATCAGGGATTACGAAGGGGCGGAACCGTGGCGGACATAGACGCGGCGCGCAAGGCATTCGAGCGGTTCGATCTGAACGGCGACGGGCTGATCTCGGCCGTCGAGTACAAGAGCGTGATGGCGCAGCTCGGCGACCCCTACGTCACCGAGACGGTGGCCCAGGCCGTCATCAACTCGCACGACGGCAACGGCGACGGGCTGCTCACGTTCGACGAGTTCTGGGCGGCCCAGAACAAGGACTGAGTCCTGAAGGCCCCCCGGCCTCCCGGGCCGGGGGCCGCCGTTCAGGCGCCCTCGCGGTACGGAGCCCAGCCGCGCAGCTCCTCGTCGCGCGGGGCCCGCACCACGGCGGGCCTGCCGGGGCCGAAGCCCATCACCGGGCGCGAGGCGTCCCAGGCCGGCCAGCCGGGGTCGCCGGACGCGGCGAACGCCACCCAGGCCGCGTGCATCGCGTCGGCCAGCTCCTGCGGGGCGTCCGGACCTGCCAGCGCCACCGCGTCCGGCTTGTCCAGCGTGTCGAAGACGAAGCCGATCTCCAGCGCATGACAGGCGCCCAGCCGCAGCACCGGGGACGGCCAGCCGAACTCGTAGACATGGGTGCTTCCCGGCCCGTCCGCACAGGCGTCGGCCACCCGGTTCAGCGGGACCCGCAGCAGCAGATCGGTGGCGAGCGCCCCGAGCAGCTCACCCGGCGTGGCATCCGGCCGGTTCGCCCGGTACGTACGCGTCGTGGCGCCCGGCACCTTGAACTTCAGCAGGGCCAGCCTGAGCTTGAATGCGGACAGCCGCTCCGTCAGACCGCTGGGGACGAACCAGAGCCGGTACTCCTCGCTGTTCGAGCCCAGCAGCAGATCGACACCGGACGCGGCGCCGTCCAGCAGCGCTTCGAGCGGATCGCGGGGCAACAGATCGCCGTCCACCACGATCTGGAAGGAATTCCCGCCGGTCAGCGGCGAGCCGCCGGCCGTCACCTCGGTCTGCGCGGCCAGCAGCGCGGCCGGATCCACCGCGGCCAGCGCCCCGGCCGTCGCCGCCACCCCGAGCCGCTTGGCGATCAGCTCCGTGGTGCGCCGGGCGCCCGCGCCGAGCGGCAGCGCGGTCGGCGCGCCGCTCTGCAGCACGGCCCGCCGGAACAGGCCCTTGGCCCGAGGGGCGGCCAGCAGGGCGCCGATGCTGATCGCCCCCGCCGACTCGCCGCACACCGTGACCAGCTCCGGATCGCCGCCGAACGCCGCGATGTTCTCCCGAACCCAGGTCAGGGCCGCGATCTGGTCGAGCAGCCCCCGGTTGGCGGGCGCGTCCGGGAACACCCCGAACCCCTCCACGCCGAGCCGGTAGTTGACCGACACCAGGACCACCCCGTCCCGGGCGAACGCGGTCCCGTCGTACAGCGGAACCGCCGACGAGCCGTGCAGCAGCGAACCGCCGTGGATCCAGACGATGACGGGCAGCCCGGCGGCGGCCGGGGACGGCGTCCACACATTGAGGTTGAGGCAGTTGTCGCCCGGTACGTCGGGGTCGGGCAGCAGCCGGTCCAGCGGCGGGTTGTACGGCCGCTTGGGCGCGGTCGGCCCGAACGCCACCGCGTCCCGCACCCCTTCCCACGGCTCCGGCGGCACGGGTGCCCCGAAGCGCAGGGCGCCGACCGGCGCGGCGGCGTACGGGATGCCGCGGAAGACGGCGACACCCTGCTCCAGCGTGCCGCGCACCGCCCCGTGGACCGTGCTGACCCTGGGCGACGTCCCGGGTATCGGAGTGGGTACGGCAGACATGTGGTTCAGCCCTTCTGAGGTGCGATCGCGGACCGGTGACCGATGTGTACCCAGTCCGGGGCCGCGTCGACCCGGACCGGCTCCGCCGCCGTGGCGGGCGGGGTCAGGAGGAGGGAAGGGCCGCCGTCAGGGCCCGCTTGAGCACCTTGCCGGTGGGGCCCAGAGGCAGCGCCTCGGTGAACCGCACGACGCGCGGGTACTTGTGCCGCCCGAGCCGCTCCCTGGACCAGGCGATCAGCTCCTGCTCCGTCACCGCCTCCGCCCCGGCCCGCAGTACGACGACCGCGCAGATCTCCTCGCCGCGCGCCTCGTCGGGCACACCGATCACCGCGACCTCGGAGACCGCCGGATGGCGGACCAGCACCTCCTCGACCTCACGCGGATAGATGTTGAAGCCGCCCCGGATGACCAGGTCCTTCTTCCGGTCGACGATGCTCAGGAAGCCGTCCTCGTCCCGGACCCCGAGATCCCCGGTGCGGAACCAGCCGTCGACCACCGCCCTGGCCGTCGCCGCCGGATCGTCGAGATACCCGGCGAACACGTTGTGGCCGCGCACCACGACCTCGCCGACCTCGCCGTCCGCGAGCAGCACCACGGCCTCCTCCACCGCCGCGTCCGCCACTCCGATCTCCACGCCCCACACCGGGTGGCCGACCGTGCCGGGGCGGCGGCCGATCTCCGGCTGGTTGAAGGTGGCGACCGGGGAGGTCTCGGTCAGCCCGTAGCCCTCCAGGACCTGCGTCGCGAAGGTCTCCTCGAAGCGTTCGAGCACGGCGACGGGGAGGGCCGCGCCGCCCGAGACGGCCGCGCGCAGGGTGGGACGGTGCGTCGCGTCGTCCAGCGCCGCCGCCTCCACGAGGGCGTGGTACATCGTCGGTACGCCCATGAAGATGCTCACGCCTTCGGCGGTCAGCAGCTCCAGCGCACTCGCGCCGCTGAAGCGCGGCATGAGCACGAGTGTCGCCCCGGCCCGCAGCGTCGCGTTCATCGCACAGGTCTGCCCGTAGGTGTGGAACAGCGGCAGACAGCCGAGGACCACGTCGTCGACGTCCAGCCGCAGCAGGTCGTGGGCGACCACGGAGGCGTTCAGCACGATGTTGAGGTGGGTGAGCAGCGCCCCCTTGGGCCGCCCGGTCGTGCCGCTGGTGTAGAGAATCACCGCGGTGTCCTCCGGGGCCGCCGGCTCCGCTGCGGTCAGCGGCTCGCTGCCCACCGGCACGCCCTGCACGGCCCTGACCCCTGCGGCGCGTGCCCCCTCCTCGGCGACCGGCCACATCGGACCGCCGCCGATCAGCACGACGGAGCCGCTGTGCCGCAGCACGTACGCCACCTCCTCGGCTACCAGCAGCCCGTGCACCGGCACCACCGTCGCCCCGGCGGCCAGCGCGCCGAAGTACGCGTACAGGAAGTCCGCCGAGTTGGGCAGCAGCACCGCGACCCGGTCGCCCGGCCGGACCCCCGAGGCCCGCAGTGCGCCCGCGCAGCGCAGCGTGCCGTCCCACAGCTCGCGGTAGGTGATCCGGGTGCCCGAATCGACCACGGCCACGCGGTCGGGATGCTTGCGGGCCGACTCGCGCAGGACGATGGCGACGCTGAGAAACATGACACGCTCCAGGAAACATGGCGTTCACACGGCTCTTCCCGCTCAGAATCGGCCGTGGCCCCGGCTCCGCACAATGTGCAGTTGCCCACCATGCATACCGCCCACCTGGGCAGCGGCCACACGGAGAGACACCTGGCGAGGCATCCGCATAACGAGGGCGTTAATCTTCGGGGCATGGCGCAGAACCCGCGTGCCCCAGCCTCTCGTACCGGCGACGACGGTGAGCTGCGCCGTGCCCTGGCCGCCGCCCTCCTGCCGGGGATCGACGAACTGACCCGGCGGGTCGTCGACGACATCCACGCGCACAGCGGTACGTACGCCTCCGGCTCGCCCGTCAGCCGGGACGACCTGTGGGGGATCTGCCGCGACAACCTGCTGCGCGCGCTGGAGGACTTCGGCGGGCTGCCGTCCAGCGGGGGCGACGGCGAGCACGCGGCGCGCGAGACGGGGCGGCGGCGCGCGGAGCAGGGCGTACCGCTGGACACGGTGCTCCAGGCCTACCGGCGCGGTGGCCGGGTGATGTGGCAGATGATGGCCGAGCATCTGCGGGCGACGCGCGGGACCCCGGACGCCGCGGGGCCGGCCGCGGGCGACCGGGACACCGAGCTGGACATGGCGGGCGCCGTGTGGGAGACCATCGACCGCTACTCGCTGGTCATGGCCGACTCGTACCGGCTCACCCAGCTGGAGATGCAGGGCAGGCAGGACACCCGCCGCGTCGCCCTCTTCGAGGCCCTGCTCGACGGGCGCGGCGAGGATCCGGCGGTCGCGGCGGCGGCCGCCGCCGCGCTGGGCGTGCCGGTCCACGACCGGTACGTCGTCGTCGTCGCCGCCCAGGACCCGGCCGCGCCGCCCAACCCGGCACCCGTCCTCGACGAGCACGGCATCTGGTCCTTCTGGCGGCCCCGGTCGGGCCGGTACGCGGGAATCGTGCGGCTGGCGGCCTCGGGGGATTGCGGTGTCCTGCTCGACCTGCTGCGCCACCGCACCGGTGCCACCGCGGGGGTGTCACCGGAGTTCGGCCGGCTGGCCAGGGCGGGGCGGGCGCTGCGGCTGGCCGAGCAGGCGCTGCGCACGCTGCCCGCCGGAAGCGGTGCGGCGGCGGCCTTCGACGACCGGCTCGCGGAGGTGCTCCTGGTCGGCCGGCCGGAGATCGCCGAACGCATCGTGACCACGCGGCTGGGCGGCGTACTGGACATGGCGGCCGAACGCGACGTGCTGCTCGGCACGCTCCGGGTCTGGCTCGACCACGGCTGCTCGGCGGCGCGGGCGGCCGAGCTGCTCTACTGCCACCGCAACACGGTCCTCAACCGGATCGGCCGGATCGCCGAACTCACCGGCGCCTCGGCGGAGTCGGGCGAGGTGAGGCTGGGATGGGCGCTGGCCCTGCGGGCGCTTCCGCTGCTGGCCGGAGACGGCGAACAGATGCTGGGGGAAAGCGACTTGGGGCAGTCCGGGGCGTGAGCGGCGCCGCGCGGGACCGGAGGCCGATATCGGCCCCCGGTCGGCGGCTCCCGCATGTATCGGCGGTGGGTCAGGCCGCGAAGTGCTCGGACAGGGAATCCCGTTCGTCGACCTCGACGAGATCGGGACGGGTGTAGCGCTCCGCACGGGCGTGGTAGTCGAAGTCGCCCCGGACCAGCCCCCGGTAGTCCCGTACGCATCGCTCCAGCGCGAGCCGGGTGGGGCCCTGGATGCCGGCCGCCTCGATCTCCTCGACCAGCTCCTTCTCGGCCCGCTGCACCCGCTGCGCGATCTGTGCGAGCTGCGCCCCGGCCTCGTCGACGGCCTCCTGGAGCGTGCAGCCGCGATCGCGCTGGATGAGGCGCACCGCGTTGTGTTCGTACCCGAGCAGCGCCTCCTTCTCGAAGGAGCAGATGTCGTTGCAGAGCCCCGAGTGATCGGTGACCGCATTGCGCAGCGCGATGTACGCGGGCAGGCTCCGGGCCGATTCCGGAAGGTCGATCCCGGCGGTGATCTCATGGAGGTCCAGGAAGGGCTGCATGGCCACCGAATCCCGGCGGTGCTTCACGAATTCGGACCGGGACGGCGCCTGCCCGGCGGCCCGCTCCACGGCCTCGGCGTAGTAGGTCCACAGCCAGGCGACCGTGTCCCGCCGGAACTGCCGGATCCAGCGCGCCGACCGGTCCCGGTACGTCCGCGTCCGCAGCCCCACGAGCGCGCTCTCCATGGCGCCGCGCGGCGGGCCGCCGTCGAGCACGGTGACCAACCGGTCGATCGCCGCCTCGCACATGCGCGGGTCACGTCCGGCGGGCCCGTCGTCGAACTCGTCGTCGACGAGGAAGGCCCAGAAGAGCCACTGGCAGAAGAGGTCGAGATGCTGCTGCGACGCGGCCGGGAAGATGAGGGAGATCCAGAGCTCGGGCCTGGTCCGGATCATCTTCTTCCGGGCCACCGGGGAGAGCGCCAGGTCATTGGATTCGGCCCATTCCCACGCTGCCTTCCTGGTCTCCTCGATGCCTGGATTGCATCCGGTGCTCTGGAACGGCATATGAAACGCTGGCAGCGCAATCTGGCTCATTTGTGCCCCTCGGCGAAGCGGTTCGGATGAGCGATACGAACGGGTAACCGGCCGGACTCACGTGTCGGCGCCGGGTACGCATCGGGGTACGGGCCGCCCGCGCCCACCGACTCTGGCCAGAGGCTCACCGTGCGAGACGAGGCAGTCATTCCTGCTCACTCTCCTCCGCCGGGGGTCGGGGCATCGGGGCCGGGCCCGTGGGCCCGCAGTGGCAATCGCCCGTGGTGCAGGACGGCGGCATCACCATGTGTAACCCCCAGTCAACCGCCTGTGGGCGAAAGAGGGAAGCCATTTGTGACCGAAACTGCTTGATCGTCAGAAACGATTGAACATCTCTGAGCAGCCGGTGACTTGTTGTGGTGATCTCCGGTCGGCGGCAGGGACGTCCGCGCAGGCATCCGCGCAGGCGATTTCACGCCGCTCCTCCTGCCGAGCCGCCGCGCCGCCCCGCTGAGCAGTTCTGCCCGCTGTCCCGACCCGCTCAGGCGCCCTTCAGATGCCGCATCAGCCGCTCGAAGTCCTGCCAGCCGGACAGGTCCGACGGGTCGCCCGGCAGCGGGTAGTACAGCGCCGGACGGGACCTCGGGCCGAGCTGGACGGGCGGCTCGGAGAGCGGGGTGCGCCGGGCGCGGTCGCCGGGCATCTCGCGCACCTCCTCCGCGCCGAGCACGAAGGCCAGCGGGACCCCCGGCCCCTCGAAGCGCGGCGGCACGGCCAGGTCGCGCCGCGCCTTGCGGAGCTGGACCAGCATCGACTGGAGGTGATGACGGGTGGCGAGCACCTCCGCCACCCGGGGCAGCGCGTCCAGCGGGGGTTCCTCGCCGGGGCCGTAACCGAACGCCAGCGTGACGTCCTCCTCCACCCCCGCCTTCGTACGGCTGATGCGGACCGTGGCCAGGCCCGGCCGGTCCGGGCTGCCGACCACCACGAGCCAGGTCGGCTCGGGCGCCCGCTCGAAGGCGACATCGGTCAGCCGGCGCAGCGACCACGGCAGGTTGGCGGGCTCGGCGGTGCCCCACCCGGCCGGCGGCCGTCCCGTCAGCTCCTGCCACACCGACTCCAGCGCCCCGCCCAGCACCAGCCGGTCGTCCGCCGGGTGGACCGTGCGGAACGAGATCGCCAGCTGGCGGTCACCGGTGTCGGTGACCTCCTGGTAGGCGGCGGCCACCGGGGTGCGCGGGTCCTCGGGCGTGGCGTCGGGCGACTCGACGGTGGCGAACATGCCGTGCTGCCAGCGCAGTACGGCACCGGACAGACCGTCGTAGTAGCCGTCCTTCTCGTCCTGCACCACCCAGCGCGAGGGCCAGCCGCTGAGGCTGTTGCGCACCGCGGGGGAGAGCGTGGCACCCGGCGAGGTGACGATCTGGAGCCCCAGCTCGGCGTTGGCCGCGGCCCGGAACGCGTCCGAGAGCCAGGCCGTCATGGCGATCACCGGACGGTCCTGGATGATGACGGCCACCTTGTCGGTGAGCGCGTCCACGGCGGGCTGCGCGGCGGCGGGTGTCGGCGCGACGCTCACCCCGTCGGTCTTCACCACCGCGAGGGAGCGCGCGGCCTCAGGCGGCCAGGCGGAGCCCCCGGCCAGGGTGGCGATCCGGGCCGCGAAGGTGCCCGCGAGCAGCTCGGCCTCCTCGACCCCGGTGGTGGCGCGGGCCTCCGTCCACCAGAACGGGACCGGCGGCGCGGTCGCCCCGAGCAGCCGCTCGGCCTCGCCCGCGACCTGCACCAGCAGCGGCGCCTCGATGGAGACGAGCGGCCGGCCCTGGTCGTCGCAGAGCTGCACGACGGCGCCCTCGCCCGTCGTCCCCACCAGCTTGTCCGGGCCGCCCGCGAGCAGACCCGCGAGCACGGTCAACGGGTCGGGCATGCGCGGGGTGAGGGCGATGACGTCCTTGGTCATGTGGTCGGCCGTTCCTTCTTCGTCCGGGTGCGGATGTGCGGTGGCGGCGCGGCCCGCGGAAACGGGACCGCCCCGGCGGGTCACTCCGCGGTGTACACGGTCTGGATCAGACGGTTCTGCCGGCCCCTGCGGATGAACACCCCGCGCCCCGGCGGCTGCTGGGTCGCGTACACACCGGGGAACAGCTGTCCCTCGCTGCGGTCGCCCGCCATCAGGAGCGCCGAGGCCCCCGACTCGCGCAGCCCCAGCATCAGCGGGTCGTACATTCCGCGCGAGGCGCCCGCGACCCGTCGGGTCAGCACGAAGTGGAGCCCGATGTCGACGGCGGACGGGATGTACGGCAGGAACGGGTCGAGCGGCGCCTGACCGGCGGTGGTCAGCACGTCGTAGTCGTCGACCAGGATCACGATCCGCGGACCGCTGCCCCAGCTGCCGGGCTCCAGGTCCTCGGTGTCCGCCCGGTCGTCCGGCAGCCGCTTCTCCAGCTCGGTGGCGATACCGGCTGCCAGACCCGCGCACATCTTGGCGTTGTACGCGTACCCGCCGCGGAACTCCTCGGGGATCGCGCCGCGCAGACCGCGCCGCGGGTCCATGACGGCGAAGACCAGTTCCTCCTCGCCGTAGCGCTCGATCAGCCCGGCGGCCACCGTCTTCAGCAGGTTCGTCTTGCCGCACTCGCTGTCGCCCAGGACCAGCAGGTGCTGGTCGTGGTGGAACAGGTCGAGCACGGCCGGCGCCAGCGCCGTCTGGTCCAGGCCGATCGGCACCCGCTTGGGCTCGGCGACCGGGCCCGGCAGCAGATGCGGCTCCAGGACGTGCGGCAGGATCCGGACCGGCTGGGCGACCTCGCCGCTCCAGGTGGCCCGGACCGTACGGGCGGTGTGCTCCAGGACCGCGCCCAGGTCCGACACGTCCGCGACACCGTCCGTGCGGGGAAGCGCGACCTGCGCGAAGAGCTTGCCGTCGGTGAGGACGCGGCCCGGCTCGTCGGGCGACAGGGTCTGCGCCAGCTTCCGGTCGATGCTGGACTCGCTGGGGTCGTTGAGCCGCAGCTCGACCCGGGTGCCGAAGTTCGACTGGGTGGCGATGCGTACGTCGTTCCAGCGGAGCATGCCCGCGACGACATGGATGCCGTATCCGCCACCGCGCTTGAGGATGTCCACGACGGCGTCGTCCAGCTCGTCGAAGTCGTCGCGCAGCGCACCGAATCCATCGATGATCAGCACGATCTCGGCCGAGGCCAGCTGCGGCAGCCGGCCCGCCGCGTGCAGCGAACGCAACTGCTCCACGGAGTCGATGCTGTGCTCGCGGAACAGCTCCTCGCGGACCGCGAGCATGCCCCGGACCTCCTCTACGGTGCGCCCCGCGCGCTCCCGGTCCGCACGGCCGGCGACCCCGCCGACGTGCGGCAGCCCCGACACGGCCTGGAGGCCGCCGCCGACCAGGTCGAGGCCGTAGACGCCGACCTCCTGCGGGGTGTGGGTCAGCGAGACCGCCAGCGCGAGGGTGCGCAGCAGCGTCGTCTTGCCAGCCTGCGGACCGCCGATGACCGCGACATGACCGCCCGCCACCGTGAGGTCCAGGTACCACTGGCCCTGCCACTGCTTGGTCGGGTCGTCGAGCAGCCCGAGCGGCACCTGGAGCGGGCCGCGCCGCTTGGCCAGCTGCATCCCGCGCGGGCCCACGTCCAGCGGCCCCGCGACCTTGTCCAGGGAGATGGCACCGGGCAGCGGCGGCAGCCAGATCCGGCGCACCGTACCGGCCGCCTCCCGCAGCTGGTCGACGATCACGCCCATCTCGGTCGGGCCGGTCTCCCGGCGCCGCACCTTCGGCTCCTCGCCCGTAATCTCCGGCTCGGCCAGGGTGTTGAACGCCTCGTACTCCAGGGCCAGCGGACCGCTGTCCTGCTCCTCGTCACGCTGCACCGGCCCCCGGTACGCGCCCGAGACATAGCTCGCCTTGAAGCGCTCGTAATGGCTGGTGTCGACCTTGAGATAGCCGAAACCGGGCAGCGGCGGCAGATGGAAGGCGTCGGTGGTGTCCAGGACCGTGCGCGACTCGTCGGCGGAGAACGTACGCAGACCGAGCCGGTACGAGAGATAGGTGTCCAGGCCCTTGAGCTTGCCGCCCTCGATGCGCTGGCTGGACAGCAGCAGATGCACACCGATGGAGCGGCCGATCCGGCCGATGGACAGGAACAGGTCGATGAAGTCCGGCTTCGCGGTGAGGAGTTCACCGAACTCGTCGATCACGACGAACAGATGCGGCAGCGGGTCCAGATCGGGCCGCCGGTCCGCGCGCAGCGCCGCGTAGTCACCGATGTCGGCGACATTGCCCGCGTCCTTGAGCACCTGCTGACGGCGCTTGACCTCACCGGCGAGCGAGGCGTGCACCCGCTCGACGAGGCCCGCCTGGTTCTCCAGGTTGGTGATGACCCCGGCCACGTGCGGCAGCTCCGCGAACGGGGCGAAGGTCGCACCGCCCTTGTAGTCGACCAGGACCAGCGCGAGGTCCTCCGGCGGATGCGTGGCCACCAGGGCGAGGACCAGGGTGCGCAGCAGCTCCGACTTGCCGGAACCGGTCGCCCCGACACACAGCCCGTGCGGACCCATGCCCAGCTCGGAGGACTCCTTGAGGTCCAGGAGCACCGGCTGGTGGGAGTCGCTGATACCGATCGGCACCCGCAGGAAGGCGCGTTCGCCGCGCGGCGCCCACATCCGCGACAGGTCGAGGCGTGCCACGTCGTCGATGCCGAGCAGTTCGGCGAAGTCCACGGGGCCGGAGAGCGGGGCGTCCACCATCGACTCGGCGGACAGCCGCATCGGCGCCAGCATCCGGGCCAGGCCCTCGGCGAACGGGATGCCGACCTCGTCCACGGTGCCGTGGGCGCTGACCGGTTCCTGCTCGCGCAGGTCCTCGATGACCACCGAGTCGCCGTCGACGGTGATCCGTACGCTGACGTGCCCCGGCTCCTGGACCCGGTGCTCCAGCAGGTGCAGCACGCTGACGCCCATCTCGCGCAGGCCGACCGCGTCGTCCGGGCGCGGCAGGTCGACGGCGTCCTCGCCGTGCCCGTCGGTGACGACCAGCAGCCGGGACGTCATGGACAGCGCGTCCTTACCGGACAGACCGCGCCGCACCTCGGCCGCGTACGAGGCGCGGCGGCGCAGCTCCGGGCCGATCTGGCGGGCCAGCTGGGGCGCGGACGGGGCGATCCGGCGGGCGGCGACCGGTCCGTCGAACTGCTCGGTGTCGAGCAGGTGCGGCATCCACTTGGCCCACTCCCAGTCGGCCAGCCGCTCACCGGGCACGGCGAGCGCCATCGCGACGTCGTCGGGGGCGTGCGTGGCGGCGGTCTGGACGAGCAGGGCGCGCGCGACGCGCAGACAGTCCTCGCGGGGACCGATGACGCTGATGTTGCCGACCCGGTCGAGCGGGACGGTGAGCGGGAGTTCGGTGCCGGTACGGAAGCGGTCCATCAGCGCGGACGCCTCGTTGAGCATGAAGGTGTCGGGCGGCGAGAGGACGGACGAACCCTGCTGGGCGACCGTCAGATCGCGTACCGGCATCTCACCCGTGCCGACGCGCACCCGCAGGAAGTCGCCGTCGAGCCGGCGCCGCTCCCAGACCCGGGCCGGGTCGCGCACTATGTCGTACAGGGCGTGCGGCGGCGGATTGAGGACGTCGGCCCGCTCGGCCCGCCGGCGCTCCTCGACGGAGAGCTCCTCGCGCAGGTCCTCCAGATAGGCGAGGTAGGCCTCGCGCTGGGTACGGCGGGTGCGCTGGGCCTTGCCGCGCTGCGAGAAGACCAGCGCCACGGAGCCGATGACGGTGACGACGAGGATGATCGCGCCGAGCCCGGCGAACTGACTGTTGCGTACGACCGTCATCATCACGACGGAGGACATCACACCGGCGACGGGCAACAGCGACATCGCGATGTTGCCCGACTTGCCCTCGGGCAGGTTCGGCGGGGCCTCGATGGTGCGCGCCTCGGAGGCGGCCGGCGGCCGGGTGGTCCTGGCCGGGCGGTGGATCAGTCGGGTACTCATCGTCGTCCGTCACTCGGGGTCGGGTCAGGTCGGCATCGGGACCGGTGGTGCTGCCGATCGGTGTTCAGTGCTGCTGCTGGGACAGCTGGAACACGTCCGCGGCGAGCCGGGTGGCGGCCTCCCGGGTCGCGTGCGCCAGGAGTTCGGTACGGATCGCGCCGCCGGCCGCCAGATGACGGTCGTACGGCAGCACCTGGACACTCGCGCCGGTGGCCTTCAGCTTCTGTGCCGCCTCGTCGAGATCGAGCCCGGAGTGCGGCACCAGTTCGCTGAGCACGACGACGGTGCCGGCGATCACCTGCCGGGGCAGCGACTGCATCCACTGCAGGACCGCGTACGTGCTGGTGATGCCCTCCAGCGTGGCGGGGGCGGCCAGCACCCGGGCCTGGGCGGCGGAGAGCGCGACCCGGGCGACCTCGGCGGGCAGCGTCTCGCAGTCGACGACGGTGACGCCGAAGTAACGGCGCAGCGACACCATGACCCGCTCGTACGCCCTGGTGTCCAGCATCGCGCCGATCTGGCCCTGACTGCCGGGCAGCAGCCAGGCGTTGCCGGGGAGCTGGACGAGATAGCCGGTGATGTCCAGCAGCGACATCTGCGGCTCGATGATGCCCGCCAGGTCACCGGTGGTCCAGCGCAGCGAATCGGCGCCGAGCCGCAGCGGCAGCGAGCCGAGCGCCGGGTCGGCCTCGACGAGGAGTACCGGGTCCTGGCGGTAGTGCGCGTACGTGGTGCCGAGCAGCGCGGCGACGGTCGACTTGCCCGCGCCGCCCCGGATGGAGGTGACGGCGATCTGCCGGCCGGTCGTCACGGGCTGCTGGAGCGTCTCGGCGGTGGCGGTGGTACGGGCGACCTCGCGCGCCGCCGACGAGGACACGCTCACCCGCAGGGCGCGCGCGGCCCGCGCGGCGAACGGCTCACCGCGCCGCGCCTTGCGCCCGACGGCGGCCAGCTCCCGGTCCACCACGGGCCGGGAGTCGGGGGTGTGCTGGGGCCGGGTGCCCGGGGTGTACGCGGGCTGGGCCTGGGGCTGAGCCTGCTGTTGCTGTTGCTGCGGCTGCGCGACGGGGTGGGCGGCCACCGCCTGGTGTCCCTGGTGACCGGGGTGCTGCTGGAGTTGCTGGTGCTGAGGCTGGTGGGCCGGTGCCGGCTGCCCTTGCTGGTGGCCGACGTACTGCTGCTGCGGGGGCGTCCCGTGGGCGTGGGCGTTCTGCGCGGGAACGCCGGGGCCCGGCGCGGCGGCACCGTGCGGCTGACCGCCCTGACCCTGCGCGGGCGCACCGTGCCCCTGACCGCCGGGGCCCTGCACGCCCTCCTGGGCGGCGCCGCCCCTCATGGCGCGCAGCACATCGCCCTGCCAGTTGTCTTCGTTCGGCATGTCTGCCCTTCTCTTTCGCCCTGCTGCCCCGCCCGGAGCACCTGCGCGTCGACTCAGAACTTGTTGAGCAGCTGTCCGTACACGCCGAACACACCGACGGCCAGCGGGAAGAGCCCCACCACACCGATGGATTCGACCAGATCGGCCGTGCGCCGCAGCCGGACCTGCACGTGCTCGGGCGGTTGCACCGCCAGGACGAGCAGCGGCAGCACCGCGGCCACGACCAGCAGGGCGAGCGGTCCGGCGCCCCCGGCGTGCTGCATCCACAGCATGACCAGGCGCACGACCAGGACCGCGGCGGCGGCGAAGAGCGCGACTACCTCGGCGACCAGCGGGAAGGCCCGCGCCCGGGAGAGCAGCACGAGGGCCACCAGCGAGGGCAGCGTCACGGTCCACACGGACGGCTCGTCGGCCATGGTGAGCAGCCAGCCACCGGCCGCCGCGGAGACCGCGGTGACCACCGTCGCCAGGGCGAGGCCGCGATGGGTGGCCGCCAGCGCGTTGCCCACCTGGTGGCGGCTGACGGAGGTGCCGCCGGAGCGGCGGTCGTCGAGCGCGGTGAGGCCGGAGGCCGCCAGCGCGAGCCGGGGGAGCAGTCCGAGCAGTACGACGGAGAAGACGGCCATCACCGCGCCGAGCCGGGCCAGGTCGTCCTGGACGGCGGCGACGGCCTCCCACACCGCGGCGATCACGGTGGTGGCGACGGCGCCGATGAGCCCGCCGCGGCCGAGCGGGGAGAAGTAGCCGAGGAGCACCAGCGTCAGGACCAGCGCTGCGGCGACGGCGGCGAGCCGCGCGGTCCCCGACCAGTCGTAGGCGTCCGCACCGGTCCAGGCGGTGAGGATGCCGAGGCTGCCGGAGGCGAGCAGGAGCGCGGTCGCCAGACCCCGGTTGCCCTGCCCGATCTTCGCGACGATCGCACCGGCCGCCAGCAGGACGAGCGTGGTGGCCGCCAGGGCGGCGGTCAGCGCGTCCAGGGCGAACTCACGACGGGCCATCAGTGCGGCGACCACCGCGAAGGCCACCGAGGCCACGCCCGCACTCGTACGACGGGCGGCGGGACGCCAGCGCCAGGTCTGCAGATCGAGATCGTCGGCCACCAGATCGGTGACGTCGTGCACGACCGGGGCAGGGGGCGCGGAATGGGCCCGGACCAGCCGGAGCACCGCACCGTCCGCGATCCCCGCCGAGGACAGCGTGCTGTCGTGCGGGAGCGCGGAGCCGTCCGAGGTGATCAACTGCCGTGTCATCGGGCGTGCCGCCGCCCGGTCGTCCAGCAACTGCAGAATGTCCGGCAGCAGCTGCCCGATCGGTGTGTCGGACGGCAGGACGATATCGGCCCGGCGTCGCTCACCGACCAGAGTCACCCGGCTGAGCTGCGCTCGGGAAGTCGTTGCTGTGCTCACCACTTTACGGGAACCTATCATCGCGACGTTTTGAGGAATCGGGCAGCTTGGCGTGCCCATGCTACTGGCGCCTTCTCGGTCCCCTTTGCGGGGAACTCTTTCTGAATTCGCCGGAGTTGCCGAGCTATTGGGGATTCTTCGCCGAATCCCCGGAATCCCCGGATTTCTCCGGTTGCGCCGTCTTCGCCGGCTGCTGGTACTGCTGTTCCTGGCGCTGCTGCTTCTGCTGTTCGGCCTTCTGCTTCTCCAGCATGTTCTGGACAAAGGACCACCCCACGCATCCCGCGCACAGCACGGCGGCAATGGCGATCCCCGCGAACACCTTTCCGAGCCGCTCGTCCGCCGTGCGCCGCGCCCGCTGCGCACCGAACAGCAGTGCGTCACGCATCCTGCGCCGGCGTACCGCCACCGACTCCAGAAGCTGGCTGTCGTAATCCCGTGCCATTCGTCTTGTCGTCCGTTGCCTCAGTCGTACGTTGCGTAGGTCATGGTCGCCGTGTCATCGCCCGTCATCGCGCGGACCGGCGGCCGGGACCGGGTCACTCCCGCGCGCTCCGGGGGAGCGGCATATTCCGAACCGGCCGGCGGGCACCGTACGGGAATCCCCCAATTCACCCGTGCAACATAAGGCATGGGCGAGCGGGCAGTACAGCCCAGGTCGCACCACGAGCGAGCACGGCGAACCAGTGTTCCGTATTCGTCAGGGAACGCCGTGCGGGCCGCCGGCTTCGGCCTCGTACCAGACGCACAACGACTCGGCCACGGCGTCGAGAAGGCCGTTCCTCGCCGCCTCGGCGATCGTCCCGTCGCAGAATCGTTCCCCGCGCACCACGGCCGTGGCCGCGCGCACCGCGTCGGCCGGGCCCATCCGCCCGTCGGCGGGCACGGCCGGCGGCGGGTTGTCCCGCCACAGGTACGCGGGCGTCACCGCGCCGACGGCGGGCAGCGCGCGCACCAGACGTTCGAGCCGCTCGCCGTGGATCGGATACCTCATCCGCCAGGTGCCGTCGGGCTGCTTCCCGCCCTCGGTCCACCGCACGTCGCGGTCCTCGTCCGTGAGCGCGGCGAGCGCCTGGCTCAGCTCACGCCACGCGTCGGCGTTCCGGCGGTCGAGCTGAGCCAGCAGACGCCGGTCGTCGGCCTCGGTGACGACCCGGGCCAGCTCCGTGAGCGCGGCCAGGGACGGGGCCGCGGCCAGGGAGCCCGGGACCACATGGCTGACGCACCTCGGGTCCGAACCGCGGGCCAGCTCGGCGAGCGCCGCCGTGGGCGCGAGCCCGCGCGCCTTGGCGGTGCTGAGCCTCGCGGACCATTCGAGCCCTTCGTCGAACCCGGCCCGGTCCCCGGCCGGCCGCAGGCACCATCCGGCCGCGTCGTCCTCGTCGTTGGCCCACAGGTAGCCCATGGCCTCGCCGCGGGAGTCGGCGACGGTGAGGTGGTGGACCGGCCTGTCGGTCTCGGCGCGGTAGCGCGGTGCGTCGGGGGCGTAGGTCATGGTCAGCTCGCGGCGGCGAGGCTCCTGACGGCATCGGCGTTCGGCGCCTCGGCCAGGGAGCCGGGTACGACATGGCTGCTCTTCGAAGGGTCCGATTCCTTGATCATCTCCGTCAGGGCGGCCGTCGGGGCGATACCCCGGGCCTTCGCGTCATGGAGCCTACGGGCCCACCTCGCACCCTTGTTGAACGCCTCGTCGCCGCCCGCCTCACGGACCAGCCACCCGGCGGCGTCGTCCTCGTCGTTCGCCCATACGTAGCCGATCGCCTCGCCGTCCCTGTCCGCCACCGTCAGGTACTGGACGGGCTTGTTGGACCGGGAGCTGTAGCGCGGCGGCCCTCCGGGCGCCTCGTTGAACAACAGGTCCTCGTTCAGTCGCGGATTGGACCGCTGCTCGTTGCTCATTCGTGCACCACTCCCTTGTTCGACGGCAGGACTTCGCCGTAGACCTGTACCTGGCCATTCTCCATAAAGACGCGGGTCACCTTGAATTCGGAACCGCGGGCCAGGAGCAGCTCACGCTCCGTCACATCGAACTTGGAGACCTTCTCCAGCCACAGAGCAGGCGTCCCCTTCGGCACACGGAGGTGCAGGATCGCCTCCTTGCCGGCGAAGCCGGGCACCGGGTGGTTGCCGAGGGAGGTCGAGGTGTACCCCTTGTCCGGGTACGTCTTGCCCAGCATGTCGAGCGGGGAGTCCAGCTTGAGGTGGCCCAGCCCCGTACCCCGGACGACCATGATGTCGTCGGGCACGGGACGCGTCGACATGACCCTGTCCATCTCGGCGATGTCGTGCAGCACCGCCGGCTCCGGACCGAATCCCGGAGTGCCGCGCAGATGACCGTTCATGTCGTGGTACGACGGGAACGTCTCACCGGTGTAGTCCCAGAGAGCCTGCTTCGCGGACGGGTCCAGATCGTCCACGTAGTCGTTCCAGTAGTCCCGGCCGTACTTGATCGCCGCCGTGTCGTCGGCGAACGGGACCGTGCCCTCGGTGAGTTCGGCCGCGGCGACCCGGTGCTTCTCGGCCGTCGTGAGGTCGTCGAAGTCGTCGGCGGAGATGTGCGGGGTGTACTTGAAACCGTCACCCGGACCGCCGTTCCCCACCCCGTCCCCACCGTGATGGCCGGCCGTCGTCGCGTCGTCGGCGCCATGCGTGAGGTCGTCGGTGGCGCCGTGCGGGTCGACATGGCTGCCGTTGCCGCCGTGGTCACCGGCGTGCGCCGCGTCGTCGGCGTGCGCGGACGCGTCGTCGGCGTGCCCGCTGTGCGAGTTGTCGTGGCCGCCACCGTGCGAACCGTCGTGCCCGTGCGTGCCCGGTCCGTCGTGGCCCGGGGTGTGCGGGGCGTCAGGGGTGTGCGGATTGCCGCCGGGGATGTCGTGTCCCGCGCCCGTGGGGAAGTGGTCGGTGGGAACGTGACCGCCGACGTTGCCCGGGACGTGGCCGGGGGCTCCGCCCGGGACGTGGCTCGCCGGGTCGAAGTGTGCCGGGGCGGGGCCGAACGATCCGCTCGGTACGTGGTCGGGTACCCCGCCCGGCACATGGCTGCCCGGACCGTACGGCACATTGTCGAAGCCGCCGCCGGGGGTGTGCGGCGCCATGTCGGGGAAGCCGCTTCCCGCGTGGACTCCCGCCGGGACCGGCTGCTGAATCTGCCAGGACGACGGCAGGCCCGACGTGTGGGGGACCGTTTCGTGCGGGATCGGGGTCGTCTCGACCACGCCGTTCGGGGCGACCAGGTTGCCGTTGGGCTCCAGGAAGCGACCGTCGGGCAACTGCACGGTGCCGTCGGGCAGTTTGGGGATCTCGATGTTGCCGATGCCCTTGAGGCCCTTGGTGATGTCGCCGATCTTGGAGAGGCCGGTGCCGGCGCCCTTGGCGATGTAGGTCATGGGGTCGATGACCTTGCCGGCCTTGCCCGCGACGGACAGTGCCTTCGCGACGGCTCCGGCCTTGCCGGCTCCCGCGGCGGCGCCGCCGGCGCCTCCGGTGAACACGGTCGTCAGGACGTTGAACGTGACCGCGCCGGCCGCCCGGCCGGGGTTCTTGCCCCATTCGTCCCATGCGACGAGGGCCTTGCCGGTCTCCTTCATCGCGGTCCGTGAGTCACGCAGCCAGGAGGGGAGCTTGTCGTCGGGCAGGGTCCAGAACAGTGTTCCGGCGCCGGGGACGGCGCTGATGACGAGGCCGGTCGCGAGCTGGGCCAGGCCCTTCCATGCCTGTCCCATCGCGTCCCAGCCACCGAACCCGACGAGGGTGCCAAGGCCCTTGATGGTGCCCCAGATCCCGTCGACGATCAGCCCGTCCCACACGAACGACTTGACCCAGTGCCCGACTTCGTACCAGTGGTGCTTCTCCTCGACCGGGTCGCCCCAGGGAAGCTTCGCGTTCTTCAGGTCGTCCGCGTTGAACCCGTACTGGTCCTTGCGCTCGGACCCGTCCCCCGCGACCATCTGCGTCCCGCCGAACAGGGCGGTGATCTTGTTGTGACAGGTCCGCTCGGCGGCCCAGAACGCGGCGACCGTCGCGGTGATGTCATCGCGGAGCTTGTTGTGCTCCTCGACCTTGTCCCCGTCGTACTCCCACTCGTCGTCGTCCTTGTTCTCGTTCACGAACGCCGTCGCGTCCGTCTTGAGCTGCGCGAGTTTCGTGACCAGCGGACGGATCTCCGTCGCGTAGTCCGACAACGAGGAGGCGACCTTCTCCAGATCGTCCGCGAAACCGTCCGCCCGGTCCTGCACCGGCTTCGTCGACGCGAACAACTGCTCCGCCTCCGGAGCCTTGTAATAAGCGGACAACGCCTGGAAATGGGTATGGACGGACGAACCCGTGTCCCGGATATGACCCGCGTCCTTCGTCAGACTCGCGTGATCCTTCTCCAGCTGACCCAGATCACCCGTGTACTGCGGAATCGCCTCGGGCTTGATCACCGCGACTGCACCCCCGGCTTCTCCGGATCCATGTCCACCGCACCGAGCGCCTTGCGCTGCGCCTCGGCAGCCATGTCCAAATCACCGTTCAGATACGCGGTCGTGGCATCCACCGCACCGGTCAGGGACTTCCCAGCCCGCGCCGCGATGAACTTCAGATCAGGGGTCGTGTGCTCGGCGAACTGCGACAACGCCAGCGCGACCAGACCACCCACGGCCTGCTCCCCGCCCTCACCACCACCACCGCCCTCGGCAGTGATCGTGCCCGCGCTCGAAGCCGCCGACGTCAGGTGATCCCCGTACGACGTCGCGTGCGTCTGAATCTTCGACGCGACCTCACCCGTCGTCTTCAGCACACCCTGAATACCCTGCGGCTTCAGATCCCAGCCGGTCATGCCCTACCTCGTGCTCCCCGTTACCGAACCGACCCCGAACCCGCCCCCAGGCAGGTATCCCGGCCGAGTCAGCCGATGTTGTCGACCGCTGCCTTCGCGCGCGTGATCGTGTGCTGCGCGGTGCCGTCGTTCTGCTCCAGCGTCGTCTTCAGCAGCTGGATGATGTTCTTGACCTCCTGCGACGAACGGTTCCACCGCAGTTCCTTGCCGTGGTACTCGTCCGCCACACCATCGGCCGCGAAGTCCGCCATCGCCGCCTTGACCTGGCCGTCCCGCGCCGCGATCACTTCCTCCAGCCGCGCGATCACCACCTGGATGTTGCCCTGCGCGTCCGAGGACGCACCCGTGTCATAAGCACGACGGTCACTGTCACCAGCCATCAGAAACCCAACCCCCGTAAGTCACCGGCCGCCGAAGCGCGCCGCATCGAAATTCGCCGCGGACATCTGCTGCCGCGCGTTGTCACCCTGCTCCTGATCACCCGAACCGAACGCCTGCTCCATCCCCGACTGACCACCGAGAAGAGCCGAAAGCGAACCGTTCAACGCCGCCGTGATCTCGTCCGAACGATTCTTGAACGAATCGAACGCCACACGCCCCGCACCGTGGAACTTCCCCTCCAACGGCGCCGCCGCCTGAACCAGCTGACGGATCAACGTGCCCAGATCATCACTCGACCCACGCGACTTCGACGACAGGCTCGTCAGAACCTGCGCCCCCATGTCGAACTTCATTCAATCCCCCTGTCGAGCCCGAGCAAACAAATCTACCGACCATGCCTATCAACTCTCCCGGCGCGGAGGCAATTGGGGCCTGTGGTGCTGTTGAGAGGCTGTGACAGAACCACCGGTGGCCCGGCGCGGGCCAGGAGAGCCGCACACGGAACACTGGCCCCGGCGCGGCGTGCGCATGATCACAGGCCGCAGCTCTTCGGCCTCCGCGGACTGGATCCGACGCCGCGGGGGCGCCGCTTGCTCACGCTCTGAGACAGAATGCCGTTTGGCACAAGCCGTGTCGCCGCCGGCCACGATCCACATCCGCGCCTGCTGCACAGCTGTTTCACGTCCGCACCGTGTGTGCGGACCGCGCGACGACTCATGGAGTGCAGATTGACTACGACGTTCCGCTCTCGTATCACCGCCCGGATCGGGCGCAGCTACCTGTCCAGGATCCAGAAGTACGGGATCGGGGCATCCACGGTCAGGCTGTTGCCCGACGACCTGCTGATGATGATGCGCAGGGACGGCCTCGACCCGGTGGACAAACTGGCCAGGACCCGGGCGAAGCGGCCGGTGCACAAGGTCTCGTTGCCGTTCGGCATGGACGCCTGGGTGGTGAGCGGTTACGAGGAGTCGAAGGCCGTCCTCGGCTCGGCCGACGGATTCAGCACCGACTTCGCCCACCTCGCGACGAACGCCGGAGTGGCCGCCGAACAGAGCCCCGGCGGGCTCGGGTTCAACGATCCGCCGGTCCACACCCGCCTGCGCCGCATCCTGACCCCGGAGTTCACGATGCGCCGGCTGCGGCGGCTGGGTCCCAGGATCGACGCCATCGTCGAGGAGCGCCTCGACGCGATGGAGGCCGCCACGGGCCCCGTCGACCTGGTGCAGGAGTTCGCGCTGCCGATCCCCTCCCTCACCATCTGCGAACTGCTCGGCGTGCCGTACGAGGACCGCGACGACTTCCAGCAGCTCGCCATGGACCGCTTCGACCTCTTCGCCGGCACGACCGCGCCCTTCGGCGCGATGTCGGAGTCGCTGGCGTACTTCAGGGACGTCGTCAAGGCGCAGCGCGAGAAGCCGGGCGACGGGCTGCTCGGCATGATCGTGCGTGAGCACGGCGACAACGTCGACGACGAGGAACTCGCGGGTCTGGCCGACGGCGTGCTCACCGGCGGGTTCGAGACGACCGCCAGCACCATCGCCCTGGGCTCCCTGGTGCTGCTGCAGAACCCGGACGTCCTGGAGCGAATACGTCACGACGACGCCATGACCGCCCCCTTCGTCGAGGAGGTGCTGCGTTATCTCTCGGCGGTGCAGATCGCCTTTCCCCGGTTCGCCCGCCGGGACACAGAGATAGGCGGGGTGGTCATTCCGCAGGGCGACATGGTGCTCTGCTCGCTCAGCGCCGCCAACCGCGACGCCGGGTACGTCGGCGACGACGGGCGCTTCGACCCGCACCGTACTCCCGCGGGCGGCGGCCACCTCGCCTTCGGCCACGGCATCCACCGCTGCATCGGCGCCGAACTGGCCCGCATGGAACTGCGCACGGCCTACCCGGCCCTGGCCCGGCGGTTTCCCCGGATGCGGCTCGCCGTCCCGCCCCAGGACCTGGCCTTCCGCAAGCTCTCCATCGTGTATGGCATCGAATCGCTGCCGGTGCACCTGCGCTGAGGCGCTCGTACGGGGTTGTGCCGCGGGGCCGGTCCGGCGCCGTGGCACCCGGGGTCAGTGGCTGCCGGTGAGTTCGCCGCTGAGGGTCCTGTGCATCTCGGCACTCGGCTCGTTCAGGCCGATGATCTCGACGGTCTTGCCGCGCTGCTCGTACTTCGCGGTGATGGCGTCCAGCGCGGCGACCGAGGAGGCGTCCCAGATGTGGGCGGCGGACAGGTCGATGACGACCCGGCCGGGGTCGGCGACGTAATCGAACCGGGTGACCAGGTCGTTGGCGGAGGCGAAGAAGAGTTCGCCGGTCACGGAGTAGACGATCCGGTCGCCCCCGGGGTCGACGGACTTCGTGACGTCGGCCAGGCGGGCGACCCGCCTGGCGAAGATCACCATGGCGATGACCGTGCCGGCCACGACGCCGACGGCCAGGTTGTGGGTGACGACCACGCAGGCCACGGTCACGACCATGACGAGGGTCTCCCCGGCCGGCATCCGCCTCAGCGTCTTCGGCGCGACGGAATGCCAGTCGAAGGCCGCGACGGACACCATCACCATGACGGCGACGAGCGCGGCCATGGGAATGCGGGAGACAACGGGCCCGAGGGCGATGCACAGGACCATCAGGAAGGTGCCCGCGAGGAAGGTCGACAGCCGGGTGCGGGCGCCGGACACCTTCACGTTGATCATCGTCTGGCCGATCACGGCGCAGCCGCCCATGCCGCCGAAGAAGCCGGTGACGATGTTGGCGATGCCCTGGCCGATGGACTCGCGGGTCTTGCTGGAGCGGGTGTCGGTGATGTCGTCGACCAGCTTGGCGGTCATCAGGGACTCCATCAGCCCCACCAGCGCCATGGCGAGCGCGTAGGGCGCCACGGTCGTCAGCGTGTCCACCGTGAACGGCACATCGGGCAGGCCGGGCACCGGCAGCGCGGAGGGCAGCTCACCCCGGTCGCCCACGGTCGGGACGGCGATCCCGGCGGCGACCGTGATGACCGTGAGGACGACGACGGTGACCAGCGGCGCCGGGACCGCCCTGGTCACCCTGGGGAAGAACACCAGCAGCAGGAGGCCGCCGGCGATCAGCGGGTAGACCGCCCAGGGCACGTCGTGCAGCTCGGGGATCTGGGCCATGAAGACCAGGATGGCGAGGGAGTTGACGAAGCCGACCATCACACTGCGCGGCACGAACCGCAGCAGCTTCGCGACGCCCAGCGCTCCCAGGGCCATCTGGAACACACCGCCCAGGATGACCGCGGCGACCAGGTAACCGAACCCGTGCTGACGGTTGAGGGGCGCGAGCACCAGGGCGACCGCGCCGGTGGCGGCGGAGATCATCGCGGGGCGTCCGCCGACGACGGAGATGACCACCGCCATGGTGAACGAGGTGAACAGCCCGATCGCCGGATCCACCCCGACGATCACCGAGAAGGAGATCGCCTCGGGGATCAGCGCCAGCCCGACCACGAGGCCGGCCAGCAGCTCGGTGCGGAACACCTTCGGGGACAGCCAGGAAGGGCGGAAGCCGCGCAGCCGCGCGGCCGGGGACGGTACGGAGGAGGACAAGAGCGGGAAACCTGTCGTGCGGGGCGTGCGGCGAGGCACAGGAGGCCGGGGCGTCACCTGCGACGCCCGCGAGCGAGCGGCGGGCAACTCTACCCGCACGCCCGGAGCCGTCCGGCGGGTGAAGCCGCCCGACTCCGCCCCGGACGGCTCAGCTCCGCCGCGGACCGCTCAGCTCCGCCGCGGACCGCTCAGCTCCGCCGCGGACCGCTCAGCTCCGCCCCGGACGGCTCGGCTCCACCCCGGACGAGCAGTGGGTCCACGCGCTCAGCACTCGATGATGTTCACCGCGAGCCCGCCCCGCGCCGTCTCCTTGTACTTCACGCTCATGTCCGCGCCCGTCTCCTTCATGGTCTTGATGACCTTGTCGAGGGAGACCTTGTGGCTGCCGTCGCCGCGCAGCGCCATCTTCGCCGCCGTGACCGCCTTGACCGCCGCCATGCCGTTGCGCTCGATGCACGGGATCTGGACGAGACCGCCGACCGGGTCGCAGGTCAGGCCCAGGTTGTGTTCCATGCCGATCTCGGCGGCGTTCTCGACCTGTTCGGGGGTGCCGCCCAGGACCTCGGCGAGGGCGCCCGCGGCCATGGAGCAGGCGGAGCCGACCTCGCCCTGGCAGCCGACCTCGGCGCCGGAGATGGAGGCGTTCTCCTTGAAGAGCATGCCGATGGCCCCGGCCGCGAGGAGGAAGCGGACGACGCTGTCCTCCTTCTCGGCCTCGGTGGCGCCGCCGGCCGCGAAGTTCATGTAGTAGTGCAGGACGGCCGGGATGATGCCCGCGGCGCCGTTGGTGGGGGCGGTGACGACCCGGCCGCCCGCCGCGTTCTCCTCGTTGACCGCCATCGCGTAGAGGGTGATCCACTCCATCGCGTGGGCCTGCGGGTCGCCCTCGGCCCGCAGCTGGCGGGCGGTGTTCGCGGCGCGGCGGCGGACCTTGAGGCCGCCGGGCAGGATGCCCTCGCGGGACATGCCGCGTGAGACACAGGCCTGCATGACGCGCCAGATGTCCAGCAGGCCCGAGCGGATCTCGTCCTCGGTGCGCCAGGCCCGCTCGTTCTCCAGCATCAGCGAGGAGATGGACAGCCCGGTGTCGTGGGCGAGGCGCAGCAGCTCGTCGCCGGTGCGGAAGGGGTGCTTGAGGACGGTGTCGTCGAGCACGATCCGGTCCTCGCCCGCCCCATCCCCGCCGAGGGCGTCCGTGTCCACGACGAAGCCGCCGCCGACCGAGTAGTACGTCTTCTCCAGCAGCAGCTCGCCCTCGCGGTCGAAGGCGAAGACCGTCATGCCGTTCGCGTGGTACGGGAGGGCCTTGCGGCGGTGCAGGATCAGCTGCTCGTCGAAGTCGAAGTCGATCTCGTGCATGCCGAGGAGGTTGATCCGGCCGGTGGTACGGATCTGCTCGACCCGGTCGTCGGCGGACTCCACGTCGACGGTGCGCGGCGACTCGCCCTCCAGGCCGAGCAGGACGGCCTTGGGGGTGCCGTGGCCGTGACCCGTCGCGCCGAGCGATCCGTACAGCTCGGCGCGTATCGAGGCGGTGTGGGCGATCAGGCCCTCGTTCTTCAGCCGGCGCGCGAACATCCGGGCGGCGCGCATCGGGCCGACCGTATGGGAGCTGGACGGACCGATGCCGATCGAGAACAGGTCGAAGACCGAGATGGCCACGGTGACTCCTCAGGGGTTGGTAGACATCGTCGTCTGCCGGGTGGTGCGGTGCGGGCCGGGCGGCCCGGGGGCGGGGCATGGGACGGGGCACCGCGCTCACAGTTCAGTGTGCGCGGTGCCCCGCCCCAACGTGTTACGAGAACTTGTCCGGACTACTTCAGGCCGGGGTACAGCGGGAACTTCTCGGCCAGCGCGATGACGCGGGCCTTCAGGGCGTCCGCGTCGTAGGACGGCTTGAGGGCGGCGGCGATGATCTCCGCGACCTCGGTGAAGTCCTCGGCCTGGAAACCACGGGTCGCCAGGGCCGGCGTACCGATCCGCAGACCCGAGGTGACCATCGGCGGCCGCGGGTCGTTCGGGATGGCGTTCCGGTTGACCGTGATGCCCAGCTCGTGGAGCCGGTCCTCGGCCTGCTGGCCGTCCAGCTCGGAGTTGCGCAGGTCGACGAGGACCAGGTGGACGTCCGTACCGCCGGACAGCACGGAGACACCGACCTCGGTGACGTCCGGCTGGACCAGGCGCTCGGCGAGGATGCGGGCGCCGTCCAGGGTGCGCTGCTGGCGCTCCTTGAACTCCTCGGTCGCCGCGACCTTGAAGGAGACCGCCTTGGCCGCGATCACGTGCTCCAGCGGGCCGCCCTGCTGGCCGGGGAAGACCGCAGAGTTGATCTTCTTGGCGAGCTCCTGCGTCGACAGGATGACGCCACCGCGCGGACCGCCGAGGGTCTTGTGCGTGGTGGTCGTGACGACGTGGGCGTGCGGCACCGGGTTGGGGTGCAGCCCCGCGGCCACCAGGCCGGCGAAGTGCGCCATGTCGACCATCAGGTACGCGCCGACCTCGTCCGCGATGCGGCGGAAGGCGGCGAAGTCCAGCTGACGCGGGTACGCGGACCAGCCGGCGACGATCAGCTTCGGCTTGGACTCCTTGGCCAGACGCTCGACCTCGGCCATGTCCACGACGCCGGTCTCGTCGACGTGGTACGGGACCACGTTGTAGAGCTTGCCGGAGAAGTTGATCTTCATGCCGTGGGTCAGGTGACCGCCGTGGGCCAGGCTCAGGCCCATGATCGTGTCGCCCGGCTTGAGCAGCGCGAACATCGCGGCGGCGTTGGCCTGCGCACCGGAGTGCGGCTGGACGTTCGCGGCCTCGGCGCCGAACAGCGCCTTGATGCGGTCGATGGCGATCTGCTCGACGACGTCGACGTGCTCGCAGCCGCCGTAGTAGCGGCGGCCGGGGTAGCCCTCGGCGTACTTGTTGGTGAGGACGGAGCCCTGGGCCTCCATGACCGCGACCGGAGCGAAGTTCTCCGAGGCGATCATTTCGAGGGTGGACTGCTGACGGTGGAGCTCGGCGTCGACAGCGGCGGCGACGTCCGGGTCCAGCTCGTGGAGGGAGGAGTTGAGAAGCGACATCAGGTGGTCCCTTTGGGTCTCAGTTGCCGGAGAACTCGGTGTACTCGTCGGCGGAGAGCAGGTCCTTCGGCTCCTCCGCCATACGTACCTTGAACAGCCAGCCGCCCTCGAAGGGAGCGGAGTTCACCAGCGACGGGTCGTCCACGACGTCCTGGTTCGCCTCGGTGACCTCGCCGGTCACC
Organism: Streptomyces sp. NPDC001933; assembly: GCF_042890955.1. Classification (NCBI taxonomy): domain Bacteria; kingdom Bacillati; phylum Actinomycetota; class Actinomycetes; order Kitasatosporales; family Streptomycetaceae; genus Streptomyces; species Streptomyces sp. NPDC001933. Next base: position 62,606 of record NZ_JBIASS010000003.1, on the reverse strand, counting down.
GGGGAGTACAGGTCGCTGACCGACTTGGTCGACTCCAGCTCACCGCAGGTCTCGCCCGCGGTCACCGTGTCACCGACCGCGGGGAGCTGGGCGTAGACGACATCGCCGAGCGCGTTGGCCGCGTACTCGGTGATACCGATCGTGGCCACACCGTCCTCGACGGCCGACAGCCACTCGTGCTCCTTGCTGTAACGCAGCTGCTGGGGGTTGCTCATGACCTGAATTCTCCTGTACGCGGGGGAGTGCTGATGAACGGTGGTCTTACGGTGTGAGACGCGACTGCGTCACTTCTGCGGGAGCGCCGACTCACTTCTGGCGCTTGTAGAACGGCAGCGCCACGACCTCGTACGGCTCGTGGCTGCCCCGGATGTCCACGGCGACGCCCTCGGCGCCGGGCGTGGCGTACGCGGCGTCGACGTACGCCATGGCGATCGGCTTGCCCAGGGTGGGCGAGGGGGCGCCCGAGGTGACCTCGCCGATGACCTGGCCGCCGGCGACCACGGAAAAACCGGCGCGCGGCACCCGGCGGCCCTCGGCGACCAGCCCGACCAGCTTGCGCGGCGGGGCGGTCTCGGCGCGCTCGGCGGCGGCTTCGAGGGCCTTGCGGCCGACGAAGTCGCCCTCCTTCTCGAACTTCACGACCCGGCCGAGACCGGCGTCGAACGGGGTGAGCTCAGTGGTCAGCTCGTGCCCGTACAGCGGCATGCCCGCCTCCAGGCGCAGCGTGTCGCGGCAGGAGAGCCCGCACGGGATCAGGCCGCGGGAGGCGCCCGCCTCGGTCAGCGCCTTCCACAGCTGCTCGGCGTGGGCGGGGGCGACGAACAGCTCGAAGCCGTCCTCGCCGGTGTAGCCGGTGCGGGCGATCAGCGCGGGAACACCGGCGACCGTGCCGGGCAGACCGGCGTAGTACTTCAGACCGTCCAGGTCGGCGTCGGTGACGGAGGCCAGGATGGCGGGGGACTCCGGGCCCTGGACGGCGAGCAGCGCGTACGCGTCGCGGTCGTCGCGCACCTCGGCGTCGAAGCCCTCGGCGCGGGCCGTCAGCGCGTCCAGCACGATCTGGGCGTTGCCCGCGTTGGCGACGACCATGTACTCGGTCTCTCCGAGCCGGTAGACGATCAGGTCGTCCAGGATGCCGCCGTTCTCGGCGCAGATCATCGTGTAGCGGGCCCGGCCCACGGCGACGGTGCCGATGTTGCCGACCAGCGCGAAGTTCAGGAAGGCCGCGGCCGCGGGGCCGGTGACGGTGATCTCGCCCATGTGCGACAGGTCGAAGAGGCCGGCCTTCGTACGCACCGCGTTGTGCTCGTCGCGCTCGCTGGCGTACCGCAGCGGCATGTCCCAGCCCGCGAAGTCGGTCATGGTCGCGCCCAGCGAACGGTGCAGGGCATCGAGGGCGGTGAGACGGGGGGCGGTGCTCATGGATATGACTCCCAGGGCATGACGACGAGGACGATCCCTCCCCATCTGTCATCGGAACCTGAGAGGTTCGCCGAGAGCCCTGGAGGGGTTCGGCTTGCACCTTGGGTGGAGCCGCGAAGCGGCCCGCTTTTCAGATCTGCCTCATCCACGCGGTACGGGGCCTGAGAGATTCAAGGGAGGAACTTGCTCCTTCGGCGCCCGGCACTGGAAGTGACCGGAGCTCTCCCGCGCGGATTCAAGCGGCCTTTATGCAGTTGGCCGGGTCATCATCGCACGCATCGGGCCGGAGTGGGGCCCCGGTCCCCTGTGGGAAATCAGCGGCGCGGGCGGTTGTGTCGCATTACCTTTTCTTTACACTTCAGGGGCATACGTGGGGTGAGCCGACAGGGGGAGGGTGATGACATTGCAGCGGTACGCGACGACCGCCGGGGTCGCGCACGGCGCGATGCCCGCACAGGCAGGGGCCCCGGCGAGGGCCGCCACGGACGCGCACGCGCCCGTGGTGCGCGATCTGCGGGAGCGGTCCGGGCGCAGTCCGCGCAGCCTGCGTTTCGCGGCGGGGGACGTGGTGGTGGTCTCCGGGCTGCCCGGCAGCGGCAAGTCGACGCTCATCCGGCGGGCGGTGACGACGGCGCACGCCATCGACTCCCAGGACACCCGTGACCGCTGGGCCGGGGTCATGCCCCGTTTAGTCCCGTACGCGCTCTACCGCCCGCTCGTCCGCGTCGCCCACTACTGGGGGCTGTGGCGGGTGCTGCGTTCCGGGGAGTCCGCCGTCGTCCACGACTGCGGGACCCAGTCGTGGGTGCGCGGCTGGCTGGCCCGTGACGCCCGGCGCCGGGGCCGGGGCCTGCACCTCTTCCTGCTCGACGTGACGCCGCAGACCGCCAGGGAGGGTCAGCGCGAGCGCGGACGCGGTGTATCGGGGTACGCCTTCGCCCGGCACCGCAGAGCGGTGGGCAGGCTGCTGCGGGCGACCGAGGCGGGCCTGCTGCCGCCCGGCTGCGCCTCGGCGGTGCTGCTGGACCGGGAGGCGGCGGGGCGGCTCGGCCGGATCGCGTTCACGGACGGGCGGCCCGACAGCCTCTGAGGCCGGTGGCCGGCGCCTCGGGGACGGGGCGGCGGCGGGGCCGGGCGTTAACCTTCTGCCGGAAAGCTTGGGCGAGAAGGGGAAGCAGTGGACGTTCCGGCACAGGTCCAGTCCCATCCGCAGGGCGGATGGCCGGCCAATGAGCTCGAAGAAGTGCTGATGGCCTCGGTGGGCAGCCCGGAGGCGGGCGGGCGGCTCGTCGAGGTGCTCGGCCGCAGCCAGGTCTGGGTGCCGCTGCCCAACGGCGGGGGACCCGACTCGGCGGCCCTGGACCTTCCGACGGTGGAGATCGAGGGCGCCGCGTACGTCCCCGTCTTCAGCTCCGAGCAGCAGTTCCTCGCCTGCGTCGGTACCCATATGTCCTTCACCGTCGCGCCCGCCCGCGACTTCGCCCGCGGACTGCCGCCGCAGCTCGGCATAGCCGTGAACCCGGGCGGCGCGGTCGGGATGCCGCTGCCGCCGCCCGCCGTGGCCGAGCTCTGCCGGGCCGGGCGCACCCCGCTGGACGGTCCGGCCAGCGGCGGCAGGGTCCGGCTGTACGAGCCGGACTGGAAGGAGGAGCCGGTCGACTTCCTCGCCGCGGCGGCCGGTGAGTTCGAGGAGAGCGGCGTCGTGCTCTCCGCCCGCCGGACGCTGGCCAGCATCGAGGGCGGCGACCCGGTCCTCTTCATCGGCGTCGAGTTCTCCACCTGGGAGGGCGCCGGGCGCAATGCCCCGATGGACGCCCTCGGCCGCGCTCTGGGCCGGGTCGAGGTTCCCTGGCCGGTCAATCTCGTACTGCTCGATGTGGCGCAGGACCCGGTCGGAGACTGGATGCGGGAGCGGATCCGCCCGTTCTATCAGCGAGCGGCCGCATAGGAGCGTCCCGGACAAGAGCGTCCCGGGCCGGTCCGGGGAACACCGTTTCGACCCATGGCGTCAAGTCGGTGTCAGGACCGGCGCATAAGCTGGTTTCATGGCTGGTGTCTCGGCATCATGCCGCACCCGTGTGCCCGGGGCGGCGGGCCGACACAGTGGATCGAAGAGGGGCGGGACCAGGTGAGTGCGTCAGGCACCGCGGCGGCCGGGCAGGTCGAGCACATGCTGCGCCAAGTGACGCCCGGGCGCTACGACGCGTACGAGGCACTGCTGCAGGCCCTCGCGAACGGCCGGATCTGGATGCTCCTCTGGCAGGGCCAGGCGGGCTCGCCCGACGCCCAGTACGGAAACATGGAGGTCGACGGCCTCGGCTACGCCCCCTGTGTGACCTCCGCCCAGGAGCTCTCGGTGAGCGGCTGGAACCGCGCCCACGAGCTGGTCGGCGGACGGGACATCGCCCGCGCGCTCTTCCCCGACCGCTGGGGCATCTGGCTCAATCCGCACGCCCCGGGCGGCGGCGTCGGCATCCCCTGGCTGGACCTGCGCCGGATCGCCACCGGCCTCGACCGGATGCCCGCCGGCCCGCTCCGGCTCACCGAGCCGGCCATCGAGATCCCGCAGTTCTACGCCCTGCTCACGCAGAACGCCCACCACACCCCGGCGATCCGCTCGCTGCGCCGCGCCTGGGTGCAGCCCGCGCTCGGTGTCCCGTACCTCACCATCGGCCTCGACCTCTACGACACGAGCCCGCCCTCGGTGGACGCGGCGCGCGCGATGATGCAGCAGTCGGTCTCCGCCGTCCCGGAGGGGCTGCCCGTCTCCACCGTCGCGATGTCCGACGAGTACGACCCGGTGGCGATGTGGCTGCGCGCCAACGCCCGCCCGTTCTACGACCGCGAGGCGCACGCCCCGGCGGCCCCCGTCGCGGGCTACGGCTACCCGCCGCAGGGCGCGTACTGACCCGTCCGGGGCCGCTCCGTCCCCGTCGTCCGGAATGCCCGCGTACGGTCCGGATTTCCGTAACGCGAACGTAAGGCACCAACTCCCCGAATGTGCACGTGCGTTCACCCGCTCGACGCCTCATCCGGCCGCCCATGTCCGAGATTTCCGTGCTCGGCATGTCTGGTGATGAATGCGACGCTAATCCGCTCGCATGCCCCCTTCCGTATCAACTGACCTGTGTTCGGCGGGCGTTCACATCCGTCCGGATAACGGAACACCCCAGGGCGCATCACGGTTAGGCATCCATTCGTCTGTCGGTATGGCTACCAGTCGTAACGGCAATGAAGACTCCCGCAGCAAGGGCGTCTTGCCGCCTCTGCGTACGACTGACTGATCGCGCCGCCACAGCGGCCAGTTCGGCCCGGCCACCGCCGGTTGAGAGGGGTCCTTGCCACGATGACGGCACCACTGCACGAGCCGACCACGGAAGCGGATCCGGTCGCGACCGGCGGTCCCGCAGTCGACTCCGGGGTGAAGAAGGTCGAGGGACGGTCTCTCAAGCAGATCGCCTGGAACCGCCTGAAGCAGGACAAGGTCGCTCTGACGGGTGGCATCGTTGTCCTCGTCCTGGTCGTGGTGGCGGTCTTCGCGCCGCTGATCGTGAGCCTGCTCGGGCACCCGCCGAACGAGTTCCACCAGGACAAGCTCGACCCGCTGACCAATCTCCCCATGGGCAGCCTCGGCGGCGTGAGCGGCGACTACCTGTTCGGCGTCGAGCCGAACAAGGGACGCGACGTCTTCAGCCGGATCGTCTACGGCGCCCGGATCTCGCTGCTCGTGGCCTTCCTGGCGGCCCTGGTCGCCGTCGCCCTCGGCACCCTCTTCGGGATCATCGCCGGATACTTCGGCGGCTGGGTGGACGCGGTGATCAGCCGCGTCATGGACGTGCTGCTCTCCTTCCCGCAGCTCCTCTTCATCATCTCCCTGGTCTCGGTCCTCCCCGACGATCTTCTCGGCCTCACCGGCAGCGGCGTCCGCATCGCCGTACTGGTCGCCGTCATCGGCTTCTTCGGCTGGCCGTACGTCGGACGCATCGTCCGCGGGCAGACCCTCTCGCTGCGCGAGCGCGAGTACGTGGAGGCGGCGCGCAGCCTCGGCGGCGGGCGGACGCACATCCTCTTCCGCGAGCTGCTGCCCAACCTGGTGGCGCCGATCACCGTCTACGCGACGCTGATGATCCCCACCAACATCCTCACCGAGGCGGCCCTCAGCTTCCTCGGCGCCGGTGTCCGGCCGCCGACGGCCTCCTGGGGCGGAATGCTGCGGGACGCCCTGGAGACGTACGAGCACGACCCGATGTTCATGGTCTTCCCCGGCGTGACGATCTTCATCACCGTGCTGGCCTTCAACCTCTTCGGGGACGGGCTGCGCGACGCCCTGGACCCCAAGGGGACCCGATAGCCCACGACTTGCCCCTGCCGCATCGTCAGGTGGCTCTTCCCATGGTTCTCCGGCAAGCAACGGCCTGGGACCGCGATCTCGGAGGTTACGAGAAAATGTCCACAGTTACCTCGAAACGACGGCTCACCGCTGGTGCGGCCCTCGTGGTCGCGGCGCTGATGACCACCACGGCGTGCGGCGGCGGCGACAGCGACAGCGAAGGCGGCGGCAGCTCGAAGGGCGCCGGCTTCAACGCGGCGTTCAACAAGGTCGCCAACCCGTCCACCAAAAAGGGTGGAACGCTGAAGATGGTCGGCAAGCAGGACCTCGACTCCGCCGACCCCCAGCGTGCCTACTACGGCATGGCCTGGGACTTCATGCGCTTCTACACCCGCCAGCTGGTCTCGTACGACACCAAGCCGGGCGCGGCCTCCACCAAGCTGGTCGGCGACCTGGCCACCGGCCCCGGTGAGATCACCGACGGCGGCAAGACCTACACGTACAAGCTGCGTGATGGCCTGACCTGGGAGGACGGCTCCAAGCTGACCTCGAAGGACGTCAAGTACGGCATCGAGCGCATCTGGGCGACGGACACCATCACCGGTGGCCCGCAGTACCTGATGCAGACGCTGGACCCCAAGGGCGAGTACAAGGGCCCCTACAAGGACAAGTCCGCGGACAAGCTCGGCCTCAAGTCGATCGAGACGCCCGACGACAACACCATCGTCTTCAAGCTGCCCAAGCCCAACGGTGACTTCGAGCAGTTCCTCGCCATGCCGTCCGGCTCGCCCGTGAAGGCGGACAAGGACACCGGCGCGAAGTACACCCAGCGCCCGTTCTCCTCCGGCCCGTACAAGTTCGAGGAGTACAAGCCGGGCAAGAGCATCGTGCTCGTCCGCAACGACAAGTGGCAGAAGGCGTCCGACCCGCTGCGCGCCGCGCTCCCGGACAAGGTCACCGTGACGATCTCCGCCAACCTGGAGGAGAACGACAAGAAGCTGATGGAGGGCGACTACGACGTCGACCTCAACGGCACCGGCATGACCCAGTCCGGCCGCGTCACCGCCGTCCAGAAGCACAAGGACAGCGTCGACAACATGCAGACGTCCTTCGTCCGCTACGTCGCGCTCGTCCACACCGCGAAGCCGCTGGACGACGTCCACTGCCGCAAGGCCGTCTTCTACGCCACCGACTTCGCCGGTCTCCAGCAGACCCGCGGTGGCGAGATCGCCGGTGGTGCGATCGCCAACAGCACCCTGCCGGTCTCCATCAAGGGCCACAGCGACTACGACCCGTACGGCGTCCTCGCTCGCAAGGGCAAGCCGGACGTCGCCAAGGCCAAGGACGAGCTGAAGCAGTGCGGTCACCCGACCGGCTTCTCCACCAAGCTCACCGCCCGTACCAACAACCCGGGCGAGGTCGACACCGCCGAGGCGCTCCAGGAGCAGCTCGGCAAGGTCGGCATCAAGATCGAGGTCGACCCGATCGACGGCGCCGAGGCGTCCAGCATCACCGGCTCGCCTTCCGTCGTGAAGAAGCGCGGCTACGGCATGACGATGAGCGGCTGGGGCCCGGACTTCCCGTCCGGCCAGGGCTTCGGCCAGCCGCTGTGGGACAGCCGGTTCCTCGCGGACACCGGTAACTACAACGAGTCGCAGCTGAACGACCCGGCGATCGACAAGATCTTCGACCGGGCGATCGCGGAGACCGACCCGGTCAAGGCCGGCGAGATCTACAAGGAGCTCGACAAGCGGATCCTCGACCAGGCCGACTGGATGCCCTTCATCTACGAGAAGAACATCACCTGGCGCGGCAGCCGTCTGACGAACGCCTACATGTCCGACGCCTACAACGGCCGTTACGACTACGTCTCGCTCGGCGTCGTCAAGTAGTCGCTGTAGTCAACAGCATTCGCAGTCAACCCTGTTGACTGTTCCACCGCCGCCGAAACCCGCCAGTCCGAAGGGCAGGTGAGGGCCGGGGCGGTGGCCGGGAGCCCCCACAAGGGGTTCCCGGCCACCGCCGGGCCGCACACAGTGCTTGCTTATCTCATCCGGCGCCTGTTCGCCGTAGTCATCATGGTGCTCGTCGTACTGCTCGCGACGTTCACCATCTTCTTCATGCTGCCCAAGTGGGCGGGTCAGGACGTCGCAGTCCTCTTCGCCGGCAAGGCCACGGGTGTCGAGCAGCTCCAGGGCATCCGGATCAAACTGGGTCTCGACGACCCCCTTCTCGTCCAGTTCTGGGACTTCGTCAAGGGCATCCCGATGGGGCGCGACTACGCGAACGGTGCCGATGTCACCCACTGCGCGGCGCCCTGCTTCGGCTACTCCTTCCGCACGGAGGTCCCCGTCTGGACCACCCTCAAGGACGCGCTGCCCGTGACCGGCGCGCTCGCCGCCGGTGCCTGCGTGCTGTGGCTCCTCGGCGGCGTTGCCACCGGTGTGGTGTCCGCGCTCCGGCGCGGCAGCATCTGGGACCGCGCCGCGATGACCACCGCGCTCGCCGGTGTCTCGCTGCCGATCTTCTTCACCGGCATGGTCGCCATGGGCCTGTTCGTGCACAACTTCGGCTGGGTGAAGATCGCCGACAACCTCTCCACGGACGACGGCATCGGCACCTGGTTCCAGACGCTGATCCTGCCGTGGATCGTGCTCGCCTTCCTGAACGCCGCGATGTACGCCCGCCTCACCAGAGCCACCATGCTCGAAGTGCTCGGCGAGGACTACATCCGCACCGCCCGCGCCAAGGGCCTGGGCGAGGGCACCGTCATCACCCGGCACGCCCTGCGGTCCGCGATGACACCGATCCTCACCGTCTTCGGCCTCGACATCGGCGTGCTCCTCGGTGGCGCCGTCCTCACCGAGTCCACGTTCAACCTGCCCGGTCTCGGGCTCGCGGCGGTCCAGGCGATCAGCAACAAGGACCTGCCGGTGATTCTCGGCGTCACCCTGTTCGCGGCTCTCGCGATCGCCGTCGCCAACCTCGTCGTCGACATCATGTACGCCGTCATCGACCCGCGAGTGAGGCTGGGATGACCGAACTGCACAAGAGCGGTGCCGCGCTGGGCGAACCCTCCCCGGCCGGCTCGCCCGCTCCCACCGCCTTCCTCGAAGTGCGCGACCTCAAGGTGCACTTCCCGACCGACGACGGCCTGGTCAAGTCCGTCGACGGGCTCAACTTCCAGCTGGAGAAGGGCAAGACCCTCGGCATCGTCGGCGAGTCCGGCTCCGGCAAGTCGGTCACCTCGCTCGGCATCATGGGCCTGCACACCGCCGGCCAGTACGGCAAGCGCAAGGCCCAGGTCTCCGGCGAGATCTGGCTGGACGGCAAGGAACTGCTGTCCGCCGACCCCGACGAGGTCCGCAAGCTGCGCGGCCGCGACATGGCCATGATCTTCCAGGACCCGCTGTCCGCGCTGCACCCGTACTACACGATCGGCAAGCAGATCGTGGAGGCCTACCGGGTCCACCACAGCGTCGACAAGAAGACCGCGCGCAAGCGTGCCGTCGAGATGCTCGACCGGGTCGGCATCCCGCAGCCCGACAAGCGCGTCGACAGCTACCCGCACGAGTTCTCCGGCGGTATGCGCCAGCGCGCGATGATCGCCATGTCGCTGGTCAACAACCCCGAGCTGCTGATCGCCGACGAGCCGACGACCGCGCTGGACGTCACCGTCCAGGCGCAGATCCTCGACCTGATCCGGGACCTGCAGAAGGAGTTCGGCTCCGCGGTCATCATCATCACCCACGACCTGGGCGTGGTGGCCGAGCTCGCCGACGACATCCTCGTGATGTACGGCGGGCGCTGCGTGGAGCGCGGACCGGCCGAGAAGGTGTTCTACGAGCCCCGGCACCCCTACACCTGGGGCCTGCTGGGTTCGATGCCGCGTCTCGACCGTGACCAGACCGACCGGCTCATCCCGGTCAAGGGCTCCCCGCCCTCGCTCATCAACATCCCGTCGGGCTGTGCCTTCAACCCGCGCTGCCCGTACGCGGACGTGCCCAAGGACGACGTCACCCGTACCGTACGGCCCGAGCTCCAGGAGGTCGGCAGCCGGCACTGGGCAGCCTGCCACATGTCGCCGGAGCAGCGGGAGCGTATCTGGACCGAAGAGATTGCGCCCAAGCTGTGAGCGAGGACAAGGCCGTGACGAGCGAGGACAAGGGCGTGGACGTTCCGGCGCAGAGGTCGGCCGGGGGCGGCGCGGCGGCCGGTGACACGGCCTCCCGCGAGGTGCTGCTCAAGGTGACCGGGCTGCAGAAGCACTTCCCCATCAAGAAGGGGATGCTGCAGCGCAACGCCGGAGCCGTGAAGGCCGTCGACGGGATCGACTTCGAGGTGCGCTCGGGCGAGACCCTGGGCGTCGTCGGCGAGTCCGGCTGCGGCAAGTCGACGATGGGCCGGCTGATCACCCGGCTGCTCGAACCCACCGCGGGGAAGATCGAGTTCGAGGGGAGGGACATCACGCACCTCGGCGTGGGCGGCATGCGCCCGATGCGCCGGGACATGCAGATGATCTTCCAGGACCCGTACTCCTCGCTGAACCCGCGGCACACGATCGGCACGATCGTGGGCGCCCCCTTCAAGCTGCAGGGCGTCACGCCCGACGGCGGCGTCAAGAAGGAGGTGCAGCGGCTGCTGGAGGTCGTGGGCCTGAACCCCGAGCACTACAACCGCTATCCGCACGAGTTCTCCGGCGGCCAGCGCCAGCGCATCGGGATCGCCCGCGCCCTGGCGCTCAACCCCAAGCTGGTCGTGGCGGACGAGCCGGTGTCGGCGCTGGACGTGTCGATCCAGGCGCAGGTGGTGAACCTGCTCGACGACCTCCAGAGCGAGCTGGGCCTCACGTACGTGATCATCGCCCATGACCTCTCGGTGGTCCGGCACGTCTCGGACCGGATCGCGGTGATGTACCTCGGCAAGATCGTGGAGCTGGCCGACCGCGAGTCGCTCTACAAGGCGCCGATGCACCCGTACACCAAGGCGCTGCTCTCGGCGGTCCCGATCCCGGACCCGAAGCGCCGTTCGGCCAAGAGCGAGCGGATCCTGCTCAAGGGCGACGTGCCCTCGCCGATCTCGCCGCCCAGCGGCTGCCGCTTCCACACCCGGTGCTGGAAGGCGACGGAGGTCTGCAAGACGCAGGAGCCGCCGCTGGCCGCGCTGAAGACCGGGCACCAGGTGGCCTGCCACCACCCGGAGAACGCGCCCGACCAGGTGCCCGGCGAGACGGTGACGGCGGCGGCGCGCGAAGCGATCGAGATCGTCGACGTGAGCAAGTCGGCGGGGGACGAGCCCTCGGCGGACGAGCCGGCGGCGGGGGACGGCGACGCCGCCTCGCCCGATACGCCGGAGGACAGCACGAAGGATTAGTACCGGGGAGCAGTACCGGCACAATTGCCCGGTGCTCAACGAACTGTTCACGCCCTCCGTCCAGCATGCGCTAGACATCGTCGGAATCTTCGTCTTCGCGATCTCCGGCGCTCTGCTCGCCGTACGCAAGAACTTCGATGTCTTCGGCATCGCGGTGCTCGCCGAGGTGACCGCGCTGGGCGGAGGGCTGTTCCGTGACATCGTCATCGGGGCGGTCCCGCCCGCGGCGTTCACGGATCTCGGCTACTTCACCACCCCGCTCCTCGCCGCCGTCCTGGTGTTCTTCCTGCACCCGCACGTCGAGCGGATCCAGGTGGGCGTCAACGTCTTCGACGCGGCGGGGCTCGGGCTGTTCTGCGTCACGGGCACGGTCAAGGCGTACGACTACGGCCTCGGCCTCACCGCGTCGGCGGCCCTGGGGCTGGCCACCGCGGTCGGGGGCGGTGTGCTGCGTGACGTACTGGCCAACGAGGTGCCCTCGCTGCTGCGCTGGGACCGCGACCTGTACGCGGTCCCAGCCATCGTCGGCGCCGCGACGACCGTCCTGTGCATCCGCTTCGGGGTGCTCGACGCGTTCACCAGCGGCACCGCCGTGATCGTCGCCTTCGTGCTGCGGCTGCTGTCGATGCGCTACCACTGGCGGGCCCCGCGCGCCTACAACCGGAAGTCCGCGACGGCCGAGGAGAGCTGAGCGACCGCCCGGGGCGGCGCTGCGATTCCGGCAAAAAAAGCTACCGCTCAGTAATACAATCGGTGTACGGTGCATCGCATGGCACAGGCAGCAGAGCAGTCGGCGGCACAGTCGGCACAGACCGGACCGGCGACCATCGGGGACAGCGAGTTCGACCGTGACACCGCCGTCACCCTTCGCGAAGAGGGCGTCTACGACGCCGAACTCTCCGCCGGATGGACGATCATCCATGCCGTCAACGGCGGATACCTGCTGGCCATGCTGGGCCGCGCGCTCGGCCAGGCCCTGCCGCACCCGGACCCCTTCTCCGTCTCGGCGCACTACCTCACCGCGTCCGTGCCCGGCCCGGCGGTGATCCGGACCCAGACCGTCCGCACCGGCCGCACCCTCTCCACCGGCCAGGCATCCCTCTTCCAGTTCGCGGAGGACGGCACCGAGGTCGAGCGCATCCGGGTCATCGCCACCTACGGCGACCTGGACGGCCTGTCCGACGAGATCCGTACGTCGGCGAAGCCGCCGGCCATCCCGCCGATGGAGCACTGCTTCGGCCCGAGCGACAACCCGGCCCCGATCCCCGGCAGCTCGGCCATCACCGAGCGGCTCGACATCAAGCTCGACCCGGCGACGGTCGGCTGGGCCATCGGCGCACCCTCCGGCAAGGGCGAGATGCGCGGCTGGTTCGGCCTCGCGGACGGCCGCGACGCCGACCCGCTCTCGCTGCTGCTCACCGTCGACGCGCTGCCGCCCACCTCGTTCGAGCTGGGCCTCAAGGGCTGGACGCCGACCATCGAGCTCACCACCCACATCCGCTGCCGCCCCGCCCCCGGCCCGCTGCGCGTCTCCATCACCACCCGCAACCTCGCGGGCGGCTTCCTGGAGGAGGACGCGGACGTCTGGGACAGCGCGGACCGACTGGTGGCCCAGTCCCGCCAGCTGGCACGCGCACCGCGCTCCTGACGGCCGGCGGCGGGGAAGGGGCAGTGGCCGGGAGAAGCTGGTGAGGTGAAATCCGACCGGCTGCTCTCGATCCTCCTGCTGCTCCAGACCCGCGGCCTGGTGCCCGCCACCGAGCTCGCCGAGCGCCTCGAAGTCTCCGTACGCACCATCTACCGGGACATCGAGGCGCTCTCCGCCTCCGGCGTCCCGGTCTACGCCGAACGCGGGCGGCACGGCGGCATCGCGCTGCTGCCCGGGTTCCGTACCGATGTCACCGGGCTCACCGCCGACGAGGCGCGCGCCCTCTTCGTCCTCGCCGCCGAGGGCGCCCATGCCGCGCTCGGCCTCGACGAGGCGCTCGGCTCCGCGCTGCGCAAGGTGATGGCCGCCCTGCCCGCACCGCACCGGCCCGCCGCCGAACTGACCAGCAGGCGGATCCTGGTCGACCCGGTGCGCTGGATGAGCGGCCCGCAGCCGGCCGTCGATGTGGCCGAACTGCACGAGGCCGTCTTCGCCGACCGGCGGCTGCGGCTGGACTACCGCCACAGCGGTACGAGCACCCCGCGCACCTACACCGTCGATCCGTACGGCCTCGTCGTGAAGGCGGGCGTCTGGTACCTGGTGGCGGACCGGGACGGGGTGCCCCGGCTCTTCCGGGCCGACCGGGTGCGGCGGGCCGGCCTCGCGGACGAACCGGTCGTGCGCCGGCCCGGGGTGGAGCTGGCGGACCTGTGGGACGAGCTGCGCAGGCAGGTCGAGGAGCGGCCGGGGCGGGTACGGCTGAGGGTGCGCGTGCACCGTTCCCGGCTCGACCTGTTCGTACGCCTGCACGCCGGGGCGCTGACGGGGGAGCCGTGCGCCGAGGAGAGCGGGGAGTGGCTGCGGGCCGAGCTGGCCGTCGACTCGGTCGAGTGGGCCCGCTCCCTGCTCTCCTTCGGCCCGAACGTGGAAGTGCTCTCGCCGCCCGAGGCGCGGGACGTCCTCGCCCGCCACGCGGCGGCGGTCGTGGCGCTGTACGGGCAGTCGGGCACGCCCTGATCCGTACGAGGGGCCCTAAGGGGTATCGGCCCCGCCCGCGTCGTCCAGCCAGTGCCGCCTGCCGAGGGTGACCAGTCTCAGCCGGCGGCGGGCCACCCCGGCCACCTCCCGCTCGCCCTCCGGCCCCGCGTCCAGCAGCGCCGACGCGGTGATCACCATGTGGTCGACATAGAGGCCGCCGAGCATCAGCAGGTCCTCCTCGCTCCAGCCCCGGGACTCCGGCTCCTCGGCGAGCGCCGCCGCCACCTCCTCGGCGAACTGCCGCAGTTGGGCCGCTATGGCCCTGCGGACCGGGCCGACGCCGCCGTGCTGTTCACGGGCGATGAAACGGAAGTGGGCGGGCTGTTCGCCGACATGGCGCATGATCAGCTCGATGCTGCGGTCCAGGCGCTCCTCGCTGTCACCGGTCTCGGCGAGCGTCGCCCCGATCATCCCGTGCAGGCTGCCCAGCGCCTCCTCGACGAGCGCCACACCGAGCGCTGCGGTGTCGTCGAAGTGCCGGTAGAAGGCGGTGGGCGTGACGCCCGCGGCCCGGGTCACCTCGCGCAGCCCGAGGCTGCTGAGGCTCTGGTGCTCAAGGAGTCCGAGTGCGGCATCCAGCAGTGCCTGACGGGTTCTCAGCTTCTGGGTCTGGCGGACGCCGACGGTGTGACTCATGCCATTCAGTAAACAACTGTTCTCCGGGGTGGGGAAGTGGAGGACGGGTCTAGACTGGTAAGTCAGTGAACAGTCGTACTCTCAAATGCTCGTGAAGAGCCTGCGGAAAGGCTGAACATGATCGTCCTCGTCGTCGCCCTGCTCCTGCTGGGGATCGTGCTGGGCGCGGTGGCCCAGATCCCGCCCGCGCTCTCCCTCGTGCTCGGTGCCCTGATCGGCTGCTGGCTGCTGGTCTTCGCCGTACGCGAGCGGGCGGGCGCGCGTCGCCGCTCCTCGTGACCGGCCGCACCGCCGCCGCGGCGCCCTCCGCGCCGCACCCCGACCCGAAGGAGCCCGCCCCCATGACCCTCACCGCGATCGCCCGCCGCTCCGAAACCGCCGCACGGCCCCTCGCCTCCTGCGACCCGGCCGGCACCCCCGGCCCGGCCGCCCCCGCCCGGCACCCCACCCGGGACGCCGACGGACTGGCCGTCGCCTCGTTCGTGCTCGGGCTCGTCGGTCTGCTGGTGATGAACATCCTGCTCGGCCCGGCCGCCATCGTGATGGCGGTCCTCGCACTCGTCCGGTCCACCGCCCGCCGCGGCCGCGCCCTGCTCGGGCTTGCGCTCGGCGTCGCCGACCTCGTGGTCCTCGCCCTCCTCGTCACCGGAAACGGCGTCGTCGCCTGGAACTTCGGCGGCTGAACCGGGCGGAGCGGACACCGCCGCCGCGGTGCGCGGGCCCCGGGGCACCATGCGCCCGCCGTACGCCCCGCCTCGGGCTCGCGGAAACCGTGCCGTCCTCTGATCGCCCGGCAGGGCCGCCCGCATCCTGTTCGATTTCGATCATGGATGGCACAGTGGGCGTGCGTTCGGGGCGGGCTGCGGGGAGGGAGAGGGCGCGTGCTGGAGATAGCAGGGATCGGGGCGGCGGAGGAGCGGGTCTACCGCCACTTGGTGGAGGTACGAGGCGCGGGCGCGGACGAGATCGTCCAACGGCTCCACATCCGGGAACACGAGGCGGCGTCGCTTCTGTCCTCCCTGCATGACAAAGGCCTGGTCGGGCGGCTGCCGGGCGACGGCGGCATGCGGTACGTACCCGTCCCGCCGGACGTGGCGCTGCAGCCCCTGCTGGCGCGTGGCCAGGAAGCGCTGGAGTGGGCGCGGCGTGGAGTGGAACAGTTGGCCGAGGAGTACCGGGCGGGCGGCCGACGCCATGACGCCGGGCAACTGGTCGAGGTGATCACCGGGGCCGGCGCCATCCGTCAGCAGCTGCGCCAACTCGCCTACGGGGCCCGCAGCGACCTGCGGTGGTTCTGCAAGGCCGATCCCGTGGCGCTGCGCGCCCAGGACAACGACGAGGAGTTCGAACTGCTCGCCCAGGGCATCCGCTACGAGGCGATCTACGAACGGGCCTGCCTGGAACAGCCCGGCATGGTCGACAACGTCGCCCAGGGCATCCGCGCCGGTGAAACGGCCCGCGCCACCAGCACACTCCCCGTGCGCATGGTCATCGTCGACAGCTCTGTCGCCGTCTGCCCCCTGATGCCGAGCAGCACGACCGGCGCCCGCGGCGAGCCGACCGCCGCGATCATCCGCAGCAGCACTCTCCTGGACGCCCTTGTCGCCCTGTTCGACATCCAGTGGGCTGCGGGGACCCCGCTGCACGTCACGGAGGCGGGCGAGCTGGCCGACTTCGCCGGCGGCATGGGACCGGGCGGCAGTCTCGCCGACGACGAGCGCTACCTGCTCTCCCTGGTCGTCGCGGGCGTGGCGGACAAGGCGATCGCCACCCAACTGCGTGTCAGCCACCGCACGGTGCAGCGCCGGATCACCGCGCTGATGCAGCGGGCGGGCGCGAAGACGCGTACACAGCTGGTGTGGCAGGCGGCGCGGCGCGACTGGCTGTCGTAGGACGTGCGGACTGGCTGTCGCAGGACGTGCGGAAGCCGCGACCGGGGGGCGGTCGCGGCTTCCGGATCCCGCGTACTACCTCAGCGCGTACGCCCGCTCGATCTCCTGCGTCACCTCGTTGCCCGCGTCGTCCCAGGCGCGGACCCGCAGCGTGACGTACCCGCTGGTGCGGGCAGTCGAGGGGTGGGTGACCCGGACACGGTAGGCGCCGTCGCCCCGGGCGGAAGTCGTCGCCGCCCGCCAGTGCCCGCCGTCGTCGTACGAGACGGACACCTCCATGCCCTTCACGGAACGGCCCGTCAGACCGTCCTGGTGGCGGGCGCTCACTCCGAAGGCGAAGGACCCGGAGTCAGGGGCGGAGCCCTGGAGGTCGGTGGCCACGTCGTAGTCGAGCTGGAGGAGGGGAATCAGGGACTCCTTGCCCTCGGCCGGGCGAGGGGCCGTGAACGACCAGCGGGTGCTGGTGGCCCGCGAGAGGGTGCCCTCGGGGCTGGTGCGCTTCACGTCCAGGTCCAACTGGTAGCGGCCGTCGTCCCCGCCCGCGGGGAAGGTGCCCCACGCCCGGGGGCCTTCGGCGAGGATCTCGCCGTCGCGACGCAGTACGGCGCGGGTCTCGTCGGGGTAGGGGGTGTCGGCGCCCTTGCGGGGCAGGGCGTAGCCGTAGTGGCCGGAGGCGGTGTCGGTGAACTCGGGGATCCCTATGGTCAGCTGGTCGCCCTTGCGGTGGGCGAGCCCTTCGGCACCTCGGGGGATCGCCGGGCGCACCACGGGGGCGTACCAGCTCTCCGTGGCGTGCTCACCGGGCCGGTAGGTGCGCAGGGGGCCGAACATGCCGGTCCCCAGTGCGTGAATCGCCCAGGTGTTGCGGGGGTTGGCCCAGTGCAGCCACCGGGTGTCGGCGGGACCGCTCAGGTACTCCGTCCGCGCCTGCCCGGTACGGACGTACCGGGACCGCAGGGAGAGGGCCGCTTCCTCCCACGGACGCCAGGACTCGCGGTTCTCCGTGACGTAGCGTGCCCCGCCCGTGTCCGGGTAGCGCGAGACCACGGTGGCCGTGTTCCCCGGCCCGACCTTGTGGACCACGTGTTCGGGAACGCGCTTCTCGGAGAGCTGTACGACCTCGTAGAGGTAGGGGCTTTCCGGGGTCCCCTTCAACTCCAGCGTGGTGCGCGGCGCGCGCAGCCGCTGCGCGGTGGCGTGGGAGGCGTACAGCCCGATCGCCGGAAGCCGCTCGCTCACCGGCTGCCAGGGCGTGGCCGCGTACCTGTTGCCGCCGGCGGTGGTGACGGCGGCCGCGGCTCCGGCGCGGGCGGCCGAGGTCACCGCCTCGTCGTACTCCACCCCCTCCAGTTCCACGAGCACCGCCGCTCCTCGGACGTCCACGCCCCTTGCGCGCAGCGCCTCGTAGTCCTCGGGGCGTCCGTGACCGGCGTCCACCACCCGCAGGCGTCGCACGCCTTCCACGGCGGGAGAGTTGTGGAGCAGGCGGACGGGGACACCGGTCGCGGCGGCAGCGGAGAGGGCACGTGCACCGAGCATCGGTGCGGCCAGCTGCCAGCGGGAGGAGAACTCGAAGGTTCCCTCGGTGAACTCCTTGGTGGGCGTGACGTAGAGGAGCTGTCCGCCGCTGTGCGCGCTCGTGAAGTAGCTGACGAACTCCCGGTCGCCCTTCGTCCAGCGGGTGGAGAAGACCAGCGGACCCCGCTGCTCGGCCCGCTGGGGGGTCCGGATCTCCACGGGGACCGCCTTGCGTGCGTCGAGCACCAGGTCCGTGGCGCCGCCCACCCGCAGGTGGGGGTCGACCACCAGGCTGTTGGTGACGTTGTCCTCCGAGTGCTGCGTGATGACGCCGTGCAGGTAGTACATGCCCTCGGGCAGGTTCAGTGTCAGGCTCTGCCCCGCCGGTACCTCCTGAATGACGTCGAAGCGGCCTGTGGGACCCAGCATGATCAGCGGGGAGACAGTCGCCGGCTGCCCGGCGCGGTCGATGCCGCGCACGGTGACCTTGTGCGTGACCGGGTCCTTCGTCGCGGAGAGAACGGTGTGTGCGACGGCCTGTCCGTCGGCCGAGGTGGCGGTGAGGCGTCCGCCGAAGACGCCCTCCGGCAGCGCGGGCGTGTCGAGGGTCACGGCCACGTCGGCAGTGCCGTGGGCGTCCACGGTGACCTGCTGGGGGGCGCCTATGGCGTCTGCCGGGGCCGGGGATCCGTAGAGCTTGTCGAAGGTGGTGTCCAGGGTGAGCGTTACGGGCGCGTCGCCGTCGTTGGTGTAGGTGACGCTCACCTTCTGCGGGCCCGCGTCCGGTCCCAGGATGCCGAAGGTGGTGGTGCCGGTGGCGCGCACCTGCTGGCGCACCGAGCGGGCCACGTCCACCCGGCCGGTGCCCTGCTCGTAGGCGGTCTGGTCGGGGGCGGTACGCGTCGTGCTCATCAACGCGTCCTTGAGCTGCTGGGCGCTCCAGTCGGGGTGGCGCCCGGCCAGGATCGCCGCCGCGCCCGCCACGTGCGGCGTCGCCATGGACGTACCCGAAGCGGCGGTGTAGGCCGCGTCCACCGGGCTGCCCATGGACGTACCGGCGGCGCGGGCGGCGGCGATGCCGACGCCGGGGGCGGTGAGGTCGGGCTTGGCGCCGTTGTCGCCGACGCGCGGGCCTCGGCTGGAGAAGGGGGCCAGCTTGTCGTTGCGGTCGACGGCGCCCACGGTCAGTGCCTTCTCCGCGGCGCCCGGGGAGCCCACCGTGTAGTCGGCACCCGTGTTGCCCGCCGCGACGACGAAGAGCGTGCCGGTCTCCTCGCTGAGGCCGTTGAGGACCTGGCTGAGTACGTCCGTGCCGTCGGTGGGACTGCCGCCCAGGCTCATGTTGACGATGTCGGCGCCCGAGCGGGCTGCCCAGTCCATGCCGCCGATCATGGCGGAGTACGAGCCGGTGCCCTTGTCGTCGAGCACCTTGCCGATCAGCAGCTTCGCCCCCGGTGCCACGCCCTTGCGCGAGCCGCCCGAGGCGGCGCCGCTGCCGGCGATGGTGGAGGCGACGTGG
Source organism: Streptomyces sp. NPDC001933 (assembly GCF_042890955.1). Classification (NCBI taxonomy): domain Bacteria; kingdom Bacillati; phylum Actinomycetota; class Actinomycetes; order Kitasatosporales; family Streptomycetaceae; genus Streptomyces; species Streptomyces sp. NPDC001933. The sequence goes on along the minus strand of NZ_JBIASS010000003.1, from coordinate 43,230 downwards.
GTGCCGTGGCCGTGGCCGTCGTTCGCGGTGGGTCCGTCGGTGAAGTTGCGTACTTCGCCGAGTTTCCCGGCCAGGTCGGGGTGGGTGGCGTCGACGCCGGTGTCCAGGACGGCGACGGTAGCGCCCTTGCCGTCGTAACCGGCCTGCCACGCCTCGGGCGCACCGATCTGCGCGGTGCTGCGTTCGAGGGACGCCTGGACCTTCCCGTCCAGCCACAGCTTCTCGACGCCGCCCTCGAAGGCCGCGTTCTTGAAGGAGGAGCTCTTGGGGGCGTTCTTCGTGCCGCCCTCGGCGCCGCTCCTGGCGAGTGCGTCGTCGTCGATGGCCTTCCAGAAACGCCCTGCCTGCTTCTTGTCCGCCTTCAGTGCCGCGCCGCGCAGGCTCTTGATGACCAGACCCTTGCGTGAACCGGTGGGCGCTGCCTTGGACTTGGGGTCCGTACCGCCGGTGTAGCGGGCGATCAGCGGGATGGCGGAGGTGTGGGCGTCGTCGTACCCCTGCTTGACCAGCGCGGTGATGTTGAACAGTTGCCGGTCCAGCTTGCCGGAGGAGATGTACGGGAGCGCGGCGCGGGGCAGCACGTACAGCTGCTTGTCGATCTCCAGCTGGCTGAAGTCGGCCTGCGAAGCGCCCGGGGCCGGCTCGACGGAGACGGCCTTCCGGCCGCCGGGAAAGGTCTCCAGCCGCACCCGGTCACCGGTCACGAGCGTGACGGAGCTGGCCTGGGGGCGGCCGGCGGAGTTCGCGCCGACGGAGGCGGGTGCCGGGGCGGCGATCGCGCCGGAGGAGGTGGGAGACAGGGTGGCGATGAGGACGCCTGCTGCCAGAACGGCGGCAGAGCGATGCCGTATGTGCATCGGAACCTTTCCAGGAGGCAAGGAAACGGACACGCGGTGCGGCTCAAGACTGGGGCCCCCATTGATCGCCGCACCAGACCCTTTCGGTGCCGTGCTTGCGACATGTCGCCAGAACGACACGGTGTGCTCCACCGCGCGTACCGGCGGAATCACCGGGGCCGAGCGGCCCCTCCTCGTCACTGGCAACGGCCTCGTCGCCCGGAACTTCGCCGGCTGAACCGGGCGCGGAGCCCGACCCCCTCCCTGCCCGGACGGGCCGGGGAACGGGCCGAGGAAGACCGCACCCGGCCGTGCGCGGGTGCCGGGGCACCATGCGCCCGCCGTACGCCCCGCCCCGGGCTCGTAGAATCGAGCCCACCATGGCTTACCTCGACCACGCCGCGACCACGCCGATGCTTCCGGAAGCGATCGAGGCGATGACCGCCCAGCTCGCCGTCACCGGCAACGCGTCCTCACTGCACGCCGCCGGGCGCCGGGCCCGCCGTACCGTCGAGGAGTCGAGAGAGACCCTCGCCGATGCCCTCGGCGCACGCCCCAGCGAGGTGGTCTTCACCTCCGGCGGCACCGAGGCCGACAACCTCGCCGTGAAGGGCCTGTACTGGGCCCGCCGCGACGCCGACCCCCGCCGCACCCGGGTGCTGGCCAGCCCCGTCGAGCACCACGCGGTGCTGGACGCCGTCGACTGGCTCGCCGAACACGAGGGCGCGAACGTCGAATACCTCCCCGTCGACCGGCACGGACGCGTCCACCCGGACGCGCTGCGCGAGGCGGTCCTCCGTGATCCCGACGATGTCGCGCTGGCCACCGTGATGTGGGCCAACAACGAGATCGGCACCATCATGCCGGTACGTGAACTGGCCGCCGTGGCCCGCGAGTTCGACGTGCCGATGCACGCGGACGCGGTACAGGCGTTCGGGCAGCTGGAAGTCGACTTCGCCCGGTCCGGACTGGCCGCGATGACGGTCAGCGGGCACAAGATCGGCGGCCCGTTCGGCATCGGCGCGCTGCTGCTCGGCCGCGAATACACCCCCGTACCCGTGCTCCACGGCGGCGGCCAGGAGCGGCACGTCCGCTCGGGCACCCTCGATGTGCCGGCCGTCGCCTCCTTCGCCCTCGCGGGGCGGCTGGCCGCCGACGGGCGGGAGGAGTTCGCCCGCGAGATCGGCGGGCTCCGCGACGAACTGGTCGCGGCCGTGCTGGCGGCCGTGCCCGACGCCGTCCTCGGCGGCGACCCGGCCCCCGGTGGCCGGCTCCCCGCCAACGCCCACTTCACCTTCCCCGGCTGCGAGGGCGACTCCCTGCTCCTGCTGCTGGACGCCCAGGGCATCGAATGCTCCACCGGCTCCGCGTGCACCGCCGGGATCGCCCAGCCCAGCCACGTACTGCTGGCCACCGGCACCGATCCCGACCTGGCCCGCGGCACCCTGCGCTTCTCGCTCGGCCACACATCCACCAAACAGGACATCGACGAGGTGGCCCGCGCGATCGGCCCGGCGGTGGAGCGGGCGCGCACGGCCGGACTCAGCTGAGTCCTACGGAACCTGCCCCGTCCGGCGGCGACCGGACGGGACCCGCGCTCACTGTTTGCCCGCCGCCCGGACCAGCTTCAGATACCGGTCCCAGTCCCAGTGCTTGCCCGGATCGGTGTGGTCCGTGCCCGGCACTTCCACGTGCCCGATGATGTGCTCCCGGTCCACCGGTATCCCGTACCGCCCGCAGATCGCGGCCGTGAGCCGCGCCGAGGCCCCGTACATCGCCGCCGTGAAGTCCTGCGGCCGCTCCACGAAGCCCTCGTGCTCTATGCCGACGCTGCGCTCGTTGTACGACCTGTTCCCCGCGTGGAACGCCACGTCCAGCTCACGGATCATCTGCGTCACATGGCCGTCCTTGCGCACCACGTAGTGCGCCGCCGCCCCGTGTCCCGGGTCCTGGAAGACCTTCACCGCGCTTTGGTAGCTGCCCTGGGTGACATGGATGACGACCCGGTCGATCGTGTAGTCGTCGGGGCGGTCGGCCCGCCGCCAGTTCGCCGAGGAGGCCGCTATCCACCGGGCCCGCGCGAAGTCCACCTCGCCGGGCTTCCTGGGCTTCTCCACGCCCGGCAGCCGCCACCAGGCGTGCTGCAACTGCTCCCGCGCCAGCGCGGCGGTGCCCACGGCCGTGACCGCGGCGCCGATCAGCAGCCCGCGCCGGCTGATGCCGCGCCCGGACTTCGCACCCCCGGAGCTCTCGCCACCTGGTGTCCCCTTGGTCCCCATGTGATCCACAACGCTTATCCGCGAGCATTCGGTTCCCGGCGCCCCGTACCCTGGTGGAGCTATGACTGAGACTTCCCAGCGCCCCCTCCGAGTTCTCGCCGCCATGTCGGGCGGTGTCGATTCCGCCGTCGCAGCGGCCCGCGCCGCCGAGGCGGGCCACGACGTGACCGGTGTGCACCTCGCCCTCTCCGCGAACCCGCAGTCCTTCCGTACCGGGGCGCGCGGCTGTTGCACGATCGAGGACTCCCGCGACGCCCGCCGGGCGGCGGATGTGATCGGCATCCCGTTCTACGTCTGGGACCTGGCGGAACGGTTCCGCGAGGATGTCGTGGACGACTTCATTGCCGAGTACGAGGCCGGGCGCACCCCCAACCCGTGTCTGCGCTGCAACGAGAAGATCAAGTTCGCCGCGCTGCTCGACAAGGCCCTCGCTCTCGGCTTCGACGCGGTCTGCACGGGCCACTACGCCACCGTCGTCCTCAACGAGGACGGCAGCCGGGAACTGCACCGCGCCTCCGACATGGCCAAGGACCAGTCGTACGTCCTCGGCGTCCTGGACGAGAAGCAGCTCGCCCACGCGATGTTCCCGCTCGGCGACACCCTCACCACCAAGGACGAGATCCGCGCCGAGGCCGAGCGCCGGGGCCTGGCCGTCGCCAAGAAGCCCGACAGCCACGACATCTGCTTCATCGCCGACGGCGACACCCAGGGCTTCCTGGCGAGCCGGCTCGGCACCGCCGAGGGCGACATCGTCGACGAGTCGGGCACGAAGGTCGGCACCCACGAGGGCGCCTTCGGCTTCACCATCGGCCAGCGCAAGGGCCTGCGCATCGGCCACCCCGCCCCCGACGGCAAGCCGCGCTACGTCCTGGACATCTCCCCGGTCAACAACACGGTGACGGTCGGCCCGGCGGAGTCCCTCGACGTCACCGCCCTCACCGCCATCAAGCCCCGCTGGTGCGGCACCGCCCCGTCCGCCCCCGGCACCTACACCGCCCAGCTCCGCGCCCACGGCGGCGAGACCGAGGTCACCGCCGAACTCGTCGACGGCACCCTGAACGTCACCTTCACCGAGCCGGTACGCGGCGTGGCCCCCGGCCAGGCGGTCGTCCTCTACGACGGCACCCGTGTCGTCGGCTCGGCGACCATCGCTACTACGGTGCGGCGGGAGACGACGACGGCGGCAACGTCCGGCTGACCGGCTGGACGGGCATGCCACTCAGGGCATCGAAGGACCAGGTGCCGCCACACGGAGTGAGCGCCCGCCCCGAACTGATTGCTTGATCGTTTCGCCCGACGACTTCCGCGGCAGGCCCCGCTGACGATCGCGAGCGTCTCACCCACGCAACCGGAACGGTATGCAACGCCATGCTCCTGAAGAACGCCTGACCGCGGATGCCGTGGGACGCCCAGCGCGGTCGCGTCCGACCCCCGTACGGGCGGGACCGCGCGGAGCGGGTCGTGGGCTCAGGACGCCTGGCGCAGTGGGGCGGACCTGGTGAAGAACTCCGCCAGTACCGGGGCCACCGCCTGCGGGGCCAGGTCGCGGGTCTGGCCGGTGAGGGTGCGGTGGCGGGCGCGGGGGAGGGTCTCCGCGAGGGTGCGGGTGGACTGGCGGGCGGGGGTGGGGCTGGAGCCGCCGCAGATCACCAGGGTGCGGGCCGTGACGGAGGCGAAGCGGGCGGCCGGGATCGCGCCGGTGCCGAGGATCGCGTCGTCGTACGCGAGGGTGTGGGCCATCGCCAGCAGGTCGCTCCACAGCGGGGCGCGGCGCATGCGGGCGATCATGTCGGCCGGCACGCCCGTCACGGACAGGAACAGCTCGACGGCCCCCGCACGGTCCCCGGTGGACAGCAGCCGGCGCAGGCGCGAGGTGCAGCACGCCTTGTACCGGAGGCCCGAGGCGCCCGGCGTGTAGGGCGGTTCGTAGACGGCCAGCAGGTCGACGGGGAGGCCGGCGGCCTGCGCCTCCAGGGCCAGGGCCCCGCCGGCGCCCATGCCGAAGACGGAGGCCCGGCCGCCCGTCGCGGAGACGAGCGCGGCCAGGTCCTCGATCTCGCGCTCCACCGCGTACGGGCCGCTGTCGCCGCTGGAGCCGCGACCGCGCCTGTCGTACGTGACGACATGGAAGTGCGGCGCGAGCAGCCGCGCCAGCGGCGCCTCTGTCGCCGCCGTGCCCAGCGAACCGCCCACCAGGATCACCGGCGGCCCTTCACCCCGGTGCCGGTACGCGATCATGGTGCCGTCGCGGGAGAGAATCTTGTCCATGCGAGGGTGGACCGCCGGGCCCGGAGAAACTCATCGCTCCGGCCGAAGTTTTTTGAAGTTCTTCCAACTCCGAGGTCAGGGGCGTACTTGACGATCAGTCGGAGACTGTCTCTGCCTCGTAGAAGCAGAAGTGGTCCTTGATCGCGGCGACTTCGGGCTTCGGGTCCGGGTAGGCCCAGACGAGGTCCGCGGCGTCCGGCAACGACCAGTAGGAGGCATCTCCCTTGAACGGGCAGTGGGTTCGGGTGTCCGAGGGCGTCAGGAGGTCCGTACGGACGTCCTCGGGAGGCAGGTAGTAGCGGACCGGACAGCCGGTCTCGCGCAGGACGATCGGGCGTCGGCTCTCGGCCAGCACCTGTCCGTCGCGGACCACACGTACGTGCTCGGTCCCGGGCTCGACCGTGATGCGGTGTCCTGGTGACGTAGTCATACATAGGTCAGCTGTTTCGTGGGCGGGATTCTTCCCCCGGCCGGACTTTCGGCCGGGTGCCGGGGTCTGTCGGTGGGGGCCTTTACGGTTGGTCCATGAAGATCTGCGTATTTCTCTCCGCCGCCGACCTCGACGAGCGCTACACCCGGCCCGCCCGCGAATTCGCCGAGCTGCTCGGCAAGGGCGGGCACACCCTGGTCTGGGGAGGCTCGGAGAGCGGGCTGATGAAGGTCGTCGCCGACGGGGTCCAGGAGTCGGGCGGGCGGCTGGTGGGGGTGTCGGTGGACTTCCTGGCGGCCAGGGCGCGGGCCAATGCGGACGAGATGGTGATCGCGCGCGATCTCGCCGAGCGCAAGGCGCTGCTCCTGGAGAAGGCCGACGCGGTCGTGATCATGGTGGGCGGGACCGGGACGCTCGACGAGGCGACCGAGATCCTGGAGCTGAAGAAGCACGGCAAGCACGACAAGCCGGTCGTCCTGCTCAACACGGCGGGCTTCTACGACGGGCTGCGCCAGCAGTTCCAGCGCATGGAGGACGAGGGCTTCCTGCCCCTCCCGCTGGCCGACCTGGTGTTCTTCGCCAAGGACGGCGTGGGCGCGCTGGCCTACCTGGAGGAGTGGTCCGGCCTGCGGTGACGGGGCGGCGGGGTGCGATCATGGGGCGCATGCCCACTCATGTCATCACCGGTGCCGGCTCCGGCATCGGAGCCGCCGTCACCCGCCGTCTGCTGGAGCGCGGTGACGAGGCCGTGCTGCTGGCCCGCGACGCGGGCCGTGCCAAGGAGCTGGCCGGGATGCACCCCGGCGCCCGTACGCTCGTCGGCGATCTCTCCAATCCGGACCGGCTGTCGTGGGCGCTCGCCCAGCAGTCGATGCCGGAGCAGGTCGACTCTCTGCTGCACATCGCGGGCGTGGTCGAGCTCGGCGGTGTCGGGGACCTCACGCCCAAGGCGTGGCACTTCCAGCTCAACGCCAATCTGGTCGCGCCCGCCGAGCTGACCCGGCTCTTCCTGCCCCTGCTGCGCGTCGCCCAGGGCCACGTCCTCTTCGTGAACTCGGGCGCCGGCCTCGCCGCGCACGCCGAGTGGAGCGCGTACGCCGCGAGCAAGCACGGCCTGAAGGCCCTCGCCGACTCGCTGCGCCACGAGGAGCACGCCAACGGCGTCCGGGTCACCTCCGTCTACCCGGGGCGCACCGCCAGCCCCATGCAGGCCAAGGTCCACCAGCAGGAGGGCAAGGAGTACGACCCCTCCCGGTGGATCGACCCGGAGTCGGTGGCCACCACGATCCTGATGGCCATCGACCTGCCGCGCGACGCCGAGGTCAACGACCTCACGGTGCGCCCCGGACGATGACCCCCGCAGACCGGGCGGCGCCGCTCCCGCAACAACGCCCTAGGCTTCCCGTGTGAGCGAGAAGAGCGAGTTCAGGGGTTGCCCGGCCACCGGGATCGGGTCCATGCCCGGGGGAGACGCACGGGAGGCGGCGAAGACCGTCACCGGTTCCTTCGCGGGCGGCGAGGGTCTGCCGTATCTGGCGGAACTGCCCGCCCGCGGGCCCGGCGCGGACATGATCGGGCGGACCATCGGCCTGCTCGTCGACCTTTACGGGCACGTCGAGCCCAGCGGCTGGCGGATCAGCGACCGGCCCGGACGGGACACCCGCCGGGCCAGGTCCTGGCTCGGTGAGGACCTGGACGCCCTGGAGGAGTTCACCCAGGGGTACGAGGGGCCGCTCAAGGTCCAGGCCGTCGGGCCCTGGACGCTGGCCGCCGCGCTGGAACGCCGGGGCGGCGAGGCCGCGCTCGGCGACCCGGGGGCCTGCCGTGACCTGGCGGGCTCGCTGGCGGAGGGGCTGCGCGCCCACCTCGCCGAGGTGCGGCGCAGGGTGCCCGGCGCCGAAGTGATCCTCCAGCTCGACGAGCCGTCGCTGACCGCCGTGCTGCGCGGGCGGGTCCGGACGGCCAGTGGCTACCGCACCTACCGGGCCGTGGACCGCCAGGTCGTCGAGGGCACCCTGCGCGATGTCCTGGCGGCGGCCGGGGAATCGGCGACGGTCGTGCACACCTGCGCGCCCGAGGTGCCGTTCGCGCTGCTGCGCCGGGCCGGGGCCGACGCCATCTCGTTCGATTTCTCACTGCTCACCGAGCGTGAGGAGGAGGCGATCGGGGAAGCCGTGGAGGGCGGTACCCGGCTCTTCCTCGGAGTGGTGCCGGGCACCGACCCGGCCTCGGGCGGATTGTCGGACCCGGGCGGTAGCGTCATGGGTGTCAGGACGTTGTGGCGCAGGCTGGGGCTGAATCCGGGGACTCTGGCGGAGTCCGTGGTGGTCACCCCGTCGTGCGGGCTCGCGGGTGCCTCGCCCGCGTACGCGCGCGCCGCGCTCGCCCACTGCGTCCGGGCCGCGAGATCGCTCGCAGACAACCCTGAGTAACGGGGCAACGGGTAACGGGAGGACGAGACGATGGCCGGCGAACAGCAGACGACGGTGCCCGCACAGGCCCAGGAGCAGCACGCGCTCCTCGCCGAGCAAGTCGAGGAGCACCGCTTCCGGTACTACGTGAGCGATCAGCCGGTCGTCAGCGATGCCGAGTTCGACCGGCTGATGCGCGAGCTGGAGGCGCTGGAGGAGACGTACCCCCAGCTGCGTACGCCGGATTCGCCGACGCAGAAGGTCGCGGGCCCGTACCGGACGGAGTTCACCTCCGTCGAGCACCGCGAGCGGATGCTCTCGCTGGACAACGCCTTCGACGACCTGGAGCTGGCCGCCTGGGGCGAGCGGATCGCCAAGGAGGTCGGCACCACCGACCACCACTTCCTGTGCGAGCCGAAGGTCGACGGCCTGGCGGTCAACCTCACCTACGAGCACGGGCGGCTGACCCGGGCCGCCACCCGTGGCGACGGCCGCACCGGCGAGGACATCACCCCCAACGTCCGTACGATCGCCGAGATCCCGCACCGGCTGAAGGGCGACCGGATCCCGGCGCTGGTCGAGATCCGGGGTGAGGTCTTCTTCCCGATGGAGGCCTTCGAGGAGCTCAACGCCCGGCTCGTCGAGGCGGAGGACAAGCCGTTCGCCAATCCGCGCAACGCGGCGGCGGGTTCGCTGCGCCAGAAGGACCCGAAGGTCACCGCCACCCGCCCGCTGCACATGGTGGTGCACGGCATCGGCGCCCGCGAGGGCTTCGACATCGACTGCCTCTCGCACGCCTACGAGCTGCTGCGCGAATGGGGCCTGCCCACCGCCAAGTACAACAAGGTGGTGGATTCCCTCGACGGGGTACGGGAGTTCATCAGGTACTTCGGTGAGAACCGGCACTCCGTGGAGCACGAGATCGACGGGGTCGTCGTCAAGCTCGACGAGATCCCGCTCCAGGGCCGGCTCGGCTCCACCTCGCGCGCCCCGCGCTGGGCGATCGCCTGGAAGTACGCCCCGGAGGAGGTCAACACCAAGCTGGTCAACATCCGGGTCGGGGTCGGCCGGACCGGCCGGGTCACGCCGTACGCCCAGGTCGAGCCGGTCGAAGTGGCGGGCTCCGAGGTCGAGTTCGCCACCCTGCACAACCAGAACGTGGTGAAGGCGAAGGGTGTCCTCATCGGGGACACGGTGGTGCTCCGCAAGGCGGGCGACGTGATCCCGGAGATCCTCGGCCCGGTCGTCGACCTCCGTGACGGCACCGAGCGGGCGTTCGTCATGCCCACCGAGTGCCCGGAGTGCGGTACGGAGCTGCGGCCCATGAAGGAGGCCGATATCGACGTCCGCTGTCCCAACGCCCTTTCCTGCCCCGCCCAGTTGCGCGAGCGCCTCGCCTATCTCGCGGGCCGCAAGTGCCTCGACATCGACCACTTCGGCTATGTCGCAGCCGCGGCCCTGACCAAGCCGCTGGAGCCCGCCGAGCCGCCGCTGCGCGACGAGGGCGATCTCTTCGGGCTGACCGTCGAGCAGCTGCTGCCGATCCGGGCCTATGTCCGGGACCAGGACAGCGGGCTGCCCAAGCGCGACCCGAAGACCGGCGAGGAGAAGACCGCCTGGGTCTTCGCCAACCAGCAGGGCGAGCCGAAGAAGAACGCCCTCGCCATGCTCGACGCCATCGCCGCGGCCAAGGAAGCACCGCTGGCCCGGATCCTCACCGGGCTCTCCATCCGCCATGTCGGCCCGGTCGCCGCCGCGGAGCTGGCCCGTCAGTTCCGTTCCATCGACCGGATCGACGAGGCCACAGAGAAGGAGCTGTCCGACGCCGACGGGGTCGGTCCCATCATCGCCGCATCGGTGAAGCAGTGGTTCGCCGAGGACTGGCACCGGGAGATCCTGCGCAAGTGGCGGGAGGCCGGGGTCCGGATGGCCGACGAGGAGGCGGGGGAGGACACGGGGCCGCGCCCGCTCGAAGGGCTCACCGTCGTCGTCACCGGCACGCTGGCCGGCCACACCAGGGATGGCGCGAAAGAGGCGCTCCAGAGCCGCGGGGCGAAGGTGACGGGTTCCGTTTCGAAGAAGACCTCCTTCGTGGTCGTCGGTGACAACCCCGGTTCGAAGTACGAAAAGGCCATGCAGCTGAAGGTGCCGGTGCTGGACGAGGACGGCTTCGCCGTGCTCCTCGAACAGGGTCCGGATGCGGCGCGCGAGGCGGCGGTGCCGGCCGAGGTACCGGCGGAGTAGGGGATTCCTGCCTGGTTCCCTGCCTGGTTCCCTGTCCGGGGCGGGGATCGGGCGGGGCCGGGGCGGATATCCGGGCGGAGCGACGGGAGTACGAAAAGGGGGCGGGCGAACGGTGAGCAAGAGGGCGATAAAGGGTGTAGCGGGGCAGGCCGGGGCAAGGGTTTCGCCGCGTCGGCCGGTTCACCCGATCGGCGCATAGCAGATGCTGACGGACGGTCGGTCCGCATTCGGGCAAGAGCGTCAGAGCGCTGCCCGTAGAAGCCTTCCGCGGCCTACTGTTGAGATGTGCACCTGCCGTGTCCGGCCGCGGGGTGGGAAACCGGGTCGTGGCGGCGTGGAGCGGAACCATCAGGTGACATCGGCACCGCCGGCTGTGAGAGGGACGGAATGAAACCGACCGAGAGCGCCGCACCGGTGTCGCGGCTGCAAGGTTTCGTCGGCCTCACGCCAAAAGTGGGTGCCGTTGCCATCATGATCGCCGTTGTTCAGATCGCGACCGGTTTCTACCGGACCGTGAGCGAAGGACACGCGCTCTTTCCCGACGGCGAGGCCGGCTGGTCCCTCGCCGTCCTCACCGGAGTCATCGTCGGCCATCTCGTCGCGCTCGGCCGCGACCGATGGTGGGGAGGGACCGGGTCCGGGGCCTCCCTCACCCTGGCCGTGCTGCTGCTCTACGGCTGGGTGCCCGCCGGGTTGGTCTCCCTGGTCGTCGTCGTCCTCGTCGGCGTCGCCCGTCGGCACCGCTGGTGGCAGGGGCTGCTGCACGGCGCGGTGGACATCCTGGGGATCGGCGCGGCCGCCCTGGTGCTCGCCGCCTTCGGCGACGTGCATACCGTCGAATCCCCCTGGCAGCCACTCGACTGGGGCATCGACGCCGTCCCGGAGGTCCTCCTCGCCGCCTCCACCTACCTTCTGGTCACCCGGGTCCTGCTGTGGTACGCCCGGACACCCCAGGGCGGTGGGCTGCCGACCATCGCCCGCACCGCCCTGCTGCGCCAGGGCCTCGTAGCCCTCGCCCTGCTCGCCATCGCGCCGCTGATCTGCGTCGTCGCGATGGTCACCCCTCTGCTCCTGCCGCTCTTCGCCGTCCCGCTGATCGCCCTCGACTCCGCCCTCTGGATCGCCCGCGCGCGGGCCGAGGAGCAGCTGCGCGACCCGCTGACCGGACTGCCCAACCGGCAGTGGCTGCTGGAGCGCACCTGGACGGCCCTGGAGGACGCCGAATCCGTCGGCGCGAGATCGGCTCTGGTCCTGATAGACCTCGACCGCTTCCGCGCGGTCAACGACACGCTCGGTCATCTGGCGGGGGACCGGCTGCTGTTGCAGATAGCGGAACGTCTCAGGCTCGCGCTGCCCCGGGGCGCGGAGGCCGCGCGGCTGGGCGGCGACGAGTTCGCGGTGCTCCTGCCGACCGCCGACTCCACCACCAGCGCCCAGCGGGTCGCCCGTCACCTGGTCGCCGAGCTGTCCTCCCCGCTGGACCTCGACGGGCTGACCCTGGTGCTGGAGGCCAGCGCCGGGGTCGCCGTCTACCCGGACCACGCGCTGGACGCCGAAGGGCTGCTCAGGCGCGCGGACGTGGCGATGTACCAGGCGAAGCGGGACCGTACGGGCGTCGAGGTCTACGAGTCGAAGCGGGACAGCAACACCCCGGACCGGCTCGGACTCCTGGGCGATCTGCGCCGCGCACTGGACGCCGGCGAGGTCGAGCTCCACTACCAGCCGAAGGTCCGCTTCGACGGCCAGGTGGCCGGCCTAGAAGCCCTGGTGCGCTGGGTGCACCCGGAACGGGGCAGGGTCCCCCCGGACGAGTTCATCGCCATCGCCGAGTCGTCCGGCCTCATGCCGCACCTCACGGAGTACGTCCTGGAGACGGCGCTGGCCCAGGTCGCCCGGTGGCGGGCGCAGGGCCTGTTCGTTCCCGTCGCGGTCAACGTCTCCCCGCGCGACGTCCACACCCCCGGGTTCGCGGGCGGCGTCGCGGCCCGGCTCGCCCGGCACGGCGTCCCGGCCGGGGCGCTGCAACTGGAGATAACGGAACACGTGCTGCTGGAGGACCCGCAGCGCGCCGCCGACACGCTCGCCGGGCTGACCGGGCACGGCGTGAAGATGTCCCTCGACGACTTTGGTACGGGGTACTCCTCGCTCGTCCATCTGCGCCGGCTGCCGGTCAGCGAGCTGAAGATCGACCGCTCGTTCGTCGCCCGGCTGGCCGTGGACAACGAGGACGCGGAGATCGTCCGCTGCACGATCGACCTGGCCCACTCGCTGGGCCTGCTGGTCGTCGCGGAGGGGGTCGAGGACGACGAGACCTGGGAGCGGCTGCGGGATCTGCGCTGCGACGCGGTGCAGGGCTGGCTGGTCGCCGCGGCGATGCCGCCGCAGGAGACCACGGCCTGGCTGCGGGCGCGCGGCGAGCACGGCTGGCGGCGGCCCGCCGAGCTGGCGGCAGCGGCGGCGGCAGCAGCGGCCGCCGCCGGCACACCCCCGGAGCTGGAGCAGCGGCCACCGGGCCGGGCGGTCAATCCCCGGCCCGCGACGACCTGAGCCCGGGGTGGCCCGGGCCTGCGGCGGCCCCTCCCTCCTCGGGCACCAAGCAGGGCCGGAGGCGGTGCGCGGACCGGAAATCCTCGCCCGACCAGGATGTTCGCCCGGGTGGCGGGAGTGGTGGCGGGCGACCCCATAGGATTGGGCCAAAACCACACACCAACCCCTGAGGATCGCTGCATGCCTGGCATCACGCGCGAGGAGGTCGCCCACCTCGCCCGGCTGGCGCGTCTGGAGCTGAAGGGCGAAGAGCTCGATCACTTCGCCGGTCAGCTCGACGACATCATCGGCGCGGTCGCCCGCGTCTCCGAGGTCGCCGACCAAGACGTACCGCCGACCTCCCACCCGCTGCCGCTGACCAACGTCATGCGCGCGGACGAGGTCCGTCCGTCGCTCACCCCCGAGCAGGCGCTCTCCGGCGCCCCGGCCCAGGAGCAGCAGCGTTTCAAGGTGCCGCAGATCCTGGGGGAGGACTAACAGCCATGACGGACCACAGCACCATCATCAAGCTCACCGCCGCCGAGATCGCCGCGAAGATCGCCTCCGGCGAGCTCACGGCCGTCGAGGTCACCGAGGCCCACCTGGCCCGGATCGACGCGGTCGACGAGAAGGTCCACGCCTTCCTGCACATCGACCGCGAGGGCGCGCTCGCGCAGGCCCGCGCCGTCGACGCCAAGAAGGCGGCCGGCGAGAAGCTCGGCCCGCTGGCCGGTGTCCCGCTCGCGCTGAAGGACATCTTCACCACGCAGGACATGCCGACCACCGTCGGCTCCAAGATCCTCGAAGGCTGGATCCCGCCGTACGACGCGACCCTCACGCGGAAGCTGAAGGCCGCCGACGTCGTCATCCTCGGCAAGACCAACATGGACGAGTTCGCCATGGGGTCCTCCACCGAGAACAGCGCCTACGGCCCGACCGGCAACCCGTGGGACCTCACCCGCATCCCGGGCGGCTCCGGCGGCGGCTCGTCCGCCGCGCTCGCCTCGTACGAGGCCCCGCTCGCCATCGGCACGGACACCGGCGGCTCCATCCGCCAGCCCGCCGCCGTCACCGGCACCGTCGGCGTCAAGCCCACCTACGGCGGCGTCTCCCGCTACGGCATGGTGGCCTTCTCCAGCTCCCTGGACCAGGGCGGGCCCTGCGCCCGTACCGTCCTGGACGCGGCCCTGCTGCACGAGGTCATCGGCGGGCACGACCCGATGGACTCCACGTCCATCGACGCCCCGGTCCCGCCGGTCGTCGAGGCCGCGCGCAACGGCTCCGTACAGGGCATGCGCGTCGGTGTCGTGAAGCAGTTCGCCGGTGAGGGCTACCAGGCCGGTGTCGTCCAGCGCTTCAACGAGTCGGTCGAGCTGCTCAAGTCGCTCGGCGCCACGATCGTCGAGCTGGACTGCCCGTCCTTCGACCTGGCCCTGTCGGCGTACTACCTGATCGCGCCGTCCGAGTGCTCCTCCAACCTGGCCCGCTTCGACGCCATGCGTTACGGGCTGCGCGTCGGCGACGACGGCACGAGGTCCGCCGAGGACGTCACCGCGCTCACCCGCGAGGCCGGCTTCGGCGACGAGGTCAAGCGCCGCGTCATCCTCGGCACGTACGCCCTCAGCTCGGGCTACTACGACGCGTACTACGGCTCGGCGCAGAAGGTCCGCACCCTCATCACGCAGGACTTCGAGAAGGCCTTCGAGCAGGTGGACGTCATCGTCTCCCCGACGACGCCCACCACCGCCTTCCCGATCGGCGAGCGTGCCGACGACCCGATGGCGATGTACCTCGCGGACCTGTGCACCATCCCGACCAACCTCGCGGGCAACTCCGCCATGTCGCTGCCCTGCGGCCTGGCACCCGAGGACGGCCTGCCGGTCGGGCTGCAGATCATCGCCCCCGCCATGAAGGACGACCGTCTCTACAAGGTCGGCGCCGCCGTCGAGGCCGCCTTCGTGGAAAAGTGGGGACACCCGCTGCTGGAGGAGGCTCCGTCGTTGTGAGCGCACTGACCAAGGCCAAGGGCTTCAAGAAGTCCAAGACCGGTACGTACCTGTCCATCGGCACCACCGCCTTCGGGGCCGTCAGCGTGCTCAAGCAGGCCAAGAAGGCACGCCACGAGCACGACACGCTCCGACTGATCGACGCCGTTGTCTCCGCCGCCGCCATCGCCACGGGTGTCGCCCTGCTGCTGCGCGAGCTCAAGCGCCTCGGCGATGACGACGTACTGCTGGGCTGAGAGGGAAGTTTCACCGTGACTGTCACCGACCTGGTGTCGTACGAGGACGCGCTCGCGTCCTACGACCCCGTCATGGGCCTGGAGGTCCATGTCGAGCTCGGCACCAAGACCAAGATGTTCTGCGGCTGCTCCACCGAGCTCAAGCAGGACGCCAACTCCCAGACCTGCCCGGTCTGCCTCGGCCTGCCCGGCGCCCTGCCGGTCGTCAACGAGATCGGCGTCGAGTCCGCCATCAAGATCGGCCTCGCGCTGAACTGCGAGATCGCCGAGTGGTGCCGCTTCGCCCGGAAGAACTACTTCTATCCGGACATGCCGAAGAACTTCCAGACCTCCCAGTACGACGAGCCGATCGCCTACAACGGCTATCTGGACGTCCAGCTGGAGGACGGGGAGATCTTCCGGGTGCAGATCGAGCGCGCCCACATGGAGGAGGACACCGGCAAGTCGACCCACGTCGGCGGTGCCACCGGCCGTATCCAAGGCGCGTCCCACTCCCTGCTCGACTACAACCGGGCCGGCATCCCGCTCATCGAGATCGTCACCAAGCCGATCGAGGGCGCGGGCGCCCGTGCCCCCGAGGTCGCCAAGGCGTACGTCGCCGAGCTCCGCGAGCTCATCAAGGCGCTCGGCGTCTCGGAGGCCCGCATGGAGATGGGCCAGATGCGCTGCGACGTCAACCTGTCGCTGCGCCCGAACGGCACCGAGACCTTCGGTACGCGTTCCGAGACGAAGAACGTGAACTCGCTGCGTTCCGTCGAGCGTGCCGCCCGTTTCGAGATCCAGCGCCACGCGGCCGTGCTGTCCTCCGGCGGCACGATCGTGCAGGAGACCCGGCACTTCCACGAGGAGGACGGCTCCACCACGGCCGGCCGCATCAAGGACAACGCCGAGGACTACCGCTACTTCCCCGAGCCGGACCTGGTGCCGGTCGCCCCGGCCCGCGAGTGGGTCGAGGAGCTGCGCAAGGGTCTCCCCGAGCTGCCCCGGCTGCGCCGGGCGCGGCTCAAGGAGGAGTGGGGTGTCTCCGAGCACGACATGCAGTCCATCCTCAATGCGGGCGCGGTCGACCTGATCGTCGCCACGACCGACGCGGGCGCCCCCTCGGACCAGGCCCGCAAGTGGTGGATGGGCGAGCTGGCCCGTAACGCCAACGAGACCGGCCGCGGCCTCGACGAGCTGCCGATCACCCCGGTGCAGGTCGCCAGGGTGGCCGAGCTCGTCACCTCGGGCGACCTCAACGACAAGCTGGCCCGCCAGGTCATCGAGGGCGTCCTCGCGGGCGAGGGCGACCCGGACGCCGTCGTCGAGAAGCGCGGCCTGAAGGTCGTCTCCGACGAGGGCGCGCTGTCCACGGCCGTGGACGAGGCCATCGCGGCCAACGCGGCGATCGCGGACAAGATCCGCGGCGGCAAGGTCGCGGCGGCGGGCGCGCTCGTCGGCGCGGTCATGAAGGCCACCCGTGGCCAGGCTGACGCGGCCCGGGTCCGCGAGCTGATCCTGGAGAAGCTCGGCGTCGAGGGCTGACCCCGTAGGGCCCGGCCGTTGTGTTAGGCCGGGCGGTTTCGCAGTACGCCCCGAAGGGGGCGGCGCACACCATTCATGGGTGCGCCGCCCCCTTCGGGCTCACTTCTTGAGCATCGGCGAGGGCGAGGCCGGTCGTGGTTGGACTTTCCCGCGCGACCTCTTGGACGTTCACCACGGAGCCGTCCGGAGTCCTTCCGCGCGCCATCCGGCTTGATTAGCTTCCCGGCTGTACGACCTGACTCGGGAGGCTCAACTTGACCACGGACATTTCACGGCGACGGCTCTTCGCGCTCGGCGGTGGCGCGCTCGGCGCCGCGGCGGCGGGGTCGCTGCTGCCGCCTTCGCTGCAGGCCGCGATCGCCGCGCAGCCGGCACACTCGGCGGGGTCCGGTGGCCGGGACGGGCTCGGAGCCATCAAGCACGTGGTGATCCTGATGCAGGAGAACCGTTCCTTCGACCACTACTTCGGGACGCTCCGGGGCGTACGCGGCTTCGGTGACCGCAACGCCGTCGAGCTCCCCTCGGGCAAGCCGGTCTTCGAGCAGCCCGCGGCGCTCGGCACCTCCGTGCTGCCGTTCCCGGTGCGCGACGCCGCCGAGACGCAGAAGAAGGACCTCCAGTACATCGGCGCGCTCGACCACTCCTGGAGCGGCGGCGGCAAGGCGTGGGCCGGCGGGTGGATGAACGGCTGGGTGAGCGCGAAGACGGCCGCCACCATGGCGTACTACGACCGCCGCGACATCCCGCTGCACTACGAACTGGCCGACACCTTCACGGTCTGCGACGCCTACCACTCCTCCATCCACTCCTCGACCAGCCCCAACCGCAACCACCTGTGGAGCGGGAAGACGGGCAACGAGCCGAACGGCAAGCGGGCCGTCGGCAACGACGCGTACAACGAGGGCACCCACCCCGGCTACGACTGGGGCACGTACGCGGAGCGGCTGGAGAAGGCCGGACGCAGCTGGCGCACGTACACCGAGTGGGAGAACTTCACCGACAACCAGATCGAGTTCTTCGCCACCTTCAAGGCGGTGGCCCGCAAGGCGCTCGCGAAGACCGGCGGGCACACCTTCATGGAGTCGTTCTACGCCGCGGTGCGGGGCGCCGACGCCACGGAGCGCGAGCGGCTGTTCGGCCTGCTGGAGGAGGGCGTCGCCACCCTCGACAAGACCGAACGCAGCCTCTTCGAGCGGGCGCTGCGCCGGGTGGAGACCGGAACGCTGGCCGACGAGTTCGCCAAGGACGTGGCGGCGGGCACCCTGCCCGAGGTCTCCTACCTGGTGCCCTCGGCCGTCGACTCCGAGCACCCGAGCGTCTCCTCGCCGATCCACAGCGCGACGATCGTCTACAAGGTCCTGGACGCGCTGGGCAAGCACCCCGACGTGTGGCGGCACACCGCGGTCTTCATCAACTACGACGAGAACGACGGCTTCTTCGACCACGTGCCGCCGCCGGTCGCCCCGCCCGAGGTGACCGAGGAGCAGTGGGAGGGCAAGCCCACCGGTCTCGGCATGCGCGTGCCGATGCTCGTCGTCTCGCCGTGGACCATCGGCGGCTACGTCTGCTCCGAGGTCTTCGACCACACCTCCGTCGTCCGCTTCCTGGAGCGCTGGACCGGGGTGGCGGAGCCGAACATCAGCGACTGGCGGCGCACCGTCACCGGCGACCTGACCTCGGCCTTCGACTTCTCCCGCGCCCGCCGCCGTCCCGAGGTGGAGCAGCCGGGCGCCATCCCGCCGTTCAGCGGCCGCTGGTCGCCGAAGCCGCCGGCCGTGCAGCACATGCCCGTGCAGGAGCCGGGCGCCCGCCCGGCCCGCGCGCTGCCGTACCAGCCGGACGCGCAGGCGACGGTGGCGGACGGCGCGGTGCGGGTGGCCCTCAGCAACACGGGGCGCTCCTCGGCGCACTTCGCGCTGTATCCGTACGCCGGTGAGTTCCCCGTGCCGCAGCACCGGGACGTGAAGGGCACGGCGCAGTGGACGGTGCCGGTCACCGGTGCGGCCTACCGGTTCACGGTGACGGGGCCGAACGGCTTCCGCCGGGAGTTCGCAGGGCCGGCGAAGGACGGTGCCGCGGCCGGGGCCGAGGTGGCGTCGCGGGTCGACGCCCATGAGCGCGACCTGCATCTCACCCTGCGCAACACGGGCCGGACGACGCTCACCTTCACGGTGCGGCCGCTGGGCTATGTCGACGAGGCGGACCTGCGGGACTGGACCCGGACCATCAAGGTCAAGCCGGGGCGCAGCCGCAAGGTGGTCCACTCGGCGGCCGACGCGCACGGCTGGTACGACCTGGACGTCACCGTCGACGGGGACGACGCGTTCCGCCGCCGGCTGATGGGGCACATCGAGAACGGCCGGGCGAGCGTCTCGGGCTGACCCGCACGGGAGGTCCTTCGCACGGGAGTTCGGCGCCCACCGGAACCACCGCGGCGCGGCCCGCGTTTCCTTGATCATGACTGAACTGATCGAGAAATGGGCCGGAGTCACGGCGGGCGCCGCTCCCGAGGAGGCGGACCCCGTCGTCCTGGAGTGTGCCCGCCTGCTCGCCGCCGAGCCGGACGGCGAGCAGGCGGTCCTGCTGACCTTCGGTCTGGTGAACATGGCGCCGTACGTCCTCGGGCGACGCGGCGCCGACGTCGAGCGGGCCGTGGTGGACGCGCTCGGCGCCGCCGCCGAAGCCATGGACGAGCAGTGTCTTCAGGCCGGCGGGTGCGGGCACGCGGCCCATCCGTACACCGACAGCCTGGAGGAGTGGGACACGGACGCGGACGGGCTGCTCGACGCGCCGGACGTCGAGATTCCGCTCGATGAGTGGGACGAGGCCGAGGCCTGCCCCCGCAATGCCGCCGGATGGGCGCGGACGGCCGCCGATGTGATCCTGCCGGGAAGCACGGACGGCATCCCCGAGATCGTCCCCGAAAGCCACCAGAGATACATCCGCAGCCTGGGCAGTGTGCTCAACGACTATCCGAACGGTGATCCGTTCTGGGACCTGGACATCCACGCCGGACCGCCCGGCGACCTCTCCCGGGCCGCTCTCGCCGGCTATGTCGTCGTCGCCCATGCGAACTGCTGGTACGCGGGGTCGGGCCGGATCAGACAGCGGTCGCTGCTCGACGACATGATCGAGGGCCTGGAGTCCGTACTGCCGCTGCTGCCGGACGAGGCCTGCGCGCACGAGGACGGCGAGCACCCGGCACTGCGCTCCGGCAGCGACGAGCAGGCCTCCGAGGGCATCCATCTGCAGAGCCCCGGCGGCCGGAGCGTCCTGCGCGAGGAACACGAGGACGGATACGGGGCCTCGCTGGAGGCATGGACCTGCACCACCTTCCTGCGCGCCCTCGCCGTCGAGGCCCGCGACCATCTGCGCGAAGCGGTCGACAGACTCTTCGGCACCCGGGAGACGGCACATCTGGACCCGGTGTATCTGCGCCCCGACGGCCGGCTCGACATCGACCTGCTGAGCGAGCGGCATGTCCCGTTCAAGGACGAGACGGCCTCCGAGGAGGCGGCGCTCTGGGCGGCCCGGCGGTACGAGCGGCTCGGCCCGGACGGACCCGCGCTCGACCGGACCGTCCTGCTGCTCCTGATGGGCACGGCGGCCGATTCCCTGGAGCTGTCGTACGGAATCGCCCGCGAGATCCTCGGCATCCTCCGTACCACTGCCGCCACCCTGCCCGGCGGTGCATGCGACCACGCGGACGGTCATGCGCCCGGCCATGAGCGCACGTCCGACCGCTTGGCACGCATCGCGCACCTCTACGCCCCCGACGCAGGCCCCGCCCCTGGCCCCGCCCCTGGCCCGGACTCCGGCCAGGGCTTCAGGAACGAGGTGCTGACCTGCCCCGTCCATATGGCGGAGGTCGTGACGAAGGGCATCGCGGAGATCGAGGAGCAGTTCGAGGAAGAACTGGAGGCGGAGGAGGAACGACTGGCCGAGTGAGGTGGCCGGAGGCCGCTGCGACCGGGGGATACGGCAAGCTCTGCGGCCATTGTGAGTAAGGCCACGAAAGGGACAAAGGATCACTTTCGGCTGCCAGAGTGACGGTTCTCAGGTCATGCGTTCTTTGCGGCTCATGCATGTTTTGTGCTGCCGAAGAACCACGAACCAGCAGGGAGCACGTCCGTTGGCTGCCATCGCCCGCTGGTGCATCAGGCACCGTCTCGTCGCCGTCCTCATCTGGCTGCTCGCCCTCGGCGGGGCCGCCACCGCGGCGGGCTTCGCGGGCTCCGCGTACTCCAACGACTACGAGGTGCCCGGCACGGAGTCCGGCCGGGCCACCGAGCTCCTCAGGAACGGCTTCACGGACCTCGGCGGTGACACCGACACCATCGTCTGGCACACCTCCGACTCCACCGTGCGGGCCGACGACGTCCGGCAGACGATGACCCGGACCCTGCACGCGGTAGAGGAACTGCCCGGGGTCGGCGCGGTCACCGGCCCGTACGGAGGCTCCGGCACCGCGCAGATCAGCGCCGACGGACACACCGCCTACGCCACGGTCACCTTCGACCAGCAGGTCGAGGACATCCCGGTGCCGCAGGCCAGGGCCGTCGTCGACACCGCGAAGGCGGCCGCCACCGCCCACCTCCAGGTGGAGCTGGGCGGCCCCGCCGTCGCCCTCACCGAAGCGCCCTCCGTCCATCTCAGCGAGGCCATCGGGGTCGTCGTCGCGGCGGTCGTCCTCTTCCTCGCCTTCGGCTCGCTCGCCGCCAGCATGCTGCCCATCGCCACCGCACTGGTATCCGTCGGCACCGCCTACGCGGGCACCGTACTGCTGGGCCATCTGATGACCGTCGCCGACTTCGCACCCATGCTGGGCATGCTGATCGGGCTCGGCGTGGGCATCGACTACGCGCTGTTCATCGTCACCAGACACCGCAGAGGACTGCGCAGTGGCCTGTCGGTCACCGAGGCCGCGCAGACCGCCGTCGCGACGACCGGCCGCGCCGTCGTCTTCGCCGGGGCGACCGTCTGCATCGCACTGCTCGGCATGCTGATCCTGCGGCTCGGCTTCCTCAACGGTGTGGCGATCGCCGCCTCGCTCACCGTCGTGCTGACCGTGGCCGCCTCCGTCACCCTGCTCCCCGCCCTGCTGTCCTTCATCGGGATGCGGGCCCTGAGCCGGCGCGAGCGCGCACGGCTCGCCGAGCACGGCCCGCAACCCGAACTGCCCACGGGCTTCGCCGCCCGCTGGTCCGCCTTCGTCGAACGCCACCCCAAGCTGCTCGGGGCGTGCGCCGCCGTGGTGATGCTGGTCCTCGCGCTGCCCACCTTCTCCCTCCATCTGGGCACCTCCGACCAGGGCAACAACCCCGCCTCGTCGACCACCCGTCAGGCGTACGACCTGCTGGCCGACGGATTCGGCCCCGGCGTCAACGGGCCGCTGACCATCGCCGCGCAGTTGGACGGCGCGGACGACCGGCTCGCGATGGACGGGCTGCCCGCCACGCTGCGGTCCACCGAGGGCGTGGCCTCGGTCGGCCCGGTCACGTACAACAACAGCGGCGACACGGCCTTCGTCACCGTCGTACCGAAGTCGTCGCCGCAGTCCGAGGAGACCAGCGCGCTCGTCGACCGGCTGCGTACGGACGTCCTGCCGAAGGCCGAGTCGAACACCTCGCTCCAGGCCCATGTCGGGGGAGTGACCGCCAGCTACGACGACTTCGCCCGGATCATCATCGGCAAACTCCCGCTCTTCGTCGGCGTGGTCATAGGGTTCGGCTGCCTGCTCCTGCTGCTGGCCTTCCGGTCGATCGGCATTCCGCTGAAGGCCGCCGTGATGAACGTGGCCGCAGTCGCCTCCTCGTTCGGGGTCGTCGTGGCGATCTTCCAGTGGGGCTGGGGGAGCGAGCTGCTGGGGCTCGGCAGCTCGGGGCCCATCGAACCGTTCCTGCCGGTGATCATGGTGTCCGTGCTCTTCGGGCTGTCCATGGACTACCAGGTGTTCCTGGTGGGGCGGATGTACGAGGAGTGGCTGGAGACGCGGGACAACCGGCGGGCCGTCCGGGTGGGCCTCGCCGAGACCGGCCGGGTGATCAACTCCGCGGCCGTGATCATGATTTCGGTCTTCCTGGCGTTCGTCCTCAGCGGGGACCGGGTCATCGCCATGTTCGGGATCGCGCTCGCCGCCGCCGTCCTGCTGGACGCCTTCGTCCTGCGCACACTGCTGGTCCCCGCGCTGATGCACATGCTGGGCGGGGCGAACTGGTGGCTGCCGCGCCGACTGGACCGGCTGCTGCCCCGGATCAGCATCGAGCCTCCCGAGCACGGCCTCCCGCATGCGAAGATCCCGCAGGCGGCGCAACTGTCCGAGGTGGCGCAGCCCGCGCAAGCGGTGGAAGCGGTTCGAGAAGGAGCATGATGTTCGCGGTATCCCTGGGTGACGACGGAGCGGAACTGCGTCCGCTGGAGATCTGGCAGGCCCAGGAGTTCCTGGACCACATGGACCGGGCCCGCGAGCTCATCGATCCGTGGATCCCCTTCGCCTCCTTCGCCACCGATCTGGACTCGGCGCGGGAGCTGCTGCGGCGGTACGCGGAGAAGCTGGCGGCGGACACGGGGCGGATCTACGGCATCTGGCTGGAGGGCACGCTCGTCGGCGGCGTCCTGTTCCGGATCTTCGACGCGGAGTCGGGGAACTGCGAGATCGGCTGCTGGCTGGAGCCGGCGGGCCAGGGACGCGGCCTGATCACCCGGGCGTGCCGGAAGCTGATCGACTGGGCGGTGTACGAGCGCGGCATGCACCGCGTGGAGTGGGACGCCTCCGCCGCGAACACCGCCAGCATCGCCGTGGCGAAGCGGCTCGGCATGACGCGCGACGGGGTGCTGCGCGAGAACTACCTGTACCGCGGGGTGCGGCACGACTCGGAGGTCTGGTCGGTACTGGCCCCGGAGTGGCGGGCGCGGAAGGACTGAGCGCCGGCCGTGCCGGCACTCATGCCCCGGGACCGAACCGGGCCGGTGCGTACTTGCTCTGGTGCTCGCGGTACGAACGGGCGAGGTGGTGCTGGAGCCGGATGTGGCGGAACTGGTACACCGCGCCGGTCTGGCGCAGGACGCCCCGGCGGTAGGCGTCGTCCAGGAAGGCCACCGTGTCCCGGGGCAGCTTGCCGGTCAGGGGCAGCCAGACCCGCGACAGGACCAGCCACCGCCCCCAGGCGGTGAACGAGAGCGCGTACGAGCACGTGCCGCCGATGCCGCCGATGGCACCGATGACGAGCCCGCCCGTCACGTCCCAGACCAGCGGTCCGAGGATTCCGTCGAGCAGGCCGGTGATCAGGTGCCCGCCGACCGAGATGGCCAGGGTGAGCATCGGTACCAGTACGAGAACCTGCCGGAGCACCGTCGCGCGGTTCGAGGCCAGCAGGCCGGCCGGGGTGGCCGCGGAGGCGACGTCCAGCGGCGCTTCGAGCATGGCCACGATCCCGAAGACGAGCCCGGCGCCCGCGCCGAAGATCAGGCCGAGCACCAGCATATTGATGAGGGTGCCCTTGATCACCAGCTCGTTCGCGAGCGGGATCCCGTAGTACAGCCAGCGCTGGAGGGCGAGGGCGGAGGCGCATCCGACGCCCATCACGAATCCGCCCGGCAGTACGGCGCCGAACCGGGCGACGAACGTGCGCACCGGTCTGCGGCCGACGCCGGTGCCCCCGCCGGGCAGCCGCAGCCGCACATGGGCGGGTTCGAAGGCCGTGGTGCCGAACCGGACCAGGATCGCGTGGACACACCCGTAGGCGAGACCGGCGGCCGCCCCCATCGAACAGCTCGACATGAGGGCCTCGCCGACCGGGAACGGTACGTTGATCAGGTTGACGAACCACACGGCGAGCGTGACGCAGAGTGCCGAGGACACCACCACCGACAGCAGCCGCGTGGACAGCCGCAGCGAATCACCGATCCGCCACCACGCGAGGTCCTGCTGGTCGCCGTCGAGCCGGGCCAGATGGTGGGCGAGAAAGCCGAGCCAGCGCTCGGCGCGCTCCGGATCGCGCTGCCGCTCCCGGTGGCCGGAGGCGCTGCGCTCGGCGACCCGGCGCCGGTAGACCGTCGGCACGAAGCCCGCCAGCAGATGTTCTTCGAGGGAGTTCTCGTCGGGGAAACGCTCGGTGTCCAGCAGCTCCGCCGGATTCCTGTCGGGCGCCTCGCTGTACATCGTCCGCGCCAGGATGACCATGAGCGGGGTGCTCAGGACCCTGGCCAGGGGGCCGACCGCCCCGCCCTCCCGGGCGCGCAGCCGGTCCAGTACGGGGGTCCAGACCGGCGTGGTCCCGCCGTCGTCGCGGGGGACCGGCCGGGCCGTCCGGGGCAGGTAGTCGGAGAGGTCCTCGAGGGTGAGATCGGTCAGTTCGAGACCGGCGGCCCAGACCAGCGGGGCACCGGCCTCCTGGACGGCCTCGGCGAACTCGCCGCGTCGACTGGTCAGGACGAGCGGGAGCGAGGTGGCGTTGAGCACCTCCAGGGCCGTACTCCGCAGACCCTCCGCGATCTCGTCGAACCCGTCCAGGACCGGCAGTACGAGATCCGCGTCGACCAGGGCGGCCGCCAGCGTCGACCCGTCGGGGGCCCGGCGGGTGAGATGCGGGTGGTCGCGCACCAGCCGGTCGATCAGCCAGTCCCGCAGCGCGACGGCCGTGGGGTCCCAGGAGCCGATGCTGAAGACCACCGGCACCCTGTCGTGCGGCTCCCGGGCCTCCAGCTGGTCCAGGACGAACCTGATCGTCAGGACCGACTTGCCGGATCCGGCCCGGCCGAGCACCACGAGCCGCCCGGACCCGATCCGCCGGTAGACCTCGGCCACGCTGCCCAGATCGCCGCTCAGGTCCATTCGGTCCGGCGTCGCTCCCGGCGGCAGACGCTGGATGTTCTCCGAATGGTCGGTCAGTGATTCGGGGGCGTCCTGCCAGCGCACCGGAAGCGGAAAGGGGTCGTGCACCCGGCGGTGTTCCTCCTCGCGCTGCCAGCGGCGCCGGATTTCCCGGGCCAATTCGGCGGCGGCGGTGACGAGTTCGCCGTGAACGGGTGAAGCGGTGGGGCTGGGGCGGACTTTTGGTACGGGGTTGTGTCCGGGATTCTGTCCGGGGATCCGCCCTGAATTCTGTCCGGGATTCTGCACGGAATTCTGTGCAGGCAGGGATGCGGGTACGGGTGCGGAATCCGGTACGGGTACCGGCGAGGCTTCGCCGGCCGGCTCGGCCTTCGACCTCGCGAGCGTGGCGGCGAGCCGCTGACGGTCCTCGGGCCCGGCCTCCAGCGCGTCCGCCAGCAGGTTCACCGTACCCAGCCGGTGATCGCTGGATCTGCCGTTCTCCAGTCTGCGGATCGTACGCACGCTCACTCCGGACCGTGCCTCCAGCTGCTCCTGCGTCAGCCCCGACCGGTTACGCAGCCGACGCAGCAAAGTGCCGAGCTGATCCGCCACTTCGACATCCCTCCACCACCGGGCGCGGTCGCGACGACCCTACCGGTGACGACCGGTCATATATGGCCGGTCGCCTGTCCTGTTCGCGGAATGGCGTGAACAGCACGATCAGTGGTGTCCGGCCGGTGCGCCGACACGGGGCGGCGCACCTCGCCGGGCATCCGGGAAGCAGATGGCGTCCATGGGGCCGGACCGGCACCGGCATCGGACCTGATCGCCTCTCATGACTTTCTCCTGCAACGACTCATGAGGAGTTGACATGGTCTACCGATTCTGGTGCGGCGAATGCGGATTCAAGACGCCGTGGCTCGCCGAGTCCGAGGGCGCACAACGCCAACTGGAGCACTACACCAAGCAGCACCCGGGAATTCTCGCCGGTGGCCATGTGGAGACCAATCGGAGAAATCCGCAGGGCAACCGCCTCGGCGGCCTCGCCTGCCTCCAATTGGCGGGAATTCTCGTCCTTTTGCTGATCATCGCGGCCGCGTGCCGGCGCTGAGGCGCGGCCGAACCCCACCAGACAGCCGGAATGACCGACCGACCGAAAGGGACAGGAAAGAAAATGAGCATGCGCGACGATTCCGGAGCAGGCATCGAGACCGGCCCGGCGAACCGGCCCACCGACGGCGGGGCCCGACGCTCCTCGCGGGTGCGTGGGCATCGGCGCTGGCTGCTGCCGGTGGCCACCGCGGCCTGCCTGCTGATGACCGGTGCCGGCACGGCGACCGCCGCCGCCCCGGCCACCGGCTCAACGGCTGCCGAGTCCTCGACCGCCGCCCAGACCCCGGCCGACATCCTGCAGGCCGGTGCCCAGCAGGGGATCGCCGACGGATACCCGGGCGTGATCGGCATGGTGCGGAAGGGTGACACCACCCAGTACGTGCACGCGGGTGTCGGTGACCGCGCGACCAAGGTGCCCGCAGACCCGAAGGCGAAGTTCCGGATCGGCAGCAACACCAAGGCGTTCACCTCCACCGTGCTGCTCCAGCTGGAGGGCGAGAAGAAGCTCTCGCTGGACGACACCGTCGCCAAGTGGCTGCCGGGGGCGGTCGCCGCCAACGGCTACGACGGCTCGAAGATCACGATCCGTCAGCTGCTCAACCACACCTCGGGCCTGCCCGACTACTTCAAAACCATACAGATCAACGGGCCGTACTTCCTCAACACCAACCCGAGGGAGGTCTTCCCGCCGCAGAACCTGGTCAACGTCGCCCTCGCCATGCGCGCGCCGACGACCGAGCCGGGCGAGAAGTTCGACTACTCCAACACCAACTACGTGCTCGCGGGCATGGTGATCAAGGCCGTCACCGGCGAGGACGCGGCCACGCAGATCCAGCGGCGCATCATCGAACCGCTCGGCCTGCGCGACACCAGCTTCCCCACATCCGACCCCGCGCTCTACGGCAACCACCTCCACGGCTACGCGATCCGGACGATCTTCATCAGCGACGCGACGGCCTCCAACGTGCAGGTCTTCGGGAGCGCCGGGGCCATGGTGTCGACCATGGACGACCTGGCCACGTTCTCCCGGGCGCTGATGACCGGAAAACTCCTTGAGCCCGCGCAGATGGCCGAGCTCAAGACCACCGTTCCCGTGACCGCCGATGTCGGCTACGGGCTGGGCATCGAGCGCATGCAGCTGTCCTGCGGGAAGTCGGCCTGGGGACACAACGGCGCGGTGCTCGGCTACTTCAGCGAGTGGCTGAGCAGCGAGGACGGCACCGAGCAGGTGGCGCACGCGAACAACGAGTTCCATCTTCTCGGCGGTACGCCGGGACAGGCCCATACGGGCAAGGCCATGACCGACGCGTTCTGCGCGCTCTGAGAACCACGACCGGAAGGTCCCGGCCCCCAGGCCGGGACCTTCCCCCACGGCGAGAGCCGCCCGCTCTCGGAGAGGACACCCGATGAGAACACCACGGACCACCTGGCGGACCCGGGCGCGAACGGCCGTGGCCGCCGCCGCGCTGACCATGACCGCGACCCTCACCGCCCCGCTCGCCCACGCCGACGGCGCCGCCCCGCCGGTGCTGACCGACGGGTTCGGCCTGACCCAGGTCGCCGGGGGCACCGAGGTGCACTCGGCCACCGACTTCACCATCACCGTGACCACCCCGCAGGTGGCCGGGAAGCACAAGATCCGCATCTTCCTGCCCAGCGGCTATCGGGCCGACCCGGACAAGCGCTGGCCGGTGGCGTACTTCCTGCACGGCGGGCCCGGAAGCCCGGACGACGCCGCGGCCGTCCCGGCGCTGCGCTCGGACTCGATGATCACCGTCGTGCCGGACGGCGGACGCAAGGGCTGGTACGCCGACTGGCTCATGCAGAACACCGCCGAGGGCGCGGCGAACTGGGAGACCTTCCACCTGAAGCAGGTCGTCCCCTTCATCGACGCCAACCTGCGCACCATCGCCGACAGGGGACATCGGGCCGTCGTCGGCCTCTCGATGGGCGGGTTCGGCGCCATGCACTACGGCGAGGCCCGGCCCGACCTCTTCGGTCACGTCGCCTCCCTGTCCGGCGGCATCGACTTCGGCATGGCGGAGGTCCGCGCGGCGGTCCTGGCCACGGAACTCAACATCACGGGCGCCTGGTGCGCCGTGAGCACCTCCACCCCGTCCGGGACCGGCCAGTGCACCGGCTACGGGCCCATGGTCGACAGCGACGCGATCTTCGGCTCCCCTTACCCGGTCCTGAACGCGGACCGGATCTGGAAGGCGGTCGACCCCGCCGCCCCGGTCAACCTGGCCAAGCTCGCCGACACCGACGTCACGCTCTACACCGGTGACAACGACGTGATCGACCACTTCACCGCGATCGCCGCCAGGAACGTCAAGTCCCGCATGGACACGCTCGGTCTGCCCAGCCGCCTGGTCGACTACGGCAACGGGTCGGCGCTCGCTCCCACCTGCGACGGCGGCCACAACTACGGCTGCTGGGCGGCCGCGTTCGCCGACTACGTACCCCGCCTCCAGGACTCCTTCGACGCGGCGGGCTGATCTGGACGGCGACGGCCCCGGCAACGGCCCCGGCGGGCGAGCGCCCGCCGGGGCCCTCCCGTGGCGGCGGCGCTTCGGGCGGACGTTAAGGGGGTTCTCATACGGGCCGCCTAGCGTGCGCGACATGAACCCCAGGACCACCACGAGCCCCACTGTTCCCGCCGATCCTGAAGCAACCGCAGCAGCAGAAGCATCCGACGCCGAGGAGATCCCGACCGAGAAGGCCGCGTCCGAGGACGCCTCGGACGACCTGGACCCGGACGACCTGGACCTCGACGAGCTCGACGACGACTCCGGCAAGGAGCCCTCCGGCCTCGGCTCGGCCGCCGCCTCCGTGGTCGCGGCCGGTCTCGGTGTCGTCGCACTCACCGGGTCCTGGACCGGCAAGGTCGCTGCCGAGCGCGAGACCCTGATCGGCCAGATCAAGTCCGCCAACGGTGGCACCGCCGCCCAGCAGATCTCCGAGATCTACGGCGACGCCTGGCACACCACCGCCCTGGTCAACGGGCTCTTCGCCCTGCTCGCCCTGCTGGTCGGAGTCTTCGCCCTGGTCCGCCCGGCCTTCGGCGCACCCTCCGCGCACCCGCAGCCCGGCTGGGTCCGCGCCGTGGCGACCGCCGGCATCGTGCTCGGTGCCCTCGGCCTGCTGCTCTCCGCCGCCATGTACTTCGACCTCATCGTGGCGCTGCCGACCGCGACCGCCGCCCAGTGACCACGACGGCCGCCGGACACGGGCGCGCAGGGAGCGGGTGACCTCCACGGACCCGGCCCGACGGCCACCTCGTAGGGCATCCGCCCGAGGGACCCCGGCCCGCATACGGCGGCGCCCGCACCCGGACAGGGCACGGCGCCCCGCGAAGATGCGGATCCTGCCCGATGCGGCGACACCCTCTGGGAGACGACAGTCGGGGGACGGCAGAGAACCACTGCCGCCCCCGGCCCGGACGGGCCGTCGTCCTCAGGGAGAAGCACATGGAAACGTACCGGCTCCACGAGCTGCGCGCCGCCGAACTGCGCCACCGGGCCGAGCGGGACCGGCTCGTCCGGGAGGCCGTTCGCGCCCGCCGGGACGCCCGCAGGGCCGCCCGGCACTCCGGGCGCGGGGAGGCCGGGAGGCCGGTGAGTACCGACCGGAATCGACTCGTCCACGCCACGTGAGGCCGGACCCGTGTGCGATGCTCGGCGGCGTGGAGACCAGGTCCGTCAGTCCCGTGTTCGTCGGCCGTGAGGGCGAGTTCGCCTCACTCGTCGACGCGCTCGCCCGCGCGCAGGGCGCCGGGGGCCCGGACGGGGCCGGCGGTCCGGGCGGACCGCAGGCGCTGCTCATCGGCGGCGAGGCGGGGGTCGGCAAGACCCGGCTGGTCGAGGAGTTCCTCGCGGCGGCGGTGCGCCGTGACGCGGTCGTCGCCGTCGGCGGCTGCGTCGAGATCGGTGCCGACGGCCTGCCCTACGCCCCGTTCTCCACCGCGCTGAGGGCCCTGCGCCGCACCCTGCCCGCCGAGGTCGCCGCCGCCTGCGCCGGGCAGGAGGGCGAACTGGCCCGGCTGCTGCCCGAACTCGGCGAGGCCGACCGGGACGCCACCGACGAACACAGCACCGCCCGCCTCTTCGAGCTCACCGCCCGGCTCCTGGAACGCATCTCCGCCGAACGAGCCGTCGTCCTCGTACTCGAAGACCTGCACTGGGCCGACGCCTCCACCCGCCACCTCCTCGCCTACCTCTTCCGCACCGTGCGCAACGGCCGCCTCGTCGTGATCGGCACCTACCGCTCCGACGACATCCACCGCCGCCACCCGCTGCGCCCCCTCCTCGCCGAACTGGACCGGCTGCGCACCGTCCGCCGGATCGAACTCGCCCGCTTCAACCGCGCCGAGGTGCGCCGCCAGCTCACCGGCATCCTCGCCGCCACCCCCGAGGACGCCCTCGTCGACGAGATCTTCGAACGCTCCGACGGCAACGCCTTCTTCGTCGAGGAACTCGCCCGCAGCCTGGAGAGCGGTGACCACTCCCGGCTCTCCGACTCACTGCGCGACCTCCTGCTCGTACGCGTCGAAGCGCTCCCGGAGAACGCCCGGAACATCGCCCGGATCGTCGCCGAGGGCGGTTCAGCCGTCGAGTACGAGCTGCTGGCCGCGGTCGCCCGGCTCACCGAGGACGACCTCATCGAGGCACTGCGGGCGGCCGTCGGCGCCAACCTGCTGCTCACCACCCCGGAGGGCAACGGCTACCGCTTCCGGCACTCCCTGGTCCGTGAGGCCGTCAGCGACGACCTGCTCCCCGGCGAGCGCTCCCGGCTCAACCGGCGCTACGCCGAGGCCCTGGAGGCCGACCCGGCCC
This sequence comes from Streptomyces sp. NPDC001933, assembly GCF_042890955.1. Lineage (NCBI taxonomy): Bacteria > Bacillati > Actinomycetota > Actinomycetes > Kitasatosporales > Streptomycetaceae > Streptomyces > Streptomyces sp. NPDC001933. The sequence goes on along the minus strand of NZ_JBIASS010000003.1, from coordinate 11,707 downwards.
TCGTCCGCGCCGGGGAGCACGCCACCCGGCTCGCCAGCTACTGGTACGGCGCACACGAAACCGCCAAGGCCCTGCCCGCCGTGCTGAAGGCCTCGGTCGAAGCCCGTCGCCGCTACGCGTTCGCCGAACAACTCCGGCTGCTGGAACGGGCGATGGAGCTGTGGGACGACGCCCCCGAAGAGGTACGCGACACCCTGCGCCCCATCGACTACGCCGAGAGCCACCCCATCTGCAGCAGCGACCCCGACGCCACCCCGCTGTGCTATCTCGACCTCATGGCCGAGGCCACCGTCGCCGCCCGGTTCGGCGGGGAACGCGAACGTGCCCTGGCCATCGCCAAGAAGGCCATGCGCGTCCTGGAGGGCGAGCACGACCCGCTGCGCGCCGCCTGGTTCTGGGTCCAGCGCTCCCGGCTCATGCAGGACCTCACCCGGGGCGACGGATGGCAGGAACTGGCCAACGCCCAGGAACTCGTCCGCGGACTGCCCCCGTCCGTCGTCCACGCCGACGTCCTGACGAGCGTGGCGGGATGGGGCGCCCTGCACCGCCCCGGCGCCGAGACGCTGCTCGCCGTCGACCGGGCCGTGGAGTACGCCCGGCTCGTCGACGACGAGTACACCGAGCTGCACGCCCGGCTCACCCGCGGCGGGCTCACCGCCGAGGCGGGCGGCGTCGACGAGGGCATCGCCGAGATGTACGCCGTCCGCGACCGCGCCGACGAACTCCACCTGGTCGGCATCATGAGCCGGGCCGCCATCGACCTCCCCTCCACCCTCGAATCCATGGGCCGCTCCCTGGAGGCCGTGACCGCCGCGGACCACGGCATCGCGATCAGCCGCAGCCACGGCATCGCCGACATGGAGGCGTGGGTCCGCTGCAACCGGGCGGCCTCGCTGTTCTCCCTGGGGCACTGGGACGAGAGCCGGACCACCACCGACGCCGCGGCACGTGCCGCCCGGTCCAGCAAGGCGCAGGGGCTGGTGGCCTCGTGCCGAACCGAACTCGCCCTGGCCCGGGGCGACCTGGCCGAGGCCGAGGAGCAACTGGCCCTGACCCGACGCTGTTTCGGCTCCCGCGACCCGCAGCCGCAGCACCTCATCGCCCCCGCGCGCCACGCCATGGCCCTCGCCGCGCAACAGGGCCGACTGGCCGACGCGCGGGCCGAGTTCGAGGCCCGTTCGGAGCAGGGATTCCCGCCCGGCACCCAGCGGTACGCCCTGCCGCTGCTCCACGTCGCCGCCGCGGCCGAGGCCGACGCCAGGGGCCTGCCCGCCGCCGACCCCGGCCGGCCGGCGATCCTGGCCGCCATCCGTGCCCACCTGAAGCAGCTGCCGATGCTCGTCCCCGTCTGGGCCGCCCACGGCCTCCTCGTCGACGCCGAGCTGGCCAGGGCCGAGGGGACCGACACCCCCGGCCACTGGTCCCGCGCGGCCGCCGCCTTCGCGCCGCTGCACCGCCCGTACGAGCTGGCCCGGATCCAGCACCGCTGGGCCGAGGCCCTCCTGATCGCGGCCGGCGACCGGTCCACCGTCACCACCCTGCTGCGCGAGGCCCACCGCACCGCCGTGCGGCTCGGCGCCCGCCCGCTCACCGCGACCATCGAGCTGCTGGCCGGCCGCGCCCGTATCGCCCTCACCGCCCCGGACCACGGCACCGCACCCGAGATCCCGGCCGCTGTCACCGTCCCCGGCACCGTTGCCGGCCCGGACGGCACCGGCGACGACGCGGTGGATCCGGAGCGCGCCGAGGACCGCCTGCGCGAGGCGGCCGCCGCCGCGGTGGAGTCCTTCGGGCTGACAAGACGCGAACAGGACGTGCACCGGCTGGTCGCCGAGGGCCACACGAACCGCAGGATCGCCGAGCAGCTCTACATATCGCCCAAGACCGCGAGCGTGCATGTCTCCAGCATTCTCGCCAAGCTCGGCGTCTCCAGCCGAGGCGAGGCGGCCGCACTCGCCCACCGGCTCCGCCTGTACCCGGCCCGGAGCGACACCTGACGGGCCCCGCTCATGACTACGTGTCCGAGCCGTCCGTGTCCGGGCCGTCCGCGTCCGCGCCTGTACCCGCGTCCGCGCCTGCACCCGCGTCCGCGCCCGTACCCGAATCCGCGCCCGTACCCGCATCCGCACCGGGCGCCCTGACGACGACCTTCCCGGAGGCCAGGTCTATCGGACCGCGCCCCGGGTCGCCGACGCCGAGATCCACCCGGGTCAGCTCCAGCCGCTTCTGCTCGTCGGAGGTGTGCTTGCGGCCGGGCGCGAAAAGTTCCTCGAAGAAGTTGAACACCGGCCGCACGCCCTTTCACCTGCTGTAGCCGCTTACCGCACCGTCAGCACCAGGATCCTGTCGTCTCCCGGCTTCGGGGTGCCACGGGTGTCCGTATTGCTCGTGACGAGCCAGAGCTTGTCGCCGCCCGCGGCGAGCACGGTACGCAGACGGCCGTACTTACCCTCCAGGAACGACTGCGGGGCCGCCAGAGGTTTCTTTCCATCGCTGCCGGACAGCGGGATCCGCCAGAGCCGCTTGCCGCGCAGGCCGGCCATCCAGATCGAACCGTTGACGAAGGCGATCCCGCTCGGGGAGGCCTCGGACGTCTTCCACTGTGCCACGGGGTCGATGAAACCCCTCTTTCCCGCCTTGCCCTCGGCCTCCGGCCAGCCGTAGTTCCCACCCGGCTCGATCCGGTTCAGCTCGTCCCAGGTGTCCTGGCCGAATTCGGACGCCCACAGCTGTCCCTGCCCGTCCCAGGCCAGCCCCTGCACATTGCGGTGCCCGTACGAATACACCACGGAGTCGGCCTCCGGGTTGCCGTGCAGCGGTTGCCCGTCCGGGGTCATCCGCAGGATCTTGCCGGCCAGCGACTTCTTGTCCTGCGCGAGGCCGTCGTCGCCCGTCTCCCCGGTGCCCGCGTACAGCATGTGGTCCGGGCCGAAGGCGATCCGCCCGCCGTTGTGGATCGCCCCCTTGGGGATGCCGCGCAGGATCGTGTCCGGCGCACCCAGCAGCCGGCCGGGCGTCGTGCCCTTCTCGTCGTACTGCATGCGGGCGATGCGGTTGTCGGACTCGGTCGTGAAATACGCGTACACCATGTGGTCCGAGCCGTACGTGGGGGAGACCGCGATCCCCAGCAGCCCGCCCTCACCGCCGGGCGACACCCCGGGCACCTCGCCCAGCAGGGTCTTCTCGCCGGTCTTCGCGTCGATCCGGGTGATCGTGCCCTTGTCGCGGGAGGAGACCAGCAGATCGCCGCCGGGCAGCTCGGCCAGTCCCCAGGGCGACTCCAGGCCCCCGGTGAGCGTCGACACCACCTTCACCGAGCCCTTGACGGGCGGCAGGGACGGCGAGGCGGACGGCTTCGGGGCCGACGGCTTCGGGGCGGCGGAGGAGGAACGGGCGACCGGTGGCGTCCCGTCGACGCCCGCCATGCTGCCGGAGCCGCCGCCCGAGGAGCACCCCGCGCTCAGCGCCAGCGAGCCGGCCGCCAGCACGGCCACCGTCCCGCGGCGCAGGCCCCGCCCCCGCGGCCCGGCGGGCCCTCGTACAGATCCGAACAGAACACCGCGCACAGCACCGATCCCTTCGACGGCCACCTGACTACTGTTCTTACACCGCGGCCCCGCCCCGGGGTTCCCGAAGCCCCCGAGTGCCGGTCGTTCTCAGTCCCACGACCCCTGAGCACCGGGCAGGGCGGCGATCTCCGCCAGGTCCCGCGCGGTCAGGGTCAGTCCGGCGGCCCCCGCGTTCTCCACCGCCCACCGCTCCCGCTTGGTCCCCGGCACCGGCACCACATGCGGCCCCTGCCGCAGCACCCAGGCCAGCGCCACCTGCGCGACACTCGCCCCGTGCCGCTCGGCGATCCGCCGCAGCCCGGCGACCACCGGCTGGTTCGCCGCCATCATCTCCGCCGTGAACCGGGGATGCCGGGCGCGCAGATCGTCCGGCTCGAAACCCTGCCCGGGTGTCAGCGTGCCGGTCAGATAACCGTTCCCCAGCGGCATCGCCGCCAGCAGCCCCACACCCCGCGCCGAACACCACGGGAGCAGCGACTCCAGCGCCTGAGGCGACCAGACCGAGAGCTCTGCCTGCACCGCGCTCACCGGGAAGACCTGCTGCACCCGGTCCAGCTGACGGATCGTTTCGTCGTACATCCGCGACCCCGATCGGCGTGAGGCCCGGGCCCCGACCGCGCAGAGGCCGAGCGCCCGCACCTTCCCGGCGGTCACCAGCTCCGCCATCGCACCCCAGGTCTCCTCGACGGGCACCTCGGGGTCGGCCCGGTGCAGCTGGTACAGATCGATCACATCGGTCTGGAGCCGGCGCAGCGAGGCGTCGCAGGCCCGCCGCACATAACCGGGACGGCCGTTGGCCACGATGTGCTGGTCGCCCACCAGCAGCCCGCACTTGGTGGAGACGAACGCGTCCGACCTGCGGCCCTTCAGCGCCCGCCCCACCAGCAGCTCATTGGTGAACGGGCCGTACATGTCGGCCGTGTCGAGCAGTTGGACACCCGCGTCGAGCGCGGCGTGCACCGTGCGCAACGCACGGTCACCGCGCTGCTGCGAGGCGCTGTACGCCCAGCTCATCGGCATGCAGCCGAGACCGACCGCCCCCACGGCGAGCGCCGCCGCACCGAGACTCCTGCGCTCCAACTCCCCGATCCTCCCCAGGCCCCGCCGTCGAACCGGGCCCACGCCCCGCCGTCCACGGGACCGCACCGCACCCCAAAGTAACCTCTGCCGCCCGCCGCCCCTCGCACGGCCTCCGCCAATTAGCCTCCTGACCATGACTTCCACGAATGCTCCCGACGTGACGAAGACGCCCGACGTATGGATGCCGTTCCCGGCCGACGAGATCGAAGGGCTCCCCGAGGGGCTCAACTACCGCTTCTGGGACGGCGGGCCGGACTACCCCGCCGACCCCGCCGACTGCGCCTTCTACGTGGTGCCGTACATGAAGGGCTCCGAGGTCGCGGTCCGGCCGCTCGGCGGCATGGCGGGCGTCCGGGTCGTGCAGACGCTCTCCGCGGGCATCGACCACGTCGAGCCGGGGCTCGGCCTGCTGCCGACGGGGGCGATGCTGTGCAACGCCAAGGGGGTCCACGAGGCGTCCACCGCGGAGCTCACCCTCGCCCTGATCCTCTCCTCCCTGCGCGGTGTTCCCGGATTCGTCCACGGCCAGGACAAGGAGGAGTGGCGGTCCGGCTTCTACCCCGCGCTCGCCGACAAGTCCGTGCTGATCGTGGGGTACGGATCGATCGGCGCCGCCATCGAGGACCGGCTCGCACCCTTCGAGTGTGCGCGGGTGACGCGCGTCGCGCGCTCCGCGCGGACAACCGCACGCGGCCCCGTACACGCGCTCGACGACCTGCCCGCGCTGCTGCCCGAGGCCGATGTCGTCGTGCTGTCCACCCCGCTGAACCCTTCCACACAGGGGCTGGTCGGCGCGGAGTTCCTCGCCGCGATGCGGGACGGGGCGCTGCTCGTGAACGTCGCCCGGGGCGGCGTCGTCGACACCGATTCGCTGCTGGCCGAACTCCAGTCCGGCCGGCTGCGTGCCGCCCTCGACGTGACCGACCCGGAACCGCTGCCCGCCGGCCACCCTCTCTGGCATGCTCCGAACGTTCTGATCACCCCTCACGTGGGCGGCAGCACTTCGGCCTTCCTGCCGCGCGCCAAGCGCCTGCTGGCCGGGCAGCTGAATCGGTTCGCCGCGGGCGAGCCGGTGGAGAACGTGGTACGCACCATCGGCTGACCACGCTGCGGAGGCTTCCCGTCGCACACCGTTCCGGACGAACCCCCGGTCGTCACGGAGAGTAGAGGGACTATGTCCCTGCGTGACGAGTCTGGTGTATCGTCCCGAAAGGGGCGCTGCGCCGTGGAAGGGACGGCGCCGGGGAGGACGCGACACGCGAGGGGGCGACGGGCGATGTACGGCCGATGGGTGCATGATCCGACACCGCCGGACAGCCGACGGGGACCGGCGGGACGCCGGGTGCGCGCGCACCCGACGACACCGGGGGCGCCCCGGTGAGCGCGCCGGCCGACGCCCTCGGGGCGCTCCTGACCCGGAGGCCGGCCGTGGGCAGCGCATCCGCGCTGGTCTGGCAGATCCTCCTCGGCGCCGTCTGGGCCGGATACGCCGTGGGAGCGGCCCTCGGCTGGGGCTCGCGGCAACTGGCGCTCATCATGGGGGATTTCGGGCTCAGTGCGGCGGCGCTGATCGCCGCCGTCTCCTGCTTCCGCTACGCGCGGGCCGGCGCCAGCCGGTTCCGGCCCGCCTGGCTGCTGTTCGCGCTCTCCTCGTTCATGGCCTCCGCGGGCAACGCGGTCTGGGGCTGGTACGAGGTGGTGCTCGGGCTCCAGGTGCCCACGCCCTCCCTGGCCGACGTCTTCTTCCTCTGCTTCGCGCCGCCCGCCATCGTCGGGCTGCTGGTCCTCGCGAAGCGCCCCGTCACCAGGGCCGGCTGGGTCTGTCTCGCGCTGGACGCCTGGCTGATCGGCGGATCGCTGCTCACGCTCTCCTGGAGCCTCGCCCTCGCCCACACCGCGCATCTGGTGGACGCCGAGGGTGCGAGCGTGGCACGGGCGGCGCTGGCGCTGGCCTATCCGCTGCTCGACATCGTGCTGGTCTCCATGGTGCTGGCGCTGCACTTCCGGCGCTCCAACGTCAACCGCTCCGCGGTGAACACCGCCGTCGCCGCACTCGCCCTGACGGTCCTGTCCGACGCCCTGTTCACCTCGCCGCTGCTGCGCCAGACCTACCACTCCGGCCAGATGCTGGACGCGGGCTGGTTCGCCGGCTCCCTGCTCCTCGCGTACGCGCCCTGGGGCGCCAACAAGGCCGCGGACAACGCCCTCCCGCCCCGGAGCGCGCAGCCCACCAGCCGCCCCATCGCGGGGTCGCTGGCCGCGCTGACGCCCTATCTCGCCGCCGCCGTCTGCACCCTCGGCATCCTGTACAGCGCCGTCGAGGGCCGCCGGGTGGATCGCGTGGTGATCCTCACCGGCTGCACGGTGGTCCTCGCCCTGGTCGTACGGCAGGGCATCATGCTCGTCGACAACATCGCACTCACCCAGGAACTGGCGCAGAAGGAGAACCACTTCCGCTCCCTGGTGCAGGGCTCCAGTGACGTCATCATGATCGTCGCGCCGAACGGAGTGCTGCGCTACGTCAGCCCCGCCGCCGCCGGGGTGTACGGGCGCGAGGCCGACGAGCTGGTCGGCGCCGAGCTGTCCTCGATCATCCACCCCGACGACCTGGGGCGGGTGGTCCACGAGGTGCGCCGGTTCCTCGCCGCCCCGCCGTACGAGGAACCCACCACCCGGATCGAGTGCCGCTTCAGATCCGGCACGGGGGACTGGCTCAACGTCGAATCCACGGCCAACCGCCACCAGGGCGGGCTGATCCTCAACAGCCGCGACGTGACCGAACGGGTCCGGCTCCAGGCCCAGTTGCAGCACAACGCCGAGCACGACCCGCTCACCGACCTGCCCAACCGGGCCCTGTTCACCAAACGGGTCCGCCAGGCCCTCGGCGGCCGTCGCTCCGGCGACTCCGGCACCGCAGTCCTCTTCATCGACCTCGACGGCTTCAAGGCGGTCAACGACCGCCTCGGCCACCAGGCGGGCGACGAGCTCCTCATCCAGGCCGCCCGCCGCCTCCACGAGTCCGTCCGGGCCGGTGACACCGCCGCCCGCCTCGGCGGCGACGAATTCGCGACGATCATCCTCGGCGACGGCACCCGCGACCAGCCCGCCCGGGAGTGCCAGGTCCACGAGATCGCCGACCGGCTGCGCCTCACCCTTTCCCAGCCGTACCGCATCGGTGCCGGCGAGGTCCGGGTTGCCGCGTCCATCGGGGTCGCCTTCGCCGAGCCCGGCATCACCCCCAGCGATCTCATGCGCAACGCCGACCTCGCCATGTACCGCGCCAAGGCGGGCGGCAAGGACCGGGTCGAGCTGTACGCCCCGCAGATGCAGGCCGACGTGGTGCGCCGCTCCGAGCTGGCGGCCCGGCTGCGCACCGCCCTGCGCGAAGGTGAGTTCGCCCTGCTCCACCAGCCCGTCGTGCACCTCGCCACCGGCCGGGTCGCCGCCGTCGCCGCCCAGGCCCGCTGGCGCTCCGCCCAGGGCATCCTGTTCACCCCGGCCGAGTTCCTCCGCGTCACCGAGGACGGCGAGCGCACCGCCGAGCTCGGCCGCTGGCTCCTCGAAGAGGCCGTCGAGCAGGCCGCCGAGCGGGCCAGGGCCGGACACCCGGTCTCCGTCGCCGTGCGGCTCTCCGCCCGACGCCTCCTCGACAAGGGCACACCGTTCGGCTCCGTCGAGGCGCTGCTGACCCGGCACGGCCTGCCCTCCGGCGCCCTGATGATCGAGGTCGCCGACAGCGACCCCCGGATCTCCTTCGACGACCTGGAGCAGCGTCTCGTGGCCCTGCGCCGCAGCGGTGTCCGCATCGCGCTCGACGGCTTCGGCAGCGGCTACGCCGCGATCAACGCCCTGCGCCGCCTCCCCATCGACGTACTGAAACTGGACCGCGGCCTCGTCGAGGGAGTGGTGGAGTCCGCCCGGCTCCACAAGATCACCAGCGGCCTGCTGCGCATCGCCTGCGACCTCGGCATGCAGTCCGTGGCCGACGGGGTCGACGTGCCGGAGCAGGTCCTCGCGCTGCGCGCCATGGGCTGTACGCACGGCCAGGGAATGGCCTTCTCCGGGCCGCTCGACGAGTACCGGCTGCGCCGCGCCCTGGCCCGCGGCGAGTTCCCGGTGCCCGGCAGCACCATGGCCCAGCCGGTCCTGACCGGTGGCTCGATCCCGCTCCTCAGCGGCTCACATTCTGAGACGCCCATCCCACCCACTTGACACGTCGAGTGCGTCGGAGAGAGGGTCATTGCCATGCGCACCCGAATTCTCGTACTTGGAAAGCGCGTCGGCTGAAGCAGAGCCCACTCATGGCACTCTGCAGACCGCACCGACGCGCTCCCCTCGCTTGCCTCACGGCACGAGGGGTTTTTTGTTGCACCGGCACGACGCAAATTGTTGCAAAACACCCGCAGAAACCCTCAGCTTCGAGAAGAGAATGCCGATGACCGAGCAGGCCACCGGGGCCCACCATCCCCAGCCGCGGGCCCGTAACGGCGGATCGTCCTCCGCCACCGTTGAGCACGTCACGGGCGCGCAGTCCCTCATCCGCTCCCTCGAGGAGGTGGGGGCCGACACGGTATTCGGCATTCCCGGCGGCGCCATCCTTCCGGCGTACGACCCGATGATGGACTCCACCCGGGTCCGTCACGTCCTGGTCCGCCACGAGCAGGGCGCCGGACACGCGGCCACCGGCTACGCGCAGGCCACCGGCAAGGTCGGCGTCTGCATGGCGACCTCCGGCCCCGGCGCCACCAACCTGGTCACCCCGATCGCCGACGCCCACATGGACTCCGTCCCGCTGGTCGCGATCACCGGCCAGGTGGCCTCCAAGGCGATCGGGACCGACGCCTTCCAGGAAGCCGACATCTGCGGCATCACCATGCCGGTCACCAAGCACAACTTCCTGGTCACCAGGGCCGAGGACATCCCGCACACGATCGCCGAGGCCTTCCACATCGCCTCCACCGGCCGTCCGGGCCCCGTCCTCGTCGACATCGCCAAGGACGCGCTGCAGGCGCAGACCACGTTCAGCTGGCCGCCGACCCAGGACCTGCCCGGCTACCGCCCGGTCACCAAGCCGCACGCCAAGCAGATCCGCGAAGCCGCCAAGCTGATCACCCAGGCCGGCCGGCCGGTGCTGTACGTCGGCGGCGGCGTCATCAAGGCGGGGGCCACCGCCGAACTGAAGGTCCTCGCAGAGCTCACCGGAGCGCCCGTCACCACCACACTGATGGCGCTCGGCGCATTCCCCGACAGCCACCCGCTGCACGTCGGAATGCCGGGCATGCACGGTGCGGTCACCGCCGTCACCGCGCTGCAGAAGGCCGACCTGATCGTCGCCCTCGGAGCCCGCTTCGACGACCGCGTCACCGGCAAGCTGGACAGCTTCGCCCCGTACGCCAAGATCGTCCACGCCGACATCGACCCCGCGGAGATCGGCAAGAACCGGGTCGCCGACGTCCCGATCGTCGGGGACGCCCGCGAGGTCCTGGCCGACCTGGTCCAGGCCGTCCAGGCCGAGCACACCGAGGGCCATGTCGGTGACTACGCCGCCTGGTGGAAGGACCTCAACCGCTGGCGCGACACCTACCCGCTCGGCTACGACCTGCCCGAGGACGGCAGCCTCTCGCCGCAGCAGGTCATCCAGCGCATCGGACAGCTCGCCCCCGAGGGCACGATCTTCGCGGCGGGCGTCGGCCAGCACCAGATGTGGGCCTCGCACTTCATCCAGTACGAGCAGCCCGCCACCTGGCTGAACTCCGGCGGCGCCGGAACGATGGGGTACGCGGTCCCGGCCGCGATGGGCGCCAAGGCCGGCATGCCCGACCGCACCGTCTGGGCGATCGACGGCGACGGCTGCTTCCAGATGACCAACCAGGAACTCACCACCTGCGCGCTCAACAACATCCCGATCAAGGTCGCGATCATCAACAACGGCGCGCTCGGGATGGTCCGCCAGTGGCAGACCCTGTTCTACAACCAGCGGTACTCCAACACCGTGCTGCACTCCGGCGCGGACACCGAGGGAGTCCCGGCGAAGGGCACCCGCGTCCCGGACTTCGTCAAGCTGTCCGAGGCCATGGGCTGCTATGCGATCCGCTGCGAGGACCCGGCCGACCTGGACAAGGTCATCGAAGAGGCCAACTCCATCAACGACCGCCCCGTCGTGATCGACTTCATCGTCCACGAGGACGCCATGGTGTGGCCGATGGTCGCCGCCGGCACCTCCAACGACGAGGTCATGGCCGCCCGCGGGGTCCGTCCCGACTTCGGCGACAACGAAGACGACTGAGAGACAGAGAGAGACCGACTCCATGTCCACCAAGCACACGCTCTCCGTCCTGGTCGAGAACAAGCCCGGTGTCCTCGCCCGGATCACCGCCCTGTTCTCCCGCCGCGGCTTCAACATCGACTCGCTCGCGGTCGGCACCACCGAACACCCCGACATCTCCCGCATCACCATCGTCGTGAGTGTCGAGGACCTGCCCCTGGAGCAGGTGACCAAGCAGCTCAACAAGCTGGTCAACGTCCTGAAGATCGTCGAACTCGAGCCGGCCGCTGCGATCCAGCGCGAGCTCGTCCTGGTGAAGGTCCGCGCCGACAACGAGACCCGCTCCCAGATCGTCGAGATCGTCAAGCTGTTCCGCGCCAAGACCGTTGACGTCTCCCCGGAGGCCGTCACGATCGAGGCGACCGGCGGCGCCGACAAGCTGGAGGCCATGCTCAAGATGCTGGAGCAGTACGGCATCAAGGAGCTGGTCCAGTCCGGCACCATCGCCATAGGGCGCGGCGCGCGCTCGATCACCGACCGTTCGCTGCGCGCCCTCGACCGTACGGCGTAGCGCCTGTCCGCCGGACAGGCCCTGAACCCGCCGCCTCGCCGCTCGTATGGCGAGACCCGAAAACGTATTAGACGCACCCCGCCGTACGGTGGGACGCAACACCTGCACACCAAGGAGAAACCCAGTGGCCGAGCTGTTCTACGACGACGATGCCGACCTGTCCATCATCCAGGGCCGTAAGGTCGCGGTCATCGGCTACGGCAGCCAGGGCCACGCCCACGC